>JBEKOV010000001.1:0-99814 GCA_049521415.1 Chthoniobacteraceae bacterium
CCGTCACGGCGGCGATCATGTTCGTCGCCACCTTGATTGTCGCGGCATCGCCGATCTTGCCGATCCGCACGATTGCCTTGCTGCTCGCTTTCAGCACCGGCTCGACGGCGCGAAATGTCTCGTCCTCTCCTCCAATGTAATAGACCAGTTCTCCCTTCTGCGCCGCGTCCTTGCTGCCGGTGAATGGCGCATCGAGGAATTGCGCGCCCCGGCCCTGCACCAGCCGCGCCGCGTCCAGGGTCGCCTCCGGGCCCACGGTGGCGTTGCACATGACAATGTGATTCGGCGTGAGCGAAACGCTCATCGCATCCAGCACGTCAAACAGAGCCTGCGCGTCCGCGACGAACAGTTGGATCACGTCGCACAGCTCCGCCACCTGCCGCGGCGACGCGAGAAAATTCGGCGCCGCCCGCGGCGTTCGATTCCACACGTACACATGGAAGCCCCCCACGCGCAGCGCGTTCGCGACCCGGGACCCGATGATCCCAAGGCCGATCAGGCCGACGTTCTTGCGCGATTTCTTGGGCATTTTCTCGCTTCCTATCAAAAGGCGCCCGACTCAAATGGACGAGCCTGCCGTTTGAAAAGAAAAAAATAGACGCGATTCCCGCCGATGACCAAACAAAACAGGCGCGCCGGTTCGCTCACGGCGCGCCTGTTCGATAATTTTTGGAATTAGCGGCAATTACTACCCTTGCGACGGGGACTCCTCCTGCTTCGACTTCTTCTTCTTGCTCTTGCTGCTCTTCTCGGTTTCCGATCCTTTGCCTTCATCCGCCTGGGTCCCAGACTTGTCGCTTTCGCCCGAGTCATACTTTGAGCTCTCCTTCGTCTTCGAGGAATCATCTCCGCTCATGAATGGCTGGAGATTCGAGTCGCTGCTCTCCTTCGAGTGCTTTGACGGCGTCTCGTCGGATGCCGCGCCGGAATCCTCCTCGCTTGGTGTCTTCGCCTTCTTGCTCTTGTGCTTGGGCGTTGGCTCCGCTTTGGCTGATCCCTGTTCCTCCGCTGCGGGCGCATTCTCCAGTTCCTCCGTGCTCAGGCTCTTGTTCTTCGTCCCCTTGCTGGATTTTGGAGTCGGCGATTCTTCCGCTTCGAGCGGCTTCTCAGTCCCCTTGGACTTGGTCTTTTGCGTCACCAGCTTCACATCGGCGGAGCCGATCGGCTTCGCGGAGCCGGTCAGGTTCGAGCCCGCCTGCTTCTTGATGTCCGCCTGCAGGCGCGAGCGCTCGGTCGGGTCGTTGACTATACTCCACCCGTTGTCCGGCTTCGTGTCCTCGAGGGTCTTTGAGATTTTGGGCGGTGTCGGACGCGCGCCGCCGGCGCTCGAGCTGACCTTCGGCGCGATGACCATCAATTCATTGCCCTCCTGGCGCGAGAGGTCCTTGCCTCCTGCCGATTTGACCAGCGACGCATTGGTTTGCCGCACCAGCTTCAGCGTCGGGATCGGGCGCTTGCTCAGCGCCGAATATTTCGCGTAGCTCGGTCCCCCCGTGTAGACGGTCGAATTGTTGACCGTGATATTCGTGATATTCGTCGTTTGATTGATGATCGTCACATTCCGGCTCCGGTCCAGGATACAGCCGCCCAGCGCCGGCGCCCCAAAATCCCCCACGCTCACGAACGAATAAAATCCCGGCCCGATTCCGAAACGAACGTCCACCCATGTGCTGAAGCCGATCCCCGCGCTCCAGCGCGCCTCCGGCGGCAGCGGCGCCCAGCCGACGTAACTGCCGCCCGTGCGCCACGAGACCCACGCCGGCGCCCACGTATAACCCGGCACCCACACCCAGCCTTCTCCCGGGACGAACGCCCACCGCCCGTAGTGATACACGACCCCGCCGTAATCCTCGTACGAGACCCAGGTCCATCCCGCGTCCGTGTAAGCCCAGTAGCCGTCCGTGTACGGCGCCCAATTTTCGTCCACCCCGGTCGGATGCCAGCAAACCCCGTAATTCGGATCCTGCACCCACTCGCCATACGGACTCAATGTGTCGTAGAAAAAGCTGACAGAAACCTGCGCGCGGGCCTGGGGCGCGCACATTGCGCCAAACCCGAGGCAGGCGGCGGCGGCGAGGAGAAAGAGTTTTGGGATTTTCATGCAGGGATTGTTTCTCTATCAGACTGAACCGGTTGAGTTTCATTCGAAAGAAAATGTTTCCGAAAATCTCCGCACGCCGGACTCTCTTCGCGCTGCTTGCCGGCGCGGCGCTCGGCTTTTGTACCTCGTGTTCGAGAACGGCGACACAGCCGGATGCCCCCGCCTCGCTGCGGGTGGGAATGGAACTCTCCTATCCTCCCTTCGAGATGGAGGATCCGCAGGGCAATCCCACCGGCGTCAGCGTCGATCTCGCCACCGCCCTCGGTAATTATCTGAATCAACCGGTCACAATTGAAAACATCCCGTTCAGCGGACTCATCCCCGCGCTCAAGACCGGCAGGATTGACCTCATCATTTCCTCGATGACCGAAACACCCGAGCGCGCCCAATCGATCGATTTCTCCGATCCCTATCTCACCACCGGCCTTTGCCTTTTGGTCGGAAAAAATTCCGCCATCCAGGGAATTGCCGCCGTTGATCGGCCGGGAGTTACCGTCGTCGTGAAACAGGGTACCACCGGCCAGGCTTATGCGCGCGATCATCTCAAGTCCGCACGCGTCCTCGTCCTCGACAAGGAAACCGCCTGCGTCCTGGAAGTCACTCAAGGCAAAGCCGACGCCTTCATTTACGATCAAATGTCCACTTACACCAACTGGAAGAACAACCCCGACTCTACCCGTCCCATTCTAGCCCCGTTCAAGGCCGAACCCTGGGCCATCGGCATCCGTCAGGGCAACGACGCTCTCCGCGACAAGATAAACACCTTTCTCAAAGACTTCCGCGCAAAAGGCGGCTTCGAGCAACTCGGCGACCGCTATCTCTCGGAACAAAAGGCGGAGTTCAAGAAACTCGGCGTGCCGTTTGTGTTTTGAACTTACTGCGCGGAATTCGGGGTATGGGTCTGCTGTCAGTTCTCCTCCGTCTTCAGCTTCGTCGCGGTAAATATCATCTTCGGCGCGCCCGCCTTGAACATTCCTTCCTCGAACAGGATCGGACGCACCGTCAGCGTGCCGCCTTGCACATCGATCGCCATCCGCTTGCTCATCGGCAGGAAACTGCCCGTATTGATCACCATGCGCCTTCCGCGCCGCCAGCAGCCGCAATAATGCGTGTGGCCAATAAGGATGAAGCGCGCCTGCGGGCGGAAGATTCGCGCCAGCGCATCCGCCCGGCCTGGCGTCGCGGCCCACGATAGAAACACCTGGAACGGGCGCCACGGCGGCCAGCACTCGCGTATCACCGTCCGAATGCTCGATAACCTGTCGCGCCGCCTTGGCGGGCGGTGGAGCTCGATCGAGAGCGCCGCCCGCTTGCTCGCCTTCAGCCGTTTTTCAAGGTCCAGGAGCGCGTCCCCCTCCAGTCCAGCCAGCTCCCGCGTGTGCGCCTCGCCGAGGATCTCCGCATCGTGGCTCCACGGCGATATATCATGAAAAAGCATATCCCCGTGCGTCACCAGCACCGCGCCATCTACCAGGTCCAGATGGCTCAGGTCCGAGAGCATCGGGTCATGGTTCCCATTCAGGAATATTGGGCGCGCGCCCGCCGCCAGGCAGGTCTCGCGGATCAGTTCCGCATTGCGCATCCCCATGCGCCGCCCGCGCAGGAAGCGCAGCTCCACCGTGTCGCCGTTGAATACGACCGTCTTTGCCTCGCTGAAGAGCGGGACCAATTGCCCGGGATTCTCCACGACGCTCGCCGGGTGTCCGAAATGCAGATCGGACAATATACGGATAGGTTCTTCAAACTGAGGCGCTTCAATCATCGGACATTTCTACGGAATCATACTGTGCAAGCGTTGTTCTACGTAAGGGATTAATGATCCCGGCTCTGCATAAAAATTGCTAGAACAGAAGTAATGGTTCAGGAGCTTTCAAACATTCCAACATGGTTGAAGAAGGGGATATCTGCCATCGGCCTCCTCGTGTTCCTCGCCGGCCTGCATTGGTTTTGGCAACTGCGAGATATCTGGCCGCGAACAACCGCCGATCCCATTCAATTGCCTCTGATCGAGGCGATGGGCGTCATCATCGTCGGCCTGTTCGTGGTGAATAAAAGCCGGTGACGGATCTGAGGGCTCATTGTCCTTCAATGCGGACTCGGGGACGCGATCGCCGCGCTCGGCGATGGCGACGGCCCCGCATTCGTCTGCACATCCTTGAATGCCCTCCCGCCGAAGATCGCCGACAGCGCCGCGATGCTGGTTACAAAACACAACATCACATTCCCCCAATGGATCCTGTCCGTGACGTTTTCGCTCGATTTGGAATCCTGATTTTCCATGGCCTTGAATTATAAACTTTGAATCGTCAATTACTCGTCCCGGCCGCCCGAAAAGCAAGACACTCGTAGACAACCCGATCCGGCTGATAATTTGAAAACGACCGCAGCAGAACCTGCAATCCCTGGTGCTCCGCCCGGCCCTTCTCCGCGAGCTGCGCCACAAGGTTTGGCGCCGCTTCGAGCGCTTGCACGAGATCCCGGTCCTGCGCCAGCACAATCGGTTTCGCCCCCGGTATCGCCACGATGGTTACTGCTGCCACCGCGCGTAGCAGATCCACCGGCACCGTTGCCGCCGCGCCGCCGGCCTCCGCCGCCGCGTGGCGAACCTCCAGTTGGATCATCCGCGCCTTCGCCTCGGGGCCGCTCGACTCGAGCGCGAGCGATATCGCATCCAGCAGCTTGTGCCGCGCATCGTTTAGGTCCTCGAGCGATTTCAGGTCCTGCAATCCCGGCTGTGTCTGGATCGCCCGCGCCAGCGACGATATCTCCTTGAGATACGAATTCTTCTGCGTATCGGGCACGAAATACATCACCACCATGTGTACCGGTTCCCCGTCCGGCGCGCCGTAGTCGATTCCTGCCGGACTCCAGCCAAGCGAGCAGACCATCTCACCATGTACAGGGCTGCGCGCATGAGGACACGCCCAGCCCTTCCCAATCCCCGTGTTGTGCGCTGCTTCGCGCGCAAGGACCTTTTCCGTGATGCCGCCTTCCACACCGAGGTCCGGGATCGCCTCGATCAACGTCGCAAGATACTCGAGCGCGCGTTCCTTGTGATTATCCGGCAGCTCGATCAGCCGGCCGTTTTGCAATGCGTCGAGGATGCACTTCATGGCCGTCAATCAATCCCGAACTTGCCGAAGTACCAAACCTTCACAAAATGGGTCAGCGCGGAATAAGTAAAGATAAACAGCGCCATAAACGCCCAGAAGATCGGCGGCAGCGGCACCAGGCCGATGTACTTTGCGAACGGCGAGTAAGGCAGCCAGCCGCCGATCAACATAATCACACCGGTGGTGAACAACAGCACCGGATTCGCCGTACTTTGGAAAAATGGTATCCGCCGCGTGCGGATGATATGGACGATCATCGTCTGCGTGAGGATGGACTCAACGAACCATGCGGTTTGGAACAATGTCTCATACTGATCCCCTTCTACTTTGAAGAAACGGCAATTGAAAAAATAAATCATCAGAAAGAACGTCGCGTAATCGAAAATGGAACTTATCGGCCCCACATAGACCATAAACCGCCGGATATTGGCGATGTCCCACTTGCGCGGCGTGAGCAGATACTCCGGATCCACATTGTCCCACGGGATGCCAACCTGGGAGGTATCGTAGAGAAGATTATTCATCAATACCTGAATCGGGCGCATCGGGATAAATGGTAGAAAGTAACTGCTTCCCACCATGCTGAACATATTCCCAAAGTTCGAACTGGCCCCCATCCGGATATACTTGACGATATTATTAAATACCTTGCGTCCCTCGAGAATGCCGTCCTCGAGGACAAGCAGGCTCTTCTCGAGCAGGATGATGTCCGCCGATTCCTTGGCGACATCGACCGCCGTATCCACGGAGATGCCCACGTCCGCCACGCGCATCGAGGGTGCGTCGTTGATCCCGTCGCCCATGTAACCGACCACGTGCCCGCGCTTCTGGAGCGCAATGATGATCGATTCCTTCTGCGATGGGGAAAGCCGGGCGAAGATATTGTTCTTCTCCGCCAGATCGCCCAGCTCCGCCTCGTTCAATCCCACCAGTCTGTCTCCGGTGATGACCTCGGGTACATTCAGATCCACGTCCTTGCATATCTTGCGGGTCACCAGCGCGTTGTCGCCTGTAAGTATCTTGGTTTCCACGCCGAAATGCTTCAGCGACGCGATCGCCTTCGCCGCAGAGCCCTTCGGCGGATCGAGGAAGGCGATGTAACCCAGCAGAATCAGATCGCTCTCATCCGCTACGCTGAAAGTCTGCTTGCTCTGGGGAAATTCGCGGTACGCGATGCCGAGCACGCGATAACCATCCCGGCTAAGTTCCTCATACTCCTCCAGCAGGTCGTTCTTGATGAGGTCGATCATCATGTGGACCTCGTCGTCCACCTGGTATTGCGTGCATACCTTGTAGATATCCTCGACTGCCCCCTTGCAAATCAGCACGTGGTTGCCCTCATAATCCACCACCACCGACATCCTCTTGCGCTGGAAATCAAACGGGATTTCATCCACTTTCCCGCATCCGCGCTCCACGTCGAACTCGCTGTGCGACAGCACCGACCGGTCCAGTAAATTACGCAATCCCGTCTGGTAGTAACTGTTCATGTACGCATACCGCAGCACGTCTTCGCTGTCCCGGTTTGTGACATCCACCGCCTTCTCCAGAATGACCCGATCCTGGGTCAGCGTGCCCGTCTTGTCCGTGCAAAGGATGTCTATCGCGCCGAAGTTCTGGATCGAGTTGAGTCGCTTGACGATCACTTTCTTCTTCGACATCGCAATCGCACCCTTCGAGAGATTCACCGTCACGATCATTGGCAGCATCTCCGGCGTCAGGCCCACCGATACGGACAGCGCAAAGAGGAATGCGTCCTTCCATTCGTGCTTCGTCAGACCCACCAGCAGGAATACCAGCGACGTCATCACCACCATGAACCGGATCATCAGCCACGTGAATGACGCGATCCCCCGGTCGAAGCTTGTCTGCACTCGTTCCCCCGACAGCTTTTCCGATATCGACCCGAAATGCGTCCTCAGTCCCGTATTCACCACCGCCCCGCGCGCCGTGCCGCTCAACACGTTGCTTCCCTGGAAGCAGGCGTTCTGCAACTCGATCACGCCTCGCCCCGCGATGTCCGACGGGCCGGTGATCTTTTCAACCGGCATCGATTCCCCGGTCAGCGAAGACTGGCTCACGAAAAAATCCTTTGCCGTGATCAGCCGCAAGTCCGCCGGAATGATCGCCCCGGCTTGTAGGACAATGATATCCCCGGGTACAATATCGGCCATCGGCACTTCATGCTGGGCGCCCCCGCGGATCACCAGGCAATTGGTCTCCACCATCGCCTGCAATTGCTCCACCGCCTTGCTCGAGCGGTGCTCCTGCACATACCCCAGCACCACGCTCAGGAAGATCATCCCCCCCACCACCACCGTCGTCGGAATATCTCCCGTCAGCGCCGAGATCACGCAAATGATCAATAGCTGGATCACCAGCGGGTTCTTGCATCGGTGCAGCAGCTCCATGAATACCCCCACTTCCTTCTTCGCCCCAAAGTCATTCGCCCCAAATTCCTTCCGCGCCTGCTCCACCTGCTCCTCGCTCAATCCCCCCTCGGTCACCCCCAGTCGCTTCAGCGCCTCCTCCGGCGTCAGCCGGCAGATCTCGATCAGCCGCTGCTCGTGCTCCGAGATGGTATTCGACGCCACCTTGGCCGCCCGCAGGAATACCGCAGGATGGATCTTGTTCAGGACCCGGCGAAACATAAGAAAAAAGGGTTCTTCGGCTGGTTTCTAAGACCGTTAAATCGGCATGCCGGCCCGGAATTCGGAGCGCCACAAGACCCGCGAATCAGCCATTGGCCTGACGCGCGGCGGCATCCTCCGTCCTCATACGCACCCCCGCACTCGCAGGGAAGGCATTTCTCAAAAAATCTCCGCCGGGGCACAAAACGCCCTTCTGCCCGGGGCTCCGGTGGCTTCCATTTTCTCGCCGGGAGCCCCACTTCCCTTCCCGCAGGGCATGATTTGTGCATTCTCAAGGGGACCCACCTTATGAAAAACAGCCTGCTAGCCCTCTGTTTGGCCCTGCTGCTCACCTCCTGCGCCGGAGTGCGGGTCACCCATACCGACGTCGCCACCGGGGCGACGAACCCAAGGGCAATTTATATCCGCCCCTTTGATATCAGCGATTGCACATGGAAGGGCCACCAGCGCGGTGGCCAGTCCGCCATTCTCCAGTCTCTCGCTCCCGCGGTATTTGCCGAGGATCTTAAGGAGGAGCTTGAGAAACTCGCCCCCGCCTTGGTCCTGAAGCCCGGCGATTATCCCACCACCGGCTGGCTCGTCGAAGGCAGCTTCGATCTGGTCAATGCCGGGAATCCCATGATTCGCAGCGCCCCCTGCAACTTCGCGGGCAACGGGCGCTCTTACATCCAGATTCACGTGCGCATCCTCGATATGGGCGCGCACTCTGGCATCGTCGTCGATTCCAAGGACGTCGGCGTCGGCGCCGGCGCCCAGACCCAGCCTGTCAAGACCCGCCACGGCATTGTGATCTATGAATTCGACCTCGCCGGTGGCAGTCGTCTCACCGGGTTCCTCGGCTCCGTCACCGCGCCGGGCCTTGGTTATGCGCCCCCCTTCGATTATCGCAATGCAGCCGAGCGCGTCTACGAGGCGCTCGATCCGGACGAGTTCGAATTCGGCCTCCGCGACTCGCCCACCATCCGGTAATCTATCTTACCCGCCTTGTCCCGGCGTAGCGAAGCGAAGCCGGACATCCTCCTCATGAGAGCCCGGCTCCCCAGCCGGGCTTTTTCTTTTGTTTATTGCCAAGCCGCCGCCCACAGTTACGCTTTCGCGTCTGGAACCGTTCGATAATGCCCGACCCGCGCCGATTCTCCACTCTCGCCGGCCTCTTTCTTGCCGGTCTCATTCTCACTTCTCCATTCGCCTTCTCTCAGGATGCCACCGCTTACGCCGTGGTCGATTGCGATAGCGGCCACATCCTGCTCGGTAGGGACGCCAGCAAGCGCCTCGCCGTCGGCAGCCTCACCAATATCGCCACCGCCATGGTCGTCCTCGATTGGATGCAGGTCCAGCACAAGGACCTCAACGAGGAGGTCGTCATCCCGCCGGAGGCCACCCTTTTCCCACAGAATCCCATCGGCTTCCAGCCGGGCGACCAGGCCACCATTCGCGACCTTCTCTATGCCGCTCTCATGCAATCCGACGATGTCGCCACCTACGCCCTCGCGATTCACGTAGGCCAGGATTTGCCCCCGGTCGTCGCCAATGAGACGCCGCTCCAATGCTTCGTCGCCCAGATGAACGCCCTCGCCCGCAAGCTCGGCATGCGCGGCACCATATTCGTCAATCCCACGGGCCTTGAAATCAACGAGCGCCGCCTCCCTTTCTCGACCGCCGCGGATATGGCCCAGCTCGCCCGCTACGCCATGGATCGCTCCCAGTTCCGCTTCTATGTCTCGCAAAAGCAGCGCCTGATCACCATCTACCACGCCGGCGCCAACCCCACCGAATACGAGCTTCAGAACACCAATGACAACCTCGGCATCGACGCCATCGACGGCGTCAGGACCGCCACCACCGGCCGCACCGGCCCGTGCGTGATCCTCTCCGCCGCCCGCCCGCCCATTTCCATCCAGCAGGGCGACCGGTATTTCATCACGCCGCGCCGCCTCGTGATTGTCGTTCTTGGCTCAGCCGACCGGTTCAACTTCGGTCTCCGGCTCCTCCAGAGCGGATGGGCTGCCTACGACCAATGGGCCGCCAGTGGCCGCAGGCGTGGCTGACCGGTTTTCCTCGAAGCCCCCCGAATCGCATCGCAAACCAAAAAAAGACAGAGAATGGAACGCAGACGAATCGGGATACTCAATAGCGGCGGCGATTGCCCCGGCCTCAACGCCGTCCTGCGCGGCGCCACCCGCGCCGCCCTCAAGCTCGGATGGGAGGTCGTTGGCTTCAAGGATGGCTTCGAGGGCATGCTGCCCCCGGGCCGTTTCATCATGCTGGACCGCCACAAGACCGCCGGCATCATGCCCCTGGGCGGCACCATCCTCGGCACCACCAACAAGGGCCACTTCGTCGCAAAAGTCGGCATGCACGGCGACAAAGCCGTTGTCCCGGAGGAGATCATCGAGCAGGCCCGCGCCATTCTTAAGGGCCTGCGCGTAGAGGGCCTTATCGTCATCGGCGGCGATGGCTCGCTCAGCACCGCCCTCCAATTGCACGAAGCCGGCATCCCCACCGTCGGCGTGCCGAAGACAATCGACAACGATCTCGCTGCCACGGCCATGACCTTCGGCTTCGACTCCGCCGTCGCCTGCGTCGCCGATGCCCTCGACCGCCTCCACACCACCGCCAGCAGTCACCGCCGCGTCATGGTTATCGAAGTCATGGGCCGTCACGCCGGCTGGATCGCTCTCTACGGAGGCCTCGCCGGCGGCGCGGATATCATCCTCCTTCCGGAGATTCCCTTCGATTACCAAAAGGTCGTCGATGCCGTGAACAAGCGCACCGGGGAAGGCTGTCTTTCCACGATGATCGTCGTCGCCGAGGGCGCCCGCCCGAAAGACGGCCCCATCCGCGCCACCGCCACCGCCAGCGGCGAGTATCGCATGGGCGGCATCGCGGAGGAGGTCGCCGCCGAAGTCGCGGCCAAGACCGATCGCGAGGTCCGCGTCTGCGTGCTCGGCCACTTGCAACGCGGCGGCGCGCCCACCACGCTCGACCGCATTCTCGGCACCCGTTTCGGCATCCACGCCGTCGAGATGATCGCCGCCGGCAAATACGGCCACATGGTCTCCTACCAAAACTATCTGGTGACCGATGTCCCCATCGCCGACGCCGTAAACCGCCTCCGCCTCGTCTCCCCCGACGGTCAGATGGTCAAAACCGCCCGCGCCGTCGAAGTGGAATTCGGTGACTGAGTTTTCCGTCCAGTGAGTGACACGGATTCTTTCGGGAAACCTTGATCGCGCGAACCTTCCCGTTTGATTGCCACATTGGCGGCGACGCCTAGCGAAAGCGAATATTGCCCGGCGAGGGATCGAGCATCTGGATGCCCAGGTCTCCCAGCATTTCCAGGATTCTCCGTGCCATTGGCCAGTCGGAGCCGAATTGCTCCTCATTCTTCTGGGTCCACTCGTCCCATATCTCGGTAGAGAACTCCGGCGCGGAATCAAGGTAGGCACTGGCGAAATCCAGAACGAACGGCGGCATCACAATCGTCATTTTGATCGCCATCAGTTCATCCGCGGAATCGAGAAGCTGGGGAACTTCGAATCCGAGAATTTGCGACACCCTCAATTCTCTGAGCTGCTCGTACGCCCGCCTCTCCCTCAGGTACGGCTATTGCGAGTAGTGTACCTTCAGCGCCGCTGGCCCGAATTCCACATTGCCCTCTACCGCAAAAACGATACCATGAATTCCAGTACCGAGCCTATCCAGCAGACGCAATCCCTTGCGGGTGCAATAGGCTTCGGCATTCGATATTGTGTCCTCGTCCACTCTGATCTCTTCCGGTCATACCGGCCATTCCGCCGACGTGAGCATGCGTCTGCTCATCAATGGAAGTTCTATCGCGGTAAGCCAGCTTGGCCCGGATTTTCTGCTCTTGAAGACGCCTCTGTACCACCCTCCGACCGATGCCACGATTGTCCTTTGCGTGGACGGCAACGAGCGCCACTGGAAGGTCCACCTGCCCGAAGGTATTTCCGCAGAATCGAGGCAGGTTATCATCGCTGGCGTCAGATAAATCACCCGCCCACATCCTCCCACCGGATCGGCTTGCCCTTCTTCAAATCCCGCGCCGCTGCGCGCTTCTCGACCAAATCCCAGTACTCCGCCGCAATCCCCAGCGGCGGCCAGGCGAATCCCACATTCTCCAGCGTCAGTTTCGTCCCGGCGCGTAGCGCCGCCCGCGCGACCAATCCCTTGCGAGTACTCAAATCGCGCGGCTCCTTGATCGGCGGCAATCGCTTGCCCAGTGCCGCCGCGCACGCGCGCACCTTTCGCGCCAACTCAGGCAACTCACTCAACCGCGCCGCGGAGACCACATCCTGCTCCACACGGTTCGGGTCATCCACGACTCCCTTCTCCAGCAGGTCCGCTCCCAATCCTATGGCCGTATAGAGTATCTCATCGCCGCGGTAATGGCACGCCAGGCCCACCGGCGTATTGAAAATCTCTTTGTAAGTCGCAATCGCCCGCAAGTTCTGCCCTTCCGCCGCCGTCGGGTTCGGCCCCGGGTGATGATTGACGACGACCCCGCCGTTCCCATGCGTTCGCGCCGCATGCACCGCCGTCGCCAGTTCGTGCAGATAAACGATGCCCGCGTCAAAAATCACCGGCAATCCCGTCGCCGCGCAATATCGGATCAACGGCAGATGCGTGATGTTATGCCGCGCGATCTTCAGCGCCGCGCCGCCCTGCTTCACAAAAAAATCCACCCCTTCGAAATCATATACCGACGCCACGAAGGGAATCCCTGCCTCGCGCGCCGCGGCGAACAGCGCCTCATAGTCCGTTAGCGGCACCGTCTTGCGCTCGATCAGCCGCCGGTACTCCTCGACCTGCGCTCCCGCCGCATGCTGGAACTTGATCTGCAACCCGCTCGAGCGCAGGCATACGTCCGCATCGTGCAGGATCTCCGTCTTGAACAGCGGCACGCCCGCCTCGACGATTCGCGCCAGGTAATCCTTCGCTAGGCCGATGTCCTTATTGAAAAATGTTCCGATCTCCGCCATCAACGCGCACGGCTCACCCCCTCCCACCTTCACCTTGCCGATCTGGACGCCGGCGTTCATTTGCGCGCCCTCATCATCGCCTCCGCGATCTCGAATTGATAGAAGTTGTCGATATCCAGCGAGCGCTCCGGCGGCATCAGGTAACCCAGCAACGGCTCCCGAAAAAAACTCCGCTCCCGCATAAACAGCTTTACCGGCGCGAAATAAATCGCCCCGTTCGGATGATACGATTTGCCAACCGACTGGCTTTGCGTCGAAGCCGCGTAAACCTCCGGCCGCAGCACGCGTGCCCTTGCCCCGTCCAGCTCCAGCGCGAACTCCGGTGGAAATTCATACTCCCTCACGCTCACCACGAACGACGACGACGCCGCCGCCAGCAGCATCCCGTGCGCCGCGAGAATGTCCTGCGCCGTTCGAAACGGGCACGTCGGCAACAGCACCGCCACATGCTCGGCCCCACCTCCCGCCCGCCGGAGGAATTCCTCCAGCACCTCCACGAACCGCACCCGGTCCCCTCCCAGCGCCGCCGGCCGGCGATCCGTCTCCGCCCCCTCGCGCTTCGCCAGTTCCAGAATCTCCTCGTCATCCGAGGACACTACAACGCGCTCGAAAATCCCCGCCTTCCGCGCCGCCTCGATCGTGTACGCGATCAATGGCCGTCCGCCCAGCGGCAGCAAATTCTTTCGCGGCACACGCTTTGACCCGCCGCGAGCCGGGATGAATCCAATCGCGCTCATAGCGGCGCCGCCGATTCTATTGGCGCGGCTGCCGGCGCCGGTTTTCTCCCTGAGAACATTCGGGACATCATCATGAACGGTTTTTCTATCGTCAGATAGGAGACGATTGCCACCGTCCCGACCAGCAGGAAACTCGTTGCGAACATCAACGTCTCCGGCGCCTTGTTTCGATACATCCTCCCCACCACCCGCACCAGCGGCAGATGCAGCAGATACCAACTGAAGCCGGTCACTCCGATCACCCGCAGCGGCACGAACCGCAGCGCCTTCACCAGCACCGGGCTCCCGTAAAGCGTCGCCAGCAGGATCAGCGAAAACGCAATCCCATATCCGAGCGAGAAGAAATGCAGGATCGGAATCCCGCGCGTCGCCCCGGAAAATTCATCGCCGGTCGCCGTCGCGAGTTGCGCCAGGTGTCCCGACGCATCCAGCCCCACGTGGATCGGCAGCACGCGTGCCAGGCCGAAAAAATTGTCCCCCACCCCGACCGCCGAGACCAGCGCCACCAACGCCGCCAGCGCCGCCGACGCCGGATTCAGCCAGCCCTTGTGCGTCGTGTACCAATGATGCGCCTTCTTGTTCGTATAAACATACGCCGCGAGGATTCCGCACAGGAATACGTCGAGGTACTGGCTCGGTTGCAGAATATCCGCCACGCGCGGCGCGGCAGTCGGCGGCAGCAGCTTCGTCACCACCGCCATCGCCCACGCAAAATATCCCACCGCCAACGCCGCCAGGGTCCAGGCCGCGCGATTTCCCTGCTTGTTCAGAAAAAGCACGAAGAACGGCAGGATGAAGTAAAACTCAAACTCCGCCGCCACCGACCAGAACACGCTGTCCCCCTGGTAGAACAGCAAGTGCGCCACATACCCGTGCAATTTGTAATTGATGAACAACGCCGTCTTGTCCCGGTGCTTCGTCACCTTCTGCACCACATACACCGCCGTCACTACGAGGTAATACAGCGGCGCGATCCGGAAAAAACGCCGCAAGTAAAATCGCCCAAAGTAAATCGGGCGGTGCAGCAGCGAGTACCCCAGCAAAAAACCGCTCAGCACGAAAAACAGATACACCCCCAGGTGTCCCGTCCCGTGAAAATTGGTCCACGGCGTCACCTGCTGCCCCGCCGCCGACGTGTGCGAGATGAACACCGTCAGCACCGCCACGCCGCGCAGCCCATCCAGCGCGTCAAACTTCGTCCCGCTGGTCGAGGTATCCTCGAGCAGCGCCCGCTTCAGCCTTTGGGCCAGCCTCTTCACGCCCGCGCCGCCGCCCCTTGCAGGTGAACCGACACCACCCGCCGGTGCGAAACGATTTCCTCAACCGCCCCGCATACCCGCTCCACGTCCTCGAGCCGAATGTCATTCGCCGTCGGCAGGCTCAATCCCCGCGCCGAGAGCCAGTCCGTCACCGGGAACTTCCCCTTCGCGTATTCCAGATACGGCGGCTGCACGTGCACCGGGTAAAAGAAGGGCCGCGTCTCGATTCCGCGCTCCGCCAGCTTCGCCGCCAGCTCGTCGCGTTCGATGCCCGCCTCCGCCTCGTCGATCACAATCGAGTAGAGCCAGAAGATGTTGTACGCCCACTCCGCGCATGGCGGCAGCAGGATCCCGCGCAGTTGGCCCAGCCGCTCATTGTAAAGCGCCACCACCCGCGCGCGGTGCTCCAGGAAATCCCCGATCCGCTCCATCTGCGCCAGGCCGATGGCCGCCTGCATGTTTGTCATCCGGTAATTGTAGCCGGGGTAAAGATGCCAGTAGCGCTTCTCCTTCGACATCCCGTGGTCGCGCAGGATCGTCATCTTTCGGTGCAGTTCCGCGTCCGCGGTCGTCACCATTCCGCCCTCGCCCGTCGTAATGACTTTGTTCGCGAAAAAGGAAAAGCATCCCACGTCCCCCATCGTCCCCGTCTGGCGTCCCTTGTACTTCGCGCCGAAGGATTCTGCGCAATCCTCGATTACCTTCAGACCGTAGCGCGCGGCGACGTCGAGGATCGGCTCCATATCGCACGGGTGCCCGTACAGATGCACCGGCATGATCGCGCGGGTGCGCCCGGTGATCTTTCGCTCCATGTCCTCCGGATCGAGCGTCCAGGTCTCGCGAGTCACATCCGCCAGCACTGGCACGCCGCCCCGGTGGATCACCACGTTGGCCGTCGCCGCGAAAGTCAGGTCGGGCATGATTACCTCGTCGCCGCCGCCGATTTCCAACGCCGCCAGCGCGAGATGCAGCGCCGCTGTCCCGCTCGAGACACAGAGCGCGTGGTCGCTGCCGGTATATTTTTGGAACGACTCCTCGAAACTGGTCACATATTTTCCCTGGGAGGAAATCCAATTCGATGCGATGCAGTCGCTTACGTATTTGAGTTCGTTGCCGCCGAGGGAGGGCTCCATCACGGGGAGGCGCCAGAGTTCGGCCCAGGAGATCAGGTCGACGGGGCGTCCTTCGAGGTCGAGGATGGGGAGATGGCGGATTTTTTCGGTGAGGAGTTTGAGGTTCTCCTGGCGGCTGGCTTTGGCGCTGCCGACGGTGAATCGCTTATTCATAAGCGCCTCTGCGCCAGCATCAAGCGCGGCACCACCGAGCAGGGCTCGGCGGGTATCGCCGTCGGTAAAAAGGCCGCGCAAGCGGCCCTCTTCGTCCACCATGAGGATCACTCCCTGGACGCCCGCGTTGAGCCGCTCGAGCACCTCGCGCAGGGTGCTGCGGAGGGGGAGGAGGTTGCGGGAAATGTCTTTCGGGGCGGTCAAGGGATTCCTATTTTTTCGCGGAATTATCCGCAATGAGACACTTAAACGAGGCGGGCGGCAAGGCTGGTGCGCGGGCCATTATAGGAGCCACGAGTGCCATTGGCGCCATTGGGTCCGCATCCCCCGCGCTTGACGGTGTTTCGTACAAGCGCTTAGCTTTCCCTTCCTCACCCCTGACCGGAGCCCGCATTTGGACCTAAAAGACATCAAGGAACTGATCGCGCTGATGCGCAAGAACGACCTCGCGGAAATCGAGATCGAGCAGGAAGGGCATCGCATCAAGATCAAGAAGGGAGCGGAGCCGGTCGCGCCCATCGCTTACGCTCCGGCGCCGCCGGCACCCGCGCCTTCGACACCCACCGCAGCGGCGGGCGAAGCGAAGCCGCAGGGGAGGGAAATCGTCTCGCCGATGGTGGGGACGTTCTACAGTGCGGAAACACCGGAGAGCAGCCCGTATGTGGAGGTGGGAACCGAGATCACCGAGGATACGGTCGTCTGCATCATCGAGGCCATGAAGGTCATGAACCAGATCAAGGCCGAAACGCGGGGCGTCGTTACCGAAATTCTTGTGGAGAACGGGAAGCCGGTGCAGTACGGCCAGGCGCTATTCCGGCTCAAATGACGGGCGCCGCGCTGAGATCGGCGATTCCATCGGGTCATGTTTAACAAAATCCTCATCGCCAATCGCGGCGAGATCGCGCTGCGCGTCATCCGGGCGTGCAAGGAGCTGGGCATCCGGACGCTGGCGGTTTATTCGGAGGCGGACGTGGATTCGCTGCACGTGCAGCTTGCGGACGAGGCGATCTGCATCGGGCCGGCGGCGAGCGCGAGCAGCTACCTGAAGATCGACCGGATCGTCTCCGCGGCGGAGGTGGGGGACGTGGATGCGATCCACCCGGGGTACGGTTTTCTTTCCGAGAACGCGCACTTTGCGGAGGTGTGCGACAGTTGCAATATCAAGTTCATCGGGCCGTCGGCGTCGGCTATTCGCGCGATGGGCGACAAGAACGCGGCGCGCGAAACGGCGCGCAAGGCGGGCGTGCCGCTCACGCCGGGGAGCGATGGGATTGTCGAGAAGGAGGCGGACGCGATGAGGATCGCGAAGAAAATCGGCTACCCGGTGATGATCAAGGCGACGGCGGGCGGCGGGGGACGCGGGATGCGCCCGGCGCACAACGACGTGAGCCTGGTCCAGGGCTTCCGGGCCGCGCGGGCCGAGGCGGAGAAGGCGTTTGGAAACGGCGGCCTGTATATCGAGAAGCTGATCGAGAACCCGCACCACATCGAATTCCAGGTGATGGCGGACAATCACGGCGACGTTGTCCACATCGGAGAGCGGGATTGCTCGATCCAGCGGCGGAACCAGAAGATCGTGGAGGAATGTCCGTCGCCATTCCTGTCCGAGGACCTGCGGGAAAAGATGGGGGCGGCGTCGGTGAAGCTGGCGAAATCGGTCGATTATACCGGGGCGGGAACGATCGAGTACCTTGTGGATGACAAGGGGAATTTCTATTTCATGGAGATGAACACGCGAATCCAGGTCGAGCACACGATCACCGAGGAGGCGTACGGGATCGATCTGGTGAAGGAGCAGATCAAGATCGCCGCGGGGGAAAAGCTTTCGCATTGGGTGCGGGAGCCGAAGCTGAAGTATCACGCGCTGCAATGCCGCATCAACGCGGAGGACCCGTTCAATCATTTCCAGCCGAGCCCGGGGCGGATCGAGCTTTATTACAGCCCGGGCGGGCGCGGGTTGCGGCTGGATTCGCACGCCTACGCGGGGTACACGGTGCCGCCGCATTACGATTCGCTGATCGCGAAGATCATCGCGATGGGGACGTGCCGGGAGCACGCGATCGCGCGGATGACGCGGGCGCTGGGGGAGTATATCGTGACGGGAATCAAGACTACGATTCCGTTCCAGGAGGCGATCATGCGGAATCCGGATTTCCTGCGGGGCACTTACAACACGGGTTTCGTGGACCAGATCATTGGTTCGCGGAGCGCGGAGTTTAATCGCTAGGCGGCGCATGGCCAGGCGGAAGCTCGGCGTGACCTACTTTGGAGGGATTGGCGATTTTCTGCGGATCGCGGTGTTGATTCACAGCCCGCTGCTGCAATGGATCAATCGCGGGAGGACGCCGGTGCGGTGGAACGATGGGGGATCGGCGTCTAGCAAATTGGTGAATGATTTTATGGTGAGCCGGATGCCGGGATTTTATGAGGCGGAGACGGGGGAGGAGTTTGATTCGATTTTGGAGGTGCCGCGCTGGCACCGGTTTCTGCGCTGGACGCGAAGGCCGATCCAGTTCCGGCTGACGGAAGCGGAAGAGGCGGGGTTGCCGAAGTTATCGGCGAGCAAGCTGAATATTGCGATTTGCCCGCATCACAACGGGCTGGCTTGCAAGAAACTGCCGAATGAATCGATCAATAAAATCATCGCGCTCTTGCGGGCGAAATTGGATGCGGAGTTTTATATTTTCGACGAGCGGGTGGATGCTTCAGCGGTTGATGCGCCGTGCATTGGCGGGCTGAATCTGACGCAGGCGATGGTTTTGATGGGGAGGTTCGACGCGGCGATTTCGGTCGATAGCTGGCAGAAGTATATCATGGGGATGCTGAGGAAACCGCAAACGGTGCTCGTGGTCGATTTTCGGAAGAATGAATCTTATACGATCGAAGACACGCCTGGGGCGGTGTATCAGGAATTTTTTCGGTGGCGGATGAAGCCGTCTGAAATTCTTGGGTATAAGAATGATTTCTCTGAATTTGAATGGATGGCTGCGGCGGAGGTGGCGCCGGAGGTGATCGCGGAGCATCTGCTGCGGCAGCTTACGGCGACGGGCCGTGGCACAGGGTAGGGAAGGGCATTGCCGCGCGTTGCTATGGGTGCTACTCTGTCGGTGTGAGTTTGAAACTCGATATTCCCGATGATGTGGCTCATGCCTTGCGTCTGCCACCGGCCGAAGCCGAGAGCGAGATGCGCAAGGAATTGGCGCTGGCATTGTACGCGCGCGGCGCGCTTGGCTTTGGCAAGGCGCGTACGCTGGCGGGGCTTTCCACGTGGGAATTCGATGGGTTGCTCGGGGAGCGGCGCGTGGACCGTCCGTACAGCCAGGACGATCTCGAGATGGATTTGAAGTATGCCCGAGGCAATCAGTAACGCCTCGCCGCTGATCCAGCTTGCAAAAATCGGCCAGCTTTCGCTCCTGGCCCAATTATACCCGCGAGTGCTGATTCCCGGCGCCGTGCATCGCGAAGTAGTGGCGGCTGGCGGAGGGCGTCCTGGCTCGGAGGGAGTAGCCCAAGCAGTGGCGGACGGTTGGCTGGTACCGACGATGGTCTCGGAGGATAAGGCGTTGGAACTGCTACGGGAGCAACTGGATGATGGGGAGGCCGAGGCGATCCGGTTGGCCTTGGGGCCGCCGGCGGCAGTCGTCCTACTCGACGACATGGCTGCCCGTTCCATCGCGAGCCGCTTGGGCTTACAAGTAACTGGTACGCTCGGCCTTCTCCTTCGAGCAAAACAAATGGGATACATTGCCGCCGTTCAACCGGTAATTGAGCAGCTTCGCGCCGATGGCCGCTTCCATGTCGCGCCCGGCGTTGTGGCGCAGGTTTTGGCTGCGGCCGGGGAGTGATTCGCGGGAGGATTGGCGGCATGGAGATCAGCGCGTTGTCGATAGGTCGGATGACCGTGGAGGAAAAGCTCATGGCGATGGAAGCCCTTTGGGACAACCTTTGCCGCGACGAGGGGCAAGTGCCGGTGCAGGAATGGCACAAGCAGCTTCTGAATGAGCGCCGTGAGCGCCGGCGGCAGGTCGAGGCGGGCGAGGCGAAGTTTGTGGATTGGGAAACGGCCAAGGCCCGCATTCGCGACCGGATTTCATGAGGATTATTCTTTGAGATTTGATCATGAATTCTTAACCGCAGAGAACACAAAGAGCACAAAGCCAGAAGAGGCCGATTCTTGGGCCAATTGCACACCTTGCAGAATAGAAAACATTATGGCCGTAGACGAAGGCAATTGCTCGCTGGCTCTGGCAGCATAAAAATAACCCCGCCCGGGCCTTGCGGCAAGTCGGGCGGGGATTAGTTGACTTTCCGCGCATCGGCTTGCTTTTGGTTGTTTGCTCCGGCTGGGTCCGCCGCGAGGTCGATGATGGCACCGGACTTGGGGAGGTCTTTTGAGTCGATCTTGATCCAGTGGTCGTGGGCGCCGATATCCACGCCGATGTCCACGGGGAGTGGATAGAGGGGGCCGGTGACGAAATCGGCTTCGCCGTTTTTGGGTGTGAGGACGAGGTCCCAGCCGGTTGCGAACCCGTTATTGTCGAATTGGAAGTTTTGATAGTAGCCCAGGTGAATCACACCCTCACGGGTGGCGGAGGGGTCGATGTGGATGACTTTGCCGCGGACGTAGAGTTCGGGCCCCAAGGCGACATTCAAGCGAGGCTGGCCGGGCTTTATATTGTCGAGCATGAGGCTGCCGTGACCGGGCGCTTCGACGAATAGGAAGTAGCGGCTATTGGGGAGCAAGGTGCGCGTCGGTGGTGGCGAGCAACGGAGCGTTGGGCGGGTCGGAATAGGTCTCGTTGTAGGGGCCAAGCAAACCGGCCAGTCTAATTGTTGCGCCGAAAATGGGTTGGCCGGTGGCGGCGGCTGTGACGGCGCCGTGGAGGATGAGCCCTTTCCTGAGTACCCAGCGATATGGCTGCGAGGTGTTGAGGCGGATGCCTTGGATTTCGTCCGATTGATAGCCATTGGCATGCACGAGGATGTTCAGCGGGGCGCTGCCGATGTGAGCAAATGTCACCAGGCCGGCGGTGTCGGTTGTGGTTTCGGAAAGAACTACAACGGGCGGGCCGGGATAGTATGCCTTTAGCGCCGCGGCGGCGACGGGCTTGCCTTCTTCATCGACTATTGCCATCGAGGCGTTGAAGCCGCGGCCAAGAATAAATGGGAAGGCGTCGAGCTTCTGCTGGATGGGCGGAGTGAAAGGGCCGCCAAAGGCCGTGGCATAACCGGGGCTGACCACGGCGAAGGAAGCCCTGGTCGGAAATGGCGGCGCCGGAACGGCGGAGGCGCTGCAGGCCGGCCCAGCCGACAGCCAATCGCGCGGTGAGGATGAGGACGCCGGCGAACCAGAGAATGACCGCGTATGGCAGCAGTTGATTGAGGATTTGCATGGCGAGGAGACGCCAGGAGGTGATCGGGGTTGCGTCACCACCGGTTGCCGGAAACTGGAGCGGCGGGCCCGGAGTAGGGATCAGGGACGGCTGGTCTGAGCGGAATAGGCCGGTATCAGGATTGTCGGCGGTCGCATGTGGCGACTCGGAGGGGTTGCTGTCTTGCGGCGCAAGCACGGCCCACGTCACCACCGGAGCGATGGCGCAAGCGAGAAGGGCCGCGCAAATGAGAAGGTAGCGGAGATGGGAGGAGGCGCGATTTAAAAGTGGCAGGAGGATGGCCAGGGCCAGTCCGATCGCGGTCCCTTCCCACAGGAAATGTATGAGGACCCAGCCAAGGCGCTGAACCAATGGGTCACGGGCCAGGAGTATGATGGCGTTCATTTGCTCTCGCGGGTGAGTTGTTCGAGGAGTTTCTTGATTTCGGCGAGTTCCGACGGTGTGGCGCGCCTGGAGGCGAGGGCCTGCATGACCAATTGGGAGGTGGAGCCGGAGAAGGCTCTCTTGAGAAGGCCGGCGACGAGCTGCCGCTGGGTCTCGTCTTTTGAACGGGCGGGCTGGTAGACGTGGGCGCGCCGGGATTCGTTGCGCCGAACCAATCCTTTTTCGGTCATGATCTGGAGGAACTTGAGGGCGGTGGTGTAACCGGTGTCTTTGCCGAGGGCTTCCTGAACGGTCTTGACGGTGGAAGGACCGAGGCGCCAAAGGACGTGAAGGATTTCGAGTTCGGCGTCGGTGGGCTTGGGAAGGGACTGCGTCATTGAGTGTGTTTTACGAATTGCTTCGTACGTTGTCAACGAAAAGCTTCGTAGTGGATGTGACTTGCTGGCAGGCGAAGAGCACAAAGGCGGAAGGGACATAAAGGGCGAAAGGGACTGAATGGACGGACGCCTACCCAAGAGATTGAACCGTCGTAATTGGGATGGTCTTCGTTCTGCGACCACCTTCGGGGTCGTCTCGCGTGGGGTGGGATACCCGGGGGTATCATTTCGCTGGCGCTCCATTCAACCCCCGGCTACCGCTCTGTGAACCCTTCGGGTTCAGCAGATGTCGCTCGTCTGGCGGGAAGAAGCGGGTGGCTGTCGCGCGGCAAACGCAAGGCCGGGCGGTGGAAGGGACATAAAGGACTCGCTCCAGTTTAGTCTCGCCTTTGCGGCGCGGTGAATCGCATAAAGGCGACGCTTTTCAATGAAGCGCCTCGACGAAATCAAGCTCTACGGAATTGTGGACCTGGCTTATGTGAGTCCGGCGGATGTGATGCGGGTGGCGGCGCAGATGATCGACGGGGGGGTGGATATCATTCAGTTGCGGGCGAAGAAGTTCATCCCGGCGGATGTGAATTGGCTGGCGGAGCAGGTGCATCCGGTGACGTCGGCGGCGGGGGTGCCGTTTGTGATTAATGATTATCCGGATGTGGCGGCGGCGGTGGGAGCGGAAGGGGTACACGTGGGACAGGATGATATGCCGGTGGCGGAGGCGCGAAATATGGCGGGGTACCGGACAATGATCGGGAAGTCGACTCATTCGCTGGCGCAAGCGATGAGCGCGGCGGAGGAGGATGTGGATTACCTGGGATTCGGGCCGATTTATGCGACGGGGACGAAGCCGGAGTATGCGGCGATCGGGCTGAAGGAAATCCGGAAGGTGACTGAGACGGTGAAGAAGCCGGTGTTTTGTATCGGGGGGATCAAGCTGGAGAATCTGGGGGAGGTGCTGGAGGCGGGGGCGAGGCGGGTGGCAATTGTGTCGGGGATTTTGCAGGCGGAGGATATTGCGGGGTATTGCAGGAAGGTGAGGGGGATGATGGGGTAAATTCGAAAATCGAAATTCGAAACGGGAGTGAGTATCTGACGCAAACGTCCAGACCGACATGCGTAGTTTCCATCGGGCCGACCAAAATTGTGGTCATTACGCCTCGGCGATACCACCCATTGTGTAATCCATTTCTTGACAGTGTGATTCGAATATGTTCTACTTCTGCACGCCATCGCGGAGACGCGAGGCGCTCGGGTTCAAAGCCGAGGGCGTAAGAACGACAATTTTCAACGATTTGCCGCTCAGTTCGCCGGTGTCCGCGAGGCCCGGCCCCTTGCCAAGGCTTTGAAGAACTGAGCGGCATTTTTGTGTCTCCGAGGCGGCAAAACCAACCAAGGAGAAAAAATGTTGCTAGCTAGAGCAGAGCAAATCATAGCCGAACTGAACGCATACATGGCGAAGTTCGGCCATCCCAACCACATGTGGTACGTCGGAATTGCTGCTGATCCGAAACAGCGGCTTTTCGTCGATCATGCCGTAAATGAGCAGTATGGAGCCTGGGCTCACTTCCATGCCGGAGACTCAGAAACGGCAAGGGGGATTGAGAATGCATATCACGCCGCCGGATTCGACGGCGGCCCAGGGGGTGGAGATTGGCGTACTGTGTTTATCTACGCCTACCTTAAGACAACTACGACGGTCCAGTAGAAGCCTCGCCCATCAAGCTGCCATCCGCACGAATCCAAGCGGTTTTGTTGTCGAATTGAATCATCAATTCGCCATCGTCCGCGCGCGCATACGCCTTGCGCCCAAACGCCCTGTTAATTGATTTGGCGAGGGCGGCAAGGACGGCGCGGTCGGCCTCGGGGTGCCAGGAAGCCGCAGATTCGTCTGATTCGTCGGCTCTCATGCTGGGGTCGTCCTCATAGGATACATCGGCTCTTGAGAGCGCATCGCGTGCCAGCCCGTTTGAGCGAGGTCAAGAAAATATAATTACCATACCGAAATTCTGTTGACAAGTATTGCGTCAGATATCATAATTCTCGCATGAAAAAGAAGCTGCACCCGGAACTGAAAAAGTCGGAGATCGTCGAGGCATTGCCATTGGCATGCGCTGACGAAACTGCCGCCGTGGAGTTTTTGGAACAGCAACGGTGGGACAATTCCCCGGCCTGTGCGCATTGCGAGAGCCCGGACGTTTACAAAATGAAGGCCCGGGACGGCTCCCGCAACAAACGGTTTCTGTGGCGTTGCCGGGCTTGTGGCGAGCAGTACACCGTGAGGATTGGCACAATCTACGAAGAGAGCCTGATACCGCTCCGGCATTGGTGCTACGCATTCTGGCGCGCATGCTCTTCCAAAAAGGGCGTATCGGCCCGGGAAATCCAGCGGCATTGCCAGATTACCCACAAGTCCGCGCTATTCCTACTTCATCGGATTCGTTTCGCAATGGCTCCAGATGCGAAACCGACAGAGCCGCTGAATGGAACGGTGGAATGCGACGAAACGTATGTGGGAGGCAAGCCGCGCCGAGGCACTGGTTATCACCCGAGGGGACGCGGAACCCCAAAGACTCCGGTGTTCGCAATGGTACAGCGCGAGGGTAATATCCGCCGGAGCGTCGTCGCTGACGTTACGGCCCGGACGCTCAAGGGGGCCATCCGGGAAAATGTGTCCCCGTCGTCAACGATCATCACCGACGAATTTGTCAGCTATTTCGGGATCGGGCGCGAGTTTCCAGGCGGCCATGAAGTTGTGCGGCATAGCCAGCACGAATACGCCCGTGGAGACGTTCACACGAATACCGCCGAATCGGCCTTCTCGTTACTCAAGCGCGGATTGACCGGCATCTATCATGCCGTCTCCAAAACCCATCTCCATCGGTACGTCAGCGAGTTCGACTTCCGGTGGAATACCCGCTCCCTGAATGATGGGGAGCGCACGGTTGCCGCTCTGAAACAGGCTGAGGGCAAGCGGCTTACGTATAAGCCACTCGTCAGACCCGCGCCGAAATAGATTGCAAAATGGAGCGGAATA
Source organism: Chthoniobacteraceae bacterium (assembly GCA_049521415.1). GTDB lineage: Bacteria > Verrucomicrobiota > Verrucomicrobiia > Chthoniobacterales > Chthoniobacteraceae > DATAXI01. The sequence continues at coordinate 25,336 of JBEKOV010000001.1, forward strand.
AGCCAACGTCGGGGATTGGACCCAATTCTCCCGCGCCCAAGGCGGGTGTTTTAACCTGCAATTAAACTACGTTGGCGTCTGATAGGTGCCAGAGGCGACCCCGATCCTAGGATTCACGGGGCCACCCCTGACGGTCCCCGGCCCGTGATGATACACGGTGCCGGGGAAATCTTTTCAGCTTCCGTTGTCGAAAGGTTTCAAAATTTGCACGTAAGCATTCAGTTTCTTCCAAATTTCTGGCGTTATGTCTTCCGGTACCTCAACCCGTATGTAGCCTGGTCCGACCGGATACGTCCAAACGGTATGGCCCGGAGACCCCGGTGCCGGTGATCGCTTATGGCGCACGACTTCCTCACTCTTTGGCGTGATGTCCCCGTCTTGCAATTCGCCTAGAATTTCATCGGAAGCAGGCTGATGTTGGGTCTGCATAGAAGCATCATGGCGCAAAATATCGCTGTCGTCTATTATTCCTAGAAACCGTGCGCTGCGTATAAAAGTCGAAGCCAGGCGGTCCTTCCAGCTATCGACGATGCCTGCTTCTTGATGCAGAATGTTTCCAAGCATTGCCGTACTCGGCAGTTTTTCTCCATCAAACCGTCTCAGGAGGATTCCGAACGACTGCGGTTTGGACAGAAAGGAAAGACCGGCCTGGATTTTATCCGTTTCGCTTGTTGGATAGAAATACCGCTTACCGGCATCTGTGAGAGTGTAGGAACCCCATCCATCAATGATGCCAAATATCTTTGCGGAGCCAATTTTCTGGAAGAAACTGGGAGTGCTTTCGGCTACCTTGAAATGCTTTGCCAGAGTGCTTTTGCTGACCTCCGATCTGGAACCGCCGAGGTCCTTGACGGCCTGCGAGAACTTTACGCATTCCTCTAGGTCGTAAGCGGGATAACCCTCCTTCTTCTGCGTTTGACCGCTCTCGGTAATGGCATTTTTCCGTGGCATAGACCCAATATCCAAAACTTTATTTTTGTGTCAAACATTTTTTGCATAGATGTGCGAACATTTTCGGACGACCTCTGTAACGCCGCCGGAATTAATGGAGTTGCGTCTCCCCTTCCCATTGCATTTGCCCTGTGCGATACTCACGCCGTAATGCCGAAGAAAAAGCTGACTGCCCCCCGGGGGCGTCCCGCCGAAACCTTGGAAATTCCCGGGCGTTGGGAGACCGCCGTTAAACGCTCCTTCCAGAAAAAACGTCCCGCTCAAGGCTGGCCAAAAGCTGGAAAACCGGCCTAACCGATGGGGACTGGATAAATGGCCAATGCCTCAATTTGCGTCAGGTACATACTCCCGATTCGAAATTCGAAAGTTTTGGCGCGCGGAGGCGCGCGAGGGGTAGGGGAGATTGCGCGGGGGTGAGGGAGGTTCAAGAAGAGTGTGGGCGTGTTTTGGAGAGAAGGGACGAAAGGGGGCGGCTATACAAAGGATTAAGCGTCCTCTGGCGATTTCGATTTTCGAATTTCGAATTTCGGATTAGAGGAGTTGCTCGCGGCGGCTGTTCCGCCTTTCACATGAGCAATTCTGAATCCACATTCGTTCCCGCCCCATGCCTGTTCTTGTAGTCGGTTCCATCGCGCTGGATACGGTGAAGACTCCGGTGGCGGAGCATGCGGATTTGCTGGGGGGCTCGGCGAGTTATGGGGCGGTGAGCGCGAGTTTTTTTACGGGGGTGAATCTGGTGGGGGTGGTGGGGGATGATTTTCCGAAGGAGCACATCGAATATTTCGCGAGCCGGAAGATTGACCTGGCGGGATTGCAGATTGTGAAGGGGCGGACGTTCCGGTGGTCGGGGGAGTATCATTGGGACTTGAATACGCGGGATACGCGGAGTGTGGAGTTGAATGTGTTTGAGCATTTTACGCCGACGCTGGCGCCGGGGTATGCGAGTACGCCGTATGTGCTGCTGGCGAATATCGCGCCGGCGTTGCAGCATCATGTGCTGGATCAGATGGAGAGGCCGCGGTTCGTGATCGCGGATACGATGGACCTGTGGATCAATATCGCGAAGGCGGAGCTGGTCTCGCTGCTCGGGCGGGTGGATATGCTGATCCTGAATGATGGGGAGGCGCGGCAATTGACGGGGGTGACGAGTTTGATCAGGGCGGGGCGGGAAATCCGGGCGCTGGGGCCGAGGTATGTGGCGGTGAAGAAGGGGGAGCATGGGTGTCTGCTGTTTGGGCCGGAGGGGTTTTTCAGTTGCCCGGCGTATCCGCTGGAGGATATCCATGATCCGACGGGGGCGGGGGATACGTTCGCGGGGGGGCTGGCGGGGTGCCTGGCGAGCCAGGATCATGGCGAGGTGACGTTCGATGACCTGAGGCAGGCGGTGGTGTATGGGAGTGTGATGGCGAGTTTTAATGTGGAGGCGTTTTCGCTGGAGCGGTTGCGGACGCTGACGCAGGGGGAGATCGCGGAGCGGTGCGAGATGTTCAGGCTGATGAGCCAGTTTGAGGTGATTGGGTAGGAGGGGATTCAAGAAAAAAGTACGGCTGTGTTTTGTGGAGGAGAGACGAAAGGGACATAAGGGACGAAAAGGACATAAAGGACGTCCGGCCATAATCGCCGTGTCCTTGCGCGGGCGCGGCAGGACTGCGAGGATGGTGGACGATGCGAAATCCACTTAAAGGGGCGGGGATGAGCCGGGGCGGGTCGAAGCGCGTGGGCGAGGGTTACTCGCTGTATGACGAGCCGGTGTCGCCGTTCCTGAAATCGAGGACGGTGATGCGGGTGTTCGCGTACTTGCGGAGGTATCCGGGGCTGGCGTTTGCGACGCTGTTTTTTGCGACGATGGGGACGGTGATGGTGATTGTTTTCCCGAGTATCACGGCGAAGATCATTAACGAGGTGGTGAGGAAGCATGAACCGGAGATGCTGTGGCCGCTGGTGCGGATCGGGCTGGGGGCGTTCCTGGCGCAGCATTTGTTCAACGGGCTGCGGATTGTGGTGAACAATACTTTCGAGCAGCGGGTGATCCATGATTTGCGGAGCGATCTGTACGGGCATATCCAGCAGTTGCCGCTGGCATGGTTCGATAATCGGGCGACGGGGGATCTGATGACGCGGGTGCTGGAGGATGTGACGTCGGTGGAGCGGATGCTGATCGACGGGCTGGAGCAGGGGGTTGTGGCGTTGTTGCAGGTGGCGATCGTGGGGGTGGTGCTGCTGCGGCTGGATGTGCGGCTGGCGCTGCTGGCGTTCTCGCCTGTGCCGCTGCTGGCGGCGGGGGCGCTGGCGTATACGCTGACGGCGCATTTGCGTTATCGCATCCAGCGGACGGCGGCGTCGGTGATGAATGCGCTGCTACACGACAATCTGGCGGGGATCCGGCAGATCAAGACGTTTGTGCGGGAGCGGGAGGAGCATGGGCGATTCAACGCGGCGAGCAAGGAACTGGGGGATGCGACGCTGGTGGTGATGCGGTCGTGGGCGATTTATAATCCGACGATGTCGTTTCTGGCGTCGATGGGGCTGGTGCTGGTGGGGGGCTTCGGCGCGGGCGCGGTGCTGCACGGGCATCTGGACGTGGGGCATTATGTGCAGTTTCTGATGCTGGCGCCGTTTTTGTATGACCCGATCGGGCGGCTGCATCAGTTGAATCAGCTTTTCCAGGCCGGGCGCGCGGCGGGGGAGCGGGTGTTCGAGATTATGGATGAGAAGGCGGAGCCGGGGGAGTCGGCGGGGGAGGAGGAGGTCGAGCCGGTGCGGGGGGAGGTGGAGTTTCGGAATGTGTCGTTTGCCTATGATGAGGCGCTGCCGGTGCTGCGCGGCATCCGGCTGCACGCGCAGCCGGGGGAAACGGTGGCGCTGGTGGGACAGACGGGGGCGGGAAAATCGACGCTGGTGAATCTGATCACGCGGTTTTACGAGTATGACTCGGGCGAGATTCTGATTGATGGGCGGCCGCTGCGGGAGCTGCCGAAGAACGCGCTGCGGCGGGCGGTGGGGATGGTGACGCAGGAGAGTTTTCTGTTTAACGGGACGATTCGGGAGAATCTGCGGCTGGGGAAGCCGGATGCGTCGAGTGAGGAGATGATGGCGGCGCTGGAGGCTGCGAACGCGCGGGAATTCGTGGATCGGACGGGGAAGGGGCTGGATACGATCGTGGGGGAGCGGGGTGTGAAGCTGAGCGTGGGGGAGAAGCAGCGGATTTCGATTGCGCGGGCGCTATTGAAGGACCCGCCTATCCTGGTGCTGGACGAGGCGACGGCGAGCGTGGATACGACGACGGAGCGATTGATCCAGCAGGCGCTGGAGAGGCTGATGGAGCGGCGGACGAGTTTTGTGATCGCGCACCGGCTATCGACGGTGCGGCATGCGGACCAGATCCTGGTGATGGAGCATGGGCGGATCGTGGAGCGCGGACGGCATGAGGAGCTGCTGGCGCTGGGCGGGATTTACGCGCGGCTGTGCGCGAATAGTTTCATGGATACCGGGGCGGGGCGGGTGGCGGAGGTGGTGGGGTAGAATCGGATTCAAGTGGCCTGATGATCGTCGTCGTCATGCGGGTGAGGGTCGGGGCTGGACTGACCGGGCTCGCCGGGATGCCAATGGCCCTGCTGCTGATGCTGCAATTGCTCGAGGCGTTCTTTTTGCATCTGCTGGAGCTTTGCCCGCTGGTCCGGGGTCAAATCGGCGGAGATTTGGGCGTAAGCCTGATCGAGGACCTTGATGACATTGTCCGTACACTCGCCACGGTAACGATGGATATCCTCGGCGGCTTTCTGGACGATGGGCGTGATCTCCGCGACCTGGTCGGGAGTCAATTCGAGCCGGGTTTTGAGGTGGTTGAGGATGCGGAGAGCGACTTCCGGCTCCTTGGGCTCGGCCAGGAGGCGGATCTTGGCCTCATACACGCCGAGCGCGCCGCCGGAGATGCCGCCGGTAACGAAGATGGCTACTGCGTAACCGATCGTTTTCCATTTGGAAAACCGGGTCATGGAAGACCCGCGGTCGCGTCGTAGCTGGCGATTGACATCTCGACGCTGGGCACGGTGGTATCGGTCTTGTAGCTCCAGCCGACGGATATGGCCATGACCGCGATGGCGCACAGAAAGGCGCGGCGAAACCAGAGCATTTCCAGCCCGGGTGTGTCCCGGCCGGAGCCGGCCTTCCAGCCGGCGATGACGCGGGTGGCAAGGCCAAAGGGAGGTGTTTCCTCGGCGATGGCGGGGGAGAACTGACCTGCGGCACGGAGGAGCCGGTCGATGGGTTGATCGGAATTTTTCATAGTTTTCCCTGGCTGTTGAGTTCCTGAAAAATCTTCTTGAGCTTTTGCCGTGCCCGGAAGGCGCGCACTTTGATGGTGGCGATGCTCCAGCCGGTGGCCTGTTTTATATCATCCATAGAATAGCCCTCCAAGTGAAGCATGGAGATGACAAGGCGATCCTGGGGATTGAGGGCGGCAAGGAGGGTCTCGACGAGGTCGCGCGAAGCGGCGCCGCTGGAGGGGTCGAGATCGGCCGGGGTGGCGGCAAGGGACTCGAGCAAGGCGGCCTGGTCGCTGCTGAGGTCCGACCAGCGCAGCTCCGGGCGGGAAGACTCCGCCTTGAGGGCATTGAGGCAGGTGTTGACGGCGATGCGTGAGACCCAATGTTCGACGGGGACTTTGCCGGAATATTGGTCAAGGTTTGAGAATACCTTGATGAAGACGACCTGGCAGAGGTCCTCCTCGCTGGAGCGGCGGGGCAGATGGGCGCGGACGAGCTTGAGGACGAGGGGATAGAGCTCGCGTATGAAGTCCGACGCCGCCCCTTCGTCCTGCCCGCGCAATCCGGCGAGGCAGGCTTCCATATCGAAGCCGGCATCAGCCATGGGAACATAGAGACGGAGTCCACACAGTGGTATGACAATCGGAGTGGGCGGGAGGTTACAACCAGCCGCCGCCCGGCGATCGCCCATATATTAGAGCCCGGGAGGGGGAGGCTGGGCGAGAAGATTCACGGCGCGGGAATGGTGTAACCTTCCCGGCGGGGCTGGTGTCATGACCGTTAGAGCGCGTCACTCAACCGAGCGCCGAAAATCAAAGTAAATACAAACATGAAACGAAATTTAATTCTCCCCATTCTCGCCTGCGGCGCCAGCCTGTTGCTGGCCACGGTCGCGCAGGCACAAAGTCCGGCCTTGGTGTCGGGTTCCTCTTCGGCAACGCCCGGCGAGGGTGGCGGCCATAGGCACGGCGGTGTGCTGGCGCACCTGACCTACGCACTGGGGCTCTCCGGCTCGCAGCAGGCGGAAATCGCGCCGATCATCGAAGCGGCCAAGCCGCAGTTGAAGCAAATCCACGATAACGCGCAGACGCAGCGCGACCAGGTGCTGAATAACGTGGGCGCCCAGATCACACCGCTGCTGACGCCCGATCAGCAGACGAAGTTCGCGGCAATGTTGCAGAGATTTGAAAACGGGGGCGGCGCGGGGCGGCATTTCGGCAGGCATTTCAAGGGGGCGGGAGCGGGCGGCGCGGGAGGGCAGGGCGATATGCTGGCGAGGCTGACCACGCAGCTTGGCTTGACCACGGACGAGCAGGGCCAGATCAAGCCGATCCTTGACGCGGCGCACACGCAGATCGAGTCCATCCGGCAAAATACCAGCCTCACGCCGGAGCAGAAGTTCGCGCAGATCAAGACCGTGATGGATGCGGCGCACGGGCAGATCAATGGAATCCTGACGCCGGCTCAGCAGGAGCAATTGGCGTCACTCAAGGGCCAGTTTCATCACCATAATCATCACGGCTGGCCCTCCCCGAGCCCGACCACGAGCGGGAGTTAGGGCGGCAGATTATATTTTGTGGGAAGCGCTGCCGCGGGGTTCGCCTCGCGGCAGTGTTTTTTTACAGGGTCAAGGCGCGCTGCTGGCGCGAGGAACCCTGGCGGTATTGAAATGTCTGCGTGCCAAACCAGATGCTCAAGAGCCGCTGCCCATCCTGGGAAAGGGCGAATTTCACCTGCTGATGGATGGGAATCTGCGCGAGCGGAACGTCGGTGCCCTCGTGAATGATGCGCACATCAGCGGTGACAGGATAAACCTTCGTGTCCTTCCCCCTGCGGATGGTGACGGTATTGGCCGCGACATCGATGGCCGTCACGACGCCGTCCGAGGGCGAGAAGTGCTTGGTCTCGTAGGTCTGCCATTCGTCCCAATGCCCACTGCTGGGCTTGTACCTGGGCGCATTCGCGCAGGCGGAAATGACGAGGGCAGCCGCCGCGCAGCCGGCGATGCGGAAGGGGAACTTTCGGGAACAAATAAGGACGGGCACAGTGTCAACCTTGGCCCGTGAAACTCCAATTTTCAAGCGGGGGCTTAAACCCAAAATCTGAAGTTGTTTAGATGAGCGGACGCGCGACGATGATGCCGGCGTCGCTGCGATAACGGTCGAGATAATCGGAGAGCCGGTCGTCGATGACGACGCGGCCGTAATTGTTCGGCGATGAGGCGTGCATGAAATGAACGACGCCCATCCCGTCGCGGTAGGCCATGCCGACGTGGGCCGTAGAGATGAGGCCATCCTCGCGCGAGGTGACGCAAATGATATCGCCATCCTGAAGGTATCGCTCGATGTAGGGCACGCGGCTCTTGGGGATGTGATACATGGGCCGGGCGGTGACGCGATCCTCCATTTCCTGGAGGGGGCCGAGGAGGTCGGGATTGGCGCGAAGGTAACGGTATTCGCGCCAGCCGTCGGTCATTTCGCTGGCCTCGTGCGGGACGCGGACTCCGCCGAGCACGCGGGTCATGTCCCTGACGAGGCCGCGCCGGTCATTGTCGTAAAGCCAGTCTTCGAGATAATGGAGGCGGGAGAGATATTGGCCGGTGCAATGGCCGCCGCGGTAACGGTCGAGCTCGATGAAATGCAGCATCGACTGAGGGGTCCAGGCCTCGCGCGGCTCGCCGACCATGCGGGCGAAGGCGAGCGAGGTCTCGAAGAAGGTCCAGCAATCGAGACCGTTGAAATCGACCGACGGCGCCTCGACGTGGTCGTCGATTTCGAGGGTGAACGAGCGATAGGGCGTGCCGACGAGCGCGCGGCCGACGGCGCATGTGCGTTCGCCAATGGGCAGGGCTTTCCAGTTTTCCTGTTCGGCGCGCTGGATCAATTCGTCGAAACGGTCGCGTCCGCGGAAGACGAGATTGAAAGGCAGACCGGCGAAGGCCGGCAGCGCCAGGAAGACAAACAAGAGGGTGAGCAGGCGAATCTTCACGGGATTGACAGTGCCCCAGCTTGCGGGAGGTTCAAGGGCAAGTTCGCGATTTGCAGGGGGAAGGGACCTAAAGCAGTTTCTGTTTAATCTGTTGGAGAACCGGGGGGAAGAGAATAAGGGCATCGAAAGGCGCTGCGCTGTTTCGATGGGGGCACGGCGGCTATTTTGCGATGATGCGCGGATCTGATTTATAGGAACCGGATTGATGGGGAATTTGGGGCCACCGTGCCCTTTTTTTGAAGGCTCGCCCACCCACCAACCGCCACGGGTCCCCGCCTCCTCCTCGGCGGGGCTTCGCCCCGAGACCCCACTCAGGGGACTACTGTCCCCTGAGGACCCCGAATTGTCGCTGACGCGACAAATTGAATCGAAAGCGTTCTAAGTCTTTCCGCTGCGCGCGTGGATGGCGGCTTCGAAAATGGTCCGGATCGGCTGGCCGGTCTTTTCGCTCAAGGCCTTGCAGGACTCGAACTCAGGGGAGACCTGGAGCGTCTCGCCATTGAGGGAACCGATCTTGACGCTGACCGGGCCGTATGGGGTCTTCACGGTCTCGAAGGTGCGAGGGAGCTTCAGCCGGTCGACGCGGTCCATGCGCACACCGAATGTGGTGGTCTGCCGGAAGATCAACCCGGCCACGGCGCTCACCGCGGCGTCCTCGCACAGCGCGGTGAGTTGCAGGCCGGGGCGGTTTTTCTTCATCTGGATGGAGGTGAGGAAGACGTCGAGCGCGCCGGCTTTCAAAAGCTGCTCGGTGACGGCGCCGACGATCTCCGGCGAGAGGTCGTCGATGTTCGTCTCGATGCGGGTGAGGGTGTCGCGCTCGTAGCCGGCGGGGCCGGCGGCCTCGACCGCCTCGCCCAGGACGGCGCGCAGGACGTTCGGGCGTGTTTTGCTCTCGCGGCTGCCGCAGCCGTAGCCGATTTTCTCGATCTTCAGCGCGGGCATGGGGCCGAAGGTTTCGGCGAACTCCGCGACGATGGCGGCGCCGGTGGGGGTGATGAATTCGAACGGCTCATCCACGGAAGCGAGCGGGAGGCCTTTGAGGATTTCGAGTGTCGCAGGCGCCGGCACGGGGAAGCGCCCGTGCGCGGCATCCACCCATCCGCGGCCCTCGGCCAGGGGCGAGGCGACAACGCGGTCCACCTTCAGCAGCTCGATGCCCACGCAGGCGAGGACGATGTCGGCGATGGAATCGAGCGCGCCGACTTCGTGGAATGTCACTTCGTCCGGTTTCATTCCGTGGATCTTGCCTTCGGCTTTTGCGATCCGCTCGAAGATGCCGGTCGCACGGCGTTTCACGAAATCGGAAAGGCCGCTCTTCTCGATGAGGTCGCGAATCTCCCGGAAGCCGCGGCCATGGTGGTGGTGGTGCTCCTCGTGCTCGTGATGGTGGTGTTCATGTTCACGCTCATGATGGTGCTCGTGCTCATCGTGGTGATGGTCATGCCCGTGCCCGTGCTTGTGCGTGGCGCCTTCGTGGATGGTGAATTTCACTCCGTCGATGCCTTGCCGCTTCTCGCGCTCCCAATGAGCGTGGAAATCGCCGATGTCGAGTTTCCCGAGTTCCCACTCGAAAGCGGAGGGTTTGATGCCGAGATCGCACAACGCCCCGACGGTCATATCGCCACTGATGCCGGAGAAGCAGTCGAGGTAAAGCGTTCGCATAGAGCGAGCACTCTCCCATTGACGGCGTGATTTTCCAAGCGCTCTTGCCAACATGCCCGCATCCGCCTTGATTGAGAGCCCTTGAAGACAGTGAAGGAGATCATTACGGCGACTGCCGGCTACTTCGAAAAGCATGGCGTGGAAAGCGCGCGGCTGAACGCGGAGCTGCTGCTGGCGCACGTGCTGGGCAAAAGGCGTATTGACCTGTACCTGGAATTTGACCGCCCGCTGGGCGAGCGGGAACTGGGCCCGATGCGGGAATGGATGAAGCGCCGCGCGGCCGGCGAGCCGCTCCAGCATCTGCTGGGGACGGTGGAATTCCATGGCCGCCCGTTCCTGTGCGATGGCCGCGCGCTGGTCCCGCGGCCCGAGACTGAGCACCTGGTGGAATTGCTGCTGGCGCTTCCCGCGAAGCCGGCCCGCGTGCTGGACGTGGGAACCGGCAGCGGCGTCATCGCGCTGACCCTGGCGGTAGAATGGCCGGAGGCGGGCGTCGATGGCATCGACCTCTCGCCCGATGCGCTGGCTCTGGCGGGTGAGAACGCGGCGCGACTGGGCCTGGCGGAACGCGTTCGTTTTTTCCGGAGCGATCTGTTTGCCAATGTCCCGGACCGATACGATCTGATCGTCGCGAACCTGCCCTATGTCGCCGCCGGGGACCTGCCCGGCCTCTCGCGGGAGGTGCGCCGCGACCCGGCGCTCGCCCTGGACGGCGGGCGTGACGGCGCCGAGGTTATCCGCGCGTTCCTGGACCAGGCGCGCGCGCATCTGCCGCCGGGTGGGATGGTTGCGATCGAGATTGGGGCTGGACAGGCGGAAATGCTCGTGGAGCATCTGCGGCTCCTCGCGTATAAGGAGGTCCGGGCCACAGCCGATTACGCGGGCATCAACCGATTCCTCTTCGCAACCCATGGATAAAATTCTAGTACACGGCGGCAAAAAGCTCTGTGGGACGGTGAATATCTCCGGCTCGAAGAATTCCGCGCTGCCCATCCTGGCCGCGACACTGCTGACGAAAGACGAATGCGTCATCCACCACGTCCCGGACCTGTCTGACGTGCATTACATGCTGCAAATCCTGGATCACCTGGGCGCCCAGGTCGAGCGGGCCAGCGGCACCGTGACCGTGAAGGCGGAAAAGGTCACGACCGCGGCTCCGTATGAGATTGTCCGCAAGATGCGCGCCTCGGTCTGCGTGCTGGGCCCGCTGCTGGGCCGGGAGCGCGAGGCCACGGTCTCGATGCCCGGGGGCTGCGTTATTGGCGACCGGCCCATCGACCTGCACCTGAAGGGCTTCGAGGCGCTCGGTTCGGCCGTGCGCGTGGTGGGCGGCGATGTGAAGGTGCTGGCGCCGGAATTGAAGGGGGCCGTCATCTCAATGACGGGCAAGTTCGGCTCGACCGTGCTGGGCACGGATAACGTGATGATGGCCGCCGTCCTGGCGGAGGGGACCACGGTCATCGACGGCGCCGCCGAGGAGCCGGAGGTGGTCGATCTGGCGAATTTCCTAAATAAGATGGGGGCAAAGGTCGAGGGGGCCGGGACGCGCCGTATTATCATCGAGGGGGTGAAAGAATTGCACGGCGCGGAGCACGAGGTCATCCCGGACCGGATTGAAGCGGGGACTTTCATGGTGGCCGCGGCGATCTGCGGGACGGAGGTCCGCTTGCGCCGTGTGCAGCCGGATCATTTGGGGTCGGTGACGCAGGCACTCGAACGCGCCGGCTACCGCGTCGAAAGCACAAAGACCACGGTAACCGTCACGGGCAATGGCGAGCCGAAGCCGCTGGAATTGACCACCGAGACCTACTCCGGTTTCCCCACCGACATGCAGGCGCAAATGTGCGCTTTGCTCTCCCGCGCCAAGGGAATCAGCACCGTGACTGAAAATATCTTCCCCCAGCGTTTCATGCATGTCTCCGAGCTAAAGAGGATGGGGGCCAACATCACGCTCGAGAACAACACCGCCATTATTAACGGCGTGGACGCGCTGAGCGGGGCGCCCGTCATGGCCAGCGATCTGCGCGCCTCCGCCGCGCTCGTGCTGGCCGGCCTGCAAGCCGACGGCGTGACGGAAGTGAACCGGGTCTATCATATCGATCGCGGTTACGAGATGATCGACGAGAAGCTGAACGGGCTGGGCGCGGAAATCAAGCGGGTGAAGGTTGAGAAATAGGTCCTATCTCAAGAATGCCTCGTGCAGGCCGCCGTCGACTGTTATTACATGACCGGTGGTTTTGCTAAGTTGATCGGTAAGCAGGATGTAATAGGCCTCGGCCTGATCGGCTGTTGTAATTGGAGACTTGGTCAAGGTGCGGTTGGCGTAAAACTGCGTCAGTTTTTCCGTGAGCGATTCGGTTGATTCATCCTCACTGTAGGGGATGTCATACTTGGCAAGTGAACTGATCACGCGCTCCCGCGGGAACATGGCGCTGCCTTGCACGACCGTGGCCGGGGCAACCCCGTTGACCCGCACCAGCGGGGATAACTCGACCGCGAGCTCGCGCACCAGGTGATTCGCCGCAGCTTTGCTCGTGTCATAGGCCAGGCTTCCTTCCTTTGCCACGACGGCGTTCGCGCTCGTGGTCAGGATCAGGTTGCCCCGCAGCCCTTGCCGCTCCCATCGCGGAGCGGCCTCGTCGCCGACAAGATACGGCCCGGTGACATTAATTGAGAAAGTAAGCGCCCACTTATCGTCCGAAATGTGGCCGGTGGTATCCGGCGGCACGAAAATGCCGGCGGTTACGGCGATGGAATCGAACCCGCCGTAAGCCAGCGCCACGTCGTCGAGCATCCTGCGGACGCTGGCGCGGTCGGTGATATTCGCGCCGAGCCCGAGGACGGATCCGCATCCCGAGATGCCGCTGCCAGCCACGCCAATGCCGAGGCCGAGTTGATTGGTGATCTCCCTGGCGGTCGCTTCCGCGGCCTCCTTGTTGAGATCCACGCACACGACGTGCGCGCCCTCCTTGACGATGCGATGAGCCACCTGGCGGCCAATGCCGCTGCCCGCGCCGACAACGCAAACGACCTGCCGCGCAAGCGATCTCTCCGCCGGCATCCATTGCAGCTTCGCTTCTTCGAGCAGCCAGTACTCGATATCGAACGCCTCCTGCTGAGGCAATGCGATGTATTGGTCGATCGCCTCCGCGCCGCGCATGACTTCCACCGCGCAGTTATAGAACTCGGCGGTAACCCGCGACTCCGACTTATCCTTGCCCCATGCGATCATGCCGAGGCCGGGAATAAGGATTACGGTCGGGTTCGGGTCGCGCATCGCGGGCGAGTTTGCGCGCCGGCAACGACTGTAGTAAGCGGTATAGTCGGCGCGGTAACTCAAAACGCCCGCTTCGAGTTTCCGCTCGAGCGCCGCGATATCTTCGCCCTGCGGATTCCAATCGACATAGAGCGGCTTGATCTTTGTCCTGAGAAAATGATCCGGACAGCTTGTACCCAGCTCCGCGAGCCGCGGCGCATCGTTGGAATTGACGAAACGCAGAATCTTGTCGTCATCCTGGATGGTCCCGATGAATCGCTTTTGCTGCGAGACCTTGCCGCGAAGCCACGGCAAGATCCTGGCGAATACCTCGCGCCGGCGTTCCGCATCGAGCGGCTGGTACTTTGCGCCGCCGAAGGCCGCCACGTCGCCGCCCTTTTCCGCGTAGCGTTTTTCCATATAAGCGGCCGCCTTCTCGATAAGTTCGAGGGATAACTCATAACATTCCCTGTCGTCGTTGGCCCAATTGATCAGGCCGTGCTGACCTAGGATGACGCCCTTTGCTCCCGGATGCAGCCGGCATATCTCCTGTAACTTGAGGCCAAGGTCGAACCCGGGCCGCTGCCACGGCGTCCAGACTACCAGGCCGCCATAGATTTCTTTCGTGAGCGCCTCCGCATTCTTCGAGGCGGCGACTGCGATGGCCGCGTTCGGATGCGTATGGTCCACGTGTTTGTAAGGGACAAAGGAATGGAGGGGGGTATCGATGGAAGAGGCGCGCGGGTTCAAGTTGAAGGTCGTGTGCGCATACATCCCGACCATCGAGTCTTCGACGGGCGTCTTCGGCCCGCGGTCGGACGCGGTGTTGTAAACTTTTTGCAGGGCAATCAGCCGGTCCTGGTAAAGGGAGGAGAAATTCTCAAGCTTCGAGGTGCGCAGATCACCGCCCGATCCCTTTACCCAAAGGACCTCGACGGCCTCGCCCGTAAGCGGATCTTTCTCGCGGATTTTTGCCGAGGTATTGCCGCCGCCGGTATTGGTAATGCGCTGGTCGCCGCCGAGCAGGTTGGAGCGATAGACCAGGCGGATGGCGGGACTAAGTTGGGAGGCGACGGCATCGTCCCAGAGATAATTGACGTGCTGATACTTTACGGACTGCATTTGTATGATTTTTGGGGTTATCCGGGGAGATTGCGGAAACGGGCGGAGGCCTCGTCCCATGCTTTGGTGTGATTGGGTTTGTAAGGGGCCACGGGGAATGAATTGCGGACGGTGCGGCGCAGCTCGGCCAGCGAGGCGATATCGCCGAGGGCGATGGCTTGCACGAGCACGTTGCCGATGGCCGTCGCCTCGACGGGGCCGGCGATGACGTCGCAGCCGATGGCATCGGCGGCGGCCTGGTTGAGGAGCTTGCTCTGGCTGCCGCCTCCGAGGACGTGGAGCCTGTCGAGTGAGCGCCCGGTAAGTTCGCGCAATTGCTCGAATGCGGTGCGGTAGGTCAGGGCGAGGCTCTCAAGGATGCAGCGGACGATTTGTCCCGGAGTCGCCGGTACCGGCTCGCCGTGCGCTTGGCACGCCTGCTGGACTTTTCGCGGCATCTGGTCGGGCCTGGTGAAGACGGCGGCCTCGGGATTGATCAACGAGCGCAGGGGTTCGGTCTCGAGCGCGAGGTGGGTCAGCTCTTCGTAGCCGTATTCGGTTCCCTCCCTGGCCCAGGCGCGCCGGCATTCCTGGAGGAGCCAGAGACCGGAAATGTTCTTGAGGAAGAGCGTGGCGCCGCCGTACCCGGCTTCATTGGTGAAGTTCGCCTGATGGACCGCGTCGTTGATGAGCGGCTCGGGCAATTCAACGCCTATGAGCGACCATGTTCCGGACGAAAGAAAAGCCCAGTTATCCCCATCGGCCGGGACTGCGGCGACGGCCGCGCCGGTGTCGTGCGAGCAGGAGGCGACGACCTGGACGCCGTCGAGCTTTGTCTCCTCGGCGACCTCGGGGAGCAAGGGCCCGAGGATGGTACCGGAAGGAACGATCTCCGGAAAGATCGCCTGGTTGAACCCGAAGGCGCCGATCAGCCCGGCGGACCATGCGCGCTTGCGGGGGTTATACATTTGCGTGGTGCTGGCGAGGCTCCGCTCGGCCACGGCGCGACCGCTGAGGAGGTAATTGAAATAATCGCCGATGAGGAGGAAGCGGTCGGCCTGGGCGACGAGTTCCGGACGCGAGTCCATGTCCGCGACAAACTGGTAGAGTGTGTTGATGGACATGAACTGGATGCCGGTCTCCTCGAAGATGCGCGGCGCACCGACTTTCTTGAGCGCCGCCTCGTATGCGGCATCGGTGCGCGGGTCGCGATAGTTATAGGCGAGGCCAATCTGCGGCTCGTTGCGCCCCACGAGCACATAATCGATTCCCCACGAATCGACGCTAAGGCTCCGCGGCGCGATGCCGAGCTCGGCGACCTTCGCCAGGCCGCGCTTCAGCTCCTCGAATATCCGCAGCGTGTCCCACCGGTAGCCGCCCATGATGAGGATGGGACCGTTTGGAAAACGGTGGATTTCGGCGAGTTCGAGTTTTCCATTTTCGAAGGCGCCGAGCATGACGCGTCCGCTTTCGGCGCCCAGGTCGCAGGCGATGTAATGTTTTGGGTTCATTTGCGGGGGGAGGTGTCGGGTTGGGAGAGAAATTTTTGCGGGACGCCGGCGGTGCGAGCGGCCGGCGGCGGGGCGTCAGTGAGGACGTGATCGATCTCCTTCCAATGGGAGAGAAAGACCGGCGCGGTCCGGCCGAGCTTGGTCGCATCGGCGCAGAGAACGACTTGCCGTGCGTCGTTAATGAGGCGCTTTTGAAATTCGACGACCTCCTGTTGGGAGTTCCAGACGCCCTCGATATCTGCGCCCTGCACACCAAGAAATGCCAGGTCGATTTCATAAAACTCCAGCGCCATGCGCGCGGCGCGCCCGACGAGCACGGCCTGGAAGGGCAGTAGCTCGCCACCCAGCAGATGCACGCCGATCCCCTGGACAGGGGCGAGCAACTCGGCCACTGGAAGGCTGTTGGTGATGGCGGTAAGCGGTGTCACCGGCACACGTTGCAACTCCTCGGCGATTGCAAATATGGTGGTGCCGGCGTCGAAGAAACAGCAATTCCCCGGCTGGATCATGCTCCATGCCCGGCGGGCGATCGCCTGCTTGCCTGCCGCTGAAACGCGCTGGCGCTCGATGAATGAGGGAAACCGGTGGCTGTACTCCGCCAGGGCGCCGCCGTGGGTCCGGCGGATTTGATGGCCTGAGGCCAGTGCTGCCAAGTCCCGGCGTGCCGTAGCCTCAGAAATCTGGAACCGGGCGCAAACCTCGTTCAGCGGAACGTAGGAATGCTGCTGGAGCCAGGCGGCGAGTTTCTCGCGGCGAGCGGAGACGATTCGGAGGGGGACCTTCATTTCGCTGAGAAGGAAGCACTGGATATGAGTGGAGTCAATCATAAAAAATAGAAATGCTGTTATTTATGATTGATCCCGGTCGTTTATACCTTATCCCGGGGAGTTGTTCACACCTTCTGAGAAGGAGGTATTATTTCAGGACCAGACAATTCTTCATATTAAGCGTGTCAATAAGCCCTCCAATCAGGGTTCCACACAACCGCAGGGCTGGTTCCGCAAGTTCCCAAGCTGGCGAATATCCACCCGACAGCGATTCAATGAAGAGGGGGAAGCCGGTTTTCTCGGAGTTGTTGGGGGTTTATTCCGGGTTATTGGACTCTTTTTCATCCTTCGGATTCGTCTGCTGAGGTACGTTCTTCCAGGTCTCCCTTTGCAGGGAATCGAGCGCCGCGGCGAAGTGAGCGTCTTTCTTGCTGGGCCCCTGGCCGCGACCGAGCTCCACACCCAGCCACGTCACCACGGCCGTGAAGTGCTTCGAATGTTCCGGGCCGACCTGAGAGGCGATCGAGTATTTCGGGCTTTGGGGGGCGATTGATTGAAGGATCTCCTGGAGCCGGCCCTTTGGATTTACATCCATCGGTTCGAGCCGCAGGTTTTCGATATCCGGCTGGGCTTCCTCGAGGACGAAACGCCGCACGGCGTCGAGGCTGCCATCGAGATACATCGCGCCAACCAAAGCCTCGAACCCATCCGCGAGGGCCGAGGCGCGCACGCGTCCGCCGCTGGATTCCTCGCCCTTGCCCATCATGAGGTAATGGCCGAGGCCGATTGAGATGGCGTGGACTTTCAGCCCCTCGCGCGAGACCAGGCGGGATCGCATCTTGGTCAATTGCCCCTCGGAAAGATTCGGGAAGAGATTGAAGAGATGCTCTGTGAAGACGAGTTGAAGGACGGCGTCACCGAGGAATTCGAGGCGCTGGTTGTCAAAGTGATGGCGTTGTGTTTCGTAGCCGAGGCTGGGATGAGTCAACGCCTCTGCCAGGAGCAGGGAATTTCGAAATTTATAACGGATGCGTTGTTCCAGGGGAGTCATGAGTCGGAAGGAATGCGCCGAGAGGCTCTTACCATAACGGATGCGGGCAGAGGAATACCGAATGCGAAAGTTTCAATTTTGCGTCACAAAATTTTCTTTTGCGTTGATCGATTGCGTCAAAACCGTGCAGATAAGGGAAAGATGTCACGGGAATCAGCGGCACCGACGGATTTGGAATTAACGACAGCATGTCTCGAGGGAGATGTCTTTGCACTCTCGCGGATGCGAACGCGATTTAATGGCGAATTAAGCGCGTTCCTGACGGGCGCGGGGGCGACGAAGAGCGAGGCGGATGAATTACTGACGAACCTCTGGACCGATTGCGTGACCGGCAAGCGGCTGCTGCTGCGCTATCGCGGCAGCGCGCCGCTCGTGGCATGGTTGAAGACCGTCGTGATGAACGACCTGGTGGATCGGCGGCGCCGGCAAAGCCTGGAGAAGTCGGCCAGCGACGCGCTATCGGGCCTGGATGACGAAGGGGCGCACAGCCGGCGACGCAAGCGGGCGGCGGACGCGCCGCTGTTTGGGATTATGCGCCGGGCGCTCACGCGGGCGTTTGGTTCGTGTTCCGCGGAGGCGGTTGTGATGTTGCAGCTCGTGCATCTTTACGGGCTGAGCCAGCGCGAGGTGTGCATCATCTGGGGGTACACCGAGTCAAAGGTCAGCCGGCGATTATCAGGCGCGATGCGCCAGATCGCAGAGGAGACGATGCGGGCGATTCGCGACGCCGATGAATGGCTGGAAATCCAGTGGGAGGATTTCCTGGACTTCTGCCGCGGCGTCGAATGAGGCGCCGGGTAGCGAAGAAAAAAAAGAAAAGGGCGGATTCGCCGCAATTACTCTGCAAGATTCCGTAATTCGAACGCTATAAGTTAGTGAGCCGGGAGTTTGATGAAGTGTTGGTCTTTCTGGAGCGATTCCAGATTGGACCGGCGATGGAGAAGGAACCAGTCCTGCAGCCGGACCTGAGGGAACGGCTGGAGCGGTTTGCGGATGGATTGTGCGATGAGGCGGAGCGCGAAGAACTTTGTGAAATTTTGCGCGCGGACCCGAGCCTTGTGCGATGGGTGGCGGAACGGGTGAAGGAACGGCGGAAGCCGCCGGAGTAACCCGATAAGCGGCGGCGCCAACTTACGGAACCCATGCGGGTTATGGGAACCAACGTGGGTTATGGAAACCACGCGGGCCGGAGGGGGCGCCCTTGCGTTGACGCCCGCCTCCGGCCCGCAGCCACCCTGACGTAGTTACAATGATGTAAGCGGGCGGGAATTGGTTTCTTGCAAAAAAAGAAGCATGGAAGGGAGAAAGTGGAAAAGTACCTTATGGGGCCTTTGTTATAAATACAGGTATCTATATAAAGTTATAACGGAAGGGGGAGTTTATGGTGACTGGGGCGTTTCAAGAAATACAGTGGCTGTATTTTGTGGAGAAAGGACGAAAACGACCTAAAGGACGGCTGCACAAAAAGTTGAACTGCCATAACTGGCGGAGATCTCGCCAGGAATGAGGAGCGCGAAGCGAGCCCAACATGCGGGGAGGGCGAATGGGTGGCCGACGGGACTCGAACCCGCAACAGCCAGAACCACAATCTGGAGCTCTACCATTGAGCTACGGCCACCATTTTGACGCGGCGTATCCGCGCGACGCGAAAAACCCGAATGAACGGGTTTGGCACTTTAATGGATTATTGCGAAAGCAAAAGCTGATTTTTGGCGGGGCCGACGCCCTACCCGCTGAAGGTCAGCTTGGTCACACGCGCGGCGGCGGCGGCGTTGAGCACGTCCATAATGCGCTCGTGCGTCGTCTCGGGCGAGGGGCGTACGATGACGGGGTTTTTGTCGCCGAATTGAGCGATGCTCTGCGTAAAGAAATCGCGCAAGGCTTGCAGATTCTTGTCGTCACTGGCGCCGTAGGGCTGGCCGTTCATCGTCACCTGGCCGTCGGCGGAGATGTCGACGATGATGGGGGTGGTGGGCACGTCGGAAGGTTTGCCCACGCCGCTCGGCAGGTTCATGGATAATTCCTTCTCGACCACCTGCACGCCGGCGCTGGCCATGAAAAAGAGCATCAACACAAAGACCACGTCCACCATCGGGGCGATCTGGAATCCCACGTCACCGTCTTCTGATCCTATGGAGGCCATGGCTGGTTAGTGTTGAGGGGAATCCTTGTTGACGACCGAGAAGGTAACATTGGCGACGCCGGCCTGGGCAATGGCTTTCATGACGGGCTTCATGAAGGCCCATTTCACGCCGCGATCCGCGCGGATGAGGACCCTGGCGACGGGATTGGCCTGCACGGCCTTTTGAATGGGCGTGATGATGGCATTGGCATCGGGATATACCTGGTCGGAAATCTCGATCCTCCCGATATCATTGATCGGCAGCCAGGAGATGTTGACGATGACCTGGCCGGGATTGTTCTTCGAGGCCGGCTTGGCATCGGCGGCGACGGGGAGGGTGATCGAGTGATTGCTCTGGAGGACTTCGGTCGAGGAGATCGACATGAAAAAGACCAGCAGCACCAGCAGGATGTCGATCATGGGCGCAATCTGGAACTCCGGGTCCACCTCGGGCGGGTTCTTGCGCTCATTCTCGGCCTTCTGCCTTTGCGTCAGCTTGTGCATCGCACGAGGAATAAAGCGCGGTAAGCGCGGTCAGGCCGCCCAATCCAGGGTCGCGCCGCAATGGGGACAGGGATTGTCGCCGGGGGTGACCGCGCCATTGCAAACGGGGCAATTGGTGGTGAGGGCCATGGAGACGCGGCGGGATTCCGAGGCGTCGCCGTCGAGGCCCGGCTGGCCGGCGTTGAAATACTCGCCGATGCGCAGGCCGCCCAGTTCCTCGTACGGGATATCCTCGAGCAGGCGGTTGATCTGGTCGTCGGCAAAGACGATGACCATCTGCGTCCGGTTGCGGAAAATATAATAGGAGATGAATGCAGGGATGGCGATGAAGAGGCCGCTTGCGGTGGCCATCAGCACCTCGCCGATGCTGGTGGCGAGACCGCGCGGGTCGCCGATGCCGCTGGCGCCCAGGACCGCGAAGGCCCTCATCATGCCGATGACGGTGCCGAGCAGACCGATCATGGGCGAGATGACGCCGATGACGGAGAGATAGGAATTGCGAGTGCGCAGGGTCGTCGCCTCGCGCAATGAGTACTCGGCGACGCTGTCCTCGACGGCTCCCTTGCCGCGTCCGACGCGTTCGAGGGCGCCCTTGAGGACATTCGAGAGGTAATTATTATTGGCGTTGCAGGTCTCCCACGCGGCCTGGTAATTGCCGGCGCCGATGTCGTTGCGCAGGGCATCGACGAGCGCCTTCGGGGCCATCTTTTCCCTGCGGAGGGTGATGATGTTCTGAATGACGAAGGTTACCATCGTGATCGACGTGAGCAGGATGGCGCACCAGATCAGCACGATCAGCGGTCCGCCATTGAGGATGACGTGGATGATCGATTCGGGCGGCGATCCGGCAGGGGCGGCATCCTGGGCAAAGGCGGATGCCCCCAGCAGCAGGAGGAGGAACGGGGTCAGGTAACGTTTCATTATTGGGGTGTGAGGTTGCTCGGGTGAATTCACGGCACTGCGACGCCGTGGTCTTTGCGGAGGGCATCCGCCCGTTGCTGGGCGCTGGCGGCAGCCACGCGATCCTCAGGGAATATGGTCACAGTACGCAAGTAATCTTCGAGCGCGCCTTGCAGGTCACCCGATGCCTGCTTGATCTGTCCCGATACGAGAAATGTCCTCCCGATCAATGCGGCCGCCTCCCTGGGAGGAGTGCGAGTCGTCAGGGCCTGGGCGAGAATCGGCGCGATCTTTGCCCGGGCCGCGTCGTAATTCTTGTTTGCGACATCGACGCTGGCCAGTCCGACGTCGGCTTCGGCGGAGCCGGACAAGGGGTAGGCCGCCTGGAAATCCTTGAAGGCCGCCTGGGCCTGGGGCAACTGGTTTAGGGAAACGTCGATGTCGCCCAGCATCAGCATCGCCTCCTGGGCCCAATCGGTCGGGAGACCGCGATACGCGCGCACGACGGCCTGGGCATTAGTGAGCGCGGTCTGAAGGTCGCCACTCTCGTAGGCGGTCTGCGCCGCGGCAAACTCGGGAGGAGGATTCATGGAGACGAGGGTGACGTTCGAGAAGGGCTCGAGGATTTCGCCGTTGCCAAGCTGGACACGGATTCCGGACGGGGTGACGCCGAGAATGGTGACCTGCTGGGTCTGCCCGTTACGGAGCGTGATGGTGCTTTGGCTCAGGGCGGGCCGGGCACCGATGACGATGAGGCCCGCGAGCAGAAAAAGAAGTTGTAGGGGAACTAAGCAACGCCTTAGTTTCATCGCGCGTTGCGCAAGGTATGGAACGATGCCAGAGAACGCAACCCCAGAAGTTTTTCCCATGATTAATGTCATCCGTAAGTATCAGCAGCCGGTGCTAATTGGCATCACGGTCATCGTGATTGCCACATTCATTTGGTTCTGGAACGGCCCGGCGGGCGGCCGATCGGGCTTCGCCACGCCGAACAAACGCGCGACGATCTATGGCCAGAACATTACCGATGCGGACATCCAGCAGGTCCAGCGCAAGTACGAGATATGCAAGGCGCTGGGGATGACCGGGTTGCTCGAAGCCCTCGCGGGCGACGCACAGACCGAGCAGCAGTTGGTAAACAATTTCATCGTCAACTATTTCATCCTCCGGCACGAGGCTGATGCCCTCCAGGTCTTCGCGACGGATTCCGAGGTCGAGGATGAATTGACCCAAGTAGCCGGCTTCCAGACCGATGGCCACTTCGACCCCGTCAAGCTGACCGACTTTGTCCAGAACGCGCTTCCCTCGATGGGATTTAACGACCAGGTGATCGACGACCTTCTCCGGGACCAGGTGCGCGCCGAGAAGGTCATGGCGCTGATTTCCTCCGCTGTGACCATCACGCCGACGGAGCTGCACAACCGCTTTGAGATCGAGACCGAGAAGATGGATGTATCGGTCGTCCGGCTGAACACGACCGACCTGGAGAAGGTCATTCCGATCTCCGATGGGGACGCGAAGGCCGCCTACTCGCAGCGTCCGGACACGTACCAGAGCGAGGAGCAGCGCAAGGTCAGCGTGGCGGCCTTCGAACTTACGCCCGCGCAAAGGGAAGTCACGGGCAAGGCGCGCACGGATGCGCTGCAAGCGCTGGGCGGCAGTGCATGGAACTTTGCCCAGGCCGTAGTGGATTCGGGTACCGATTTCGCCACGGAGGCGAAGAAATTTGGCGCCACGCTCAGCACTTCCTCCTACTTTACCGCTTCGCAGCCGGATCCCGCCTACTCAAAAATCACGTCGCTGGCGACGAATGCCTTCCGGCTCAGCGACAAGTACCCGAGCAGCGATGTGCTGGACGGGCAGAACGGCTATTACGTCCTGCACCTCGAGGGCAGCGTGCCGAGCCGGCAACTGACCTTCGAGGAGGCGAAGGCGCAAATCGTGACCGAACTGAAGAAGGAACGGGCTGGGCAAATGATGCAAACGGAGGCCAACGCGTTGCACGATAGCATGGTGGCGCAGATGAAGGCGGGCAAATCATTCGCCGACGCCGCCAAGTCCATGAGGGCGATGGTGGAGACGGTGCCGCCGTTCTCGCTGCTGGATGCATCCAAGTCGGATGTTCCTGATATAAAGGACATTATAAAAGGCGCTGTCACGCTCACCAATGGCCGGCTCAGCGATTTTATCGAAACCTCCGCCGGCGGCCTGTTCGTCTATATGAATGGGCGGAAGCCTCTCGACGAGGCCGAGGCGCTGATGGAGGAGCCGATTTTGAAGGAGCAATTCGCGCGGCAGGAGCAACTGGAGGCGTATCTGGAATGGCTGCGTTTGCGCAAGGAAGATGCGCACATCGAGATCCTTCAGCCCACGGTGGGATAGCGCTTGAATGCAGGGAGCCAAGAATCTCATGGCCCCGGAACTGGATGAGCTCTTCGACGATGCGAACGGCGACCTTGCGATCGGGGAGCTGGAGAGCGCCGCCGCCAAATACCGGCGGTGCATCGAGATGGATGCGGATTTCTTCGAGGGCTGGCACGCGCTGGGCATGGCGCTGATGAAGACCGGCAAATATGCGGAAGCCATCGATGCCGGGCTGCGGTGCGTGGAATTGCGCCCGAACGATCAACTTGCATGGTCAAGCCTCTCGCTTTTTTACGTCCGCGATGGCAATATAAAGGAAGCCGAGGCCGCCGGCGCCAAGGCCCGCATCCTCTCCTGGGGAGGCAAAGTAAACAAAGAAGAGAAATGAAACACGCAACCTGGGTAATTATTTGCGTACTCGGCGGGATCTTCTTGTCGGCGGGCGCGCCCGGGGCACTCGGCCAGGCACCCACGCCGTCCCCAACGCCGGTGAACGCGCGGATACCGATGTGGCGGGCGACGCTGCCCGGCGGGATCTATGACATCGCGATCCGCAATATCATCTCGGTCAGCACGCACGAGTACATCGTCGATGGCGCGGCGCGCGTGACGGAGATGAACATCGAGACCGGAGGGGATACGGAGGTACGCTTCTATTATCTTGAGCCGTTGACTCCCAGCACGCCGGACGGGATCGGGCAATCGGCCATAGACAAAATCCAGGAATTGGGCCAGGAGGTCACGAGCCGGGTGGATTCGGACAACCGGGTTTGGGAGAAGGTGGTGAAGAATTATCCGACCACGACGCATGCGCATACGGTTGAGTACCGGCTGGACTCGCTGGATGACCTGGAGAACCTGTTCAACAGCGCGGATACGGCGTTTCGGCTGAATCAGGATACGCAGATCGTGATTTCGGGCAGTTGATTTCGCCCACTGGTACGGGAAGTGCTATTAGTGGCGGCATGACACCTTCTTGCACAGGCCGCCGGCTCGAACACCGGGTGACGCTTGGGCGGACAGCGCAGGGGAGATAAAATGGTTTTTCTCCTCGGCACAAGTCTGGCCCTCGGCATTGCGATGCTGGGATTGGGCGCACTGCTCGCGCGGACCCGGTAAGCAGCGCTTCCTTCGAGGGGACGGAACCCTTGGGGTGATTCTTCGTCTCTGTGTCAAAATCAGCCGCTCTCGCGGCTCAAAACTCGCCAGTCGCGCCGGCTTCGGACTTTGCGGCAGGGGCGGAAGCTTTGCGCAGCCAGATTTGTACGATTGCCAGATCGGCCGGGGTGATGCCGCTGATGCGAGCGGCCTGGCCGAAAGTGAGCGGGCGGATGGCGGCCAGCTTCTGGCGGGCTTCGCAGCGGAGGCCGGGGAGGGTGGTATAGTCCAGGCCGAGGGGGAGGGGAATGGCTTGGCCGGCCTCGGCCTTGGTGATGGCCAGTTGTTCGCGCGCGATGTAGCCTTCGTATTTCAGATTGGTCTCAAGCTGCTCCCAGACTTGGTCAGGCCAGGCGGCGCGCATTTCCGCGGGCAGGGCTGTGTAGGTGGAATCGGAGCGTTTCAGCCATCGGGTAAGTTCCATTCCATCGATTCGGAGGCGGGGGGCCTCGGATTCCAGGTTGTGGAGGGCGGCGCGCTTTTGCTCGAACCGCTGCGAGCGGCGATTATCGACCAGCCCGGTCGCGCGCCCGCGCGGGGTAAGGCGGAAATCGGCGTTATCCTGCCGGAGCGAAAGGCGATGCTCAGCCCGGCTGGTGAACATCCGGTAGGGCTCGTTGGTACCCTTGGTAACCAGGTCGTCGATCAGGACTCCAATATAGGCTTCCGAGCGGCCCAGGACGAGCGGCGCGGCCCCCTTCAGCTTGAGCGCCGCGTTGGCGCCAGCCATAAGGCCCTGGGCGGCAGCCTCTTCGTAACCGGATGTGCCGTTGATCTGTCCGGCGAAGTAAAGGCCCTCGATCCGCTTGGTTTCGAGGGTGGGGAAGAGCTGGACCGGGGGGCAATAGTCGTACTCGACGGCATAGCCGGGTCGCATGATCTCGGCCTTCTCGAGACCCGGGATGGTGTGGATAAACTCAAACTGAACCTCGAACGGGAGGCTGGTTGAGACGCCATTGACGTAGTATTCGCCGGTATGGCGGCCCTCGGGCTCAAGGAAAAGCTGATGGCTTTCCTTCTCGGCGAATTTGACCACCTTGTCCTCAATCGAGGGACAATATCGCGGTCCGGTCCCCTCGATGCGGCCACAATACATGGGGGATTTGTCGAGGTTTGAGCGGATGATGTCGTGGGTGTGGGTGTTGGTATGAGTGATCCAGCAAGGGATTTGTTCCACGTGGAACTTGCCGCCCTGGAGGCCGTTTAAGGAGAAAATATCGTCCGGCTCGCGCTCGAGCAGCTCTGGCAAGAAGGTGAATGGCGGGGGCGGCTCATCGCCATCCTGACGCGCACAGGCGGCAAAATTGATGGAACGACCCACCAGGCGACAAGGTGTTCCGGTCTTGAAGCGCCCCACTTCGAAGCCCAAGTCCCTGAGGCTATCGCTCAGGGTCGAAGCCGCGTCGCCCATTCGGCCGCCGACCTGGTTTTGCAAGCCCACGTGGAGGAGGCCGCGCATGAAGGTACCCGTCGTGATGACCACGGCTCGTCCGAAGTAGCGGACAGCGAGGTTGGTCTCGATGCCGGTGACCTTGTCCCCTGTGGCAAGGATCCGGATCGCGTTGCCTTGCTTCAGATCGAGACCGGGGGTCCGCTCGAGCGTTGCCTTGGCGCGAAACTGGTAAGCTTTCTTGTCGCACTGTGAGCGCGGGGCGCGAACGCTCGGGCCCTTGGCGGCGTTCAGCATCCGGCATTGAATGGCGGTGGCGTCGGTGTTTACGCCCATGAAACCGCCGAGAGCATCGATCTCGCGGACCATGTGGCCCTTGGCGAGACCGCCGACGGCGGGATTGCAGGACATCTGGCCGATGGTATCGGCGTTTTGGGTGAGGATGAGGGTTTCGCAGCCAAGGCGGGCGGCAGCCAGGGCGGCCTCAATGCCTGCGTGACCGGCGCCGACGACAATCACGTCATAAATCTTGGGGTATTCGAACATTTGTTCTACATGGAACACTACACTAGCGGCAGGACCGCCCCTTTAGCCGATTACAGGAAGAAAGGCAAACTGGAGGAGAACGGAAAGAATTGAACAGAAGGTAGCAAAGGAAGCAAAGGGGTTCCGCAATTGGGGCCACCCTGACAAGACGATAAAATGTATAAGCTGCTTATTGTAAGGTTCTTATACTGTTGGATTCCACTGTCTGTTCAGTCTGTTTCCTTCCTTGCTTTGCTCCCATCCGTTCAAATCCTTCCGTTCTTTTACGTTCCCAAGGCGGCCTCGATGCAGGCAGGGAGGGAGCGCATGGGGCAACGAATAGTTCGAAAAATCGGAAAATGTGAAAACCGAAACGGGATTTTCCGCGAATTGGCGGGGGGAAATGACGGGAAGCGACAAATCCCTTCACAAGTGGGCCGGGGCTTTGTAGAGTGTGCTCCGAATTTTGCGCGCCGTTTCCCTCCGGGCGCACAGGGAAATTTGAAGTGAGCCCGATATCGACTATAGCTTAAACAAATCATGCCCACGGGAAACGGAACTGTTGTTGAAATCGCGGCCTATGCCGACGCTCCGGTCAACCAGGCGCTGACGCCTGAGCAAAAGGTGGAATTCCTCCGCGAGATGTACCGCATCCGGAGGTTCGAACAGGTGGCGAAGCGGGATTACGAGCAGCGGGCGAAGATGGGCGGGTTCCTCCACCTGTACACGGGCCAGGAATCGGTCGCGGTCGGAACGATCTCGCTATTGGCGGAGAATGATCACGTCATTACCGCCTATCGGGACCATGGGCATGCGCTGGCGGTCGGGATGTCGATGGAGGAGTGCATGGCGGAGTTGTACGGGAAGGCGACGGGATGCTCGAAGGGGAAGGGAGGGTCGATGCACTTCTTCGCGCCGGACAAGAATTATTGGGGCGGCCATGGGATTGTCGGGGGCCAGACGCCGTTGGGATTGGGGATCGCTTTCGGGCTTAAATACAAGGGAATCAAGGGATGCTGCCTCTGTTACCTGGGGGATGGGGCTGTGAACCAAGGGCCATTTCACGAGTCGCTGAACCTGGCATCGCTCTGGAGCCTGCCGATCATCTACGTCATTGAGAACAACCAATACTCGATGGGTACCAGCCTCGAGCGTTCGTCGGCGTTCACGAAATGCCTGGCGGCGCGCGCGGAGGCTTACGCGATGGATTGGGATGTCGTCAATGGGGAGAGCCTTTACGAAATCCGGGCCAAGACGCAGGCGGCCATCGAGCGGGCGCACGATACCTGTCGGCCCACCATGCTCGAAATCGATACGTACCGTTATTACGGGCATTCGGTGGCCGACGCGAATGCGAAGAAATACCGGGCGCCGGAGGAAGTGGAGCGCTACCAGACGCTGCACGATCCGCTTCGCCTGTGGAAGCAGCAGCTCATCACGGAAGGACTTTTGGACGAGGCGACGGCGGACAAGATCGATCACGAGGCGCGTGAAGAAGCCGATGCGGCGGCGCATTTCGCGGACGAAAGCCCGTTTCCCGGCGAGAGGGATATTTTCTCCGATGTTTATTGGGAAGTGGACAACAACACCGAGAGCGGACGCCGCGGACGCCATTTTTTCAACGATTGAGAAGGGGTTTCCCTTTTCGGAATTTTTACCATGCCACTCGTTACTTATCGCGATGCCCTAAAGGATGCCCTTGCCCAGGAGATCGAGCGCGACGAAAACGTCTTCATCATGGGCGAGGAAGTGGCGCAGTACAATGGAGCGTACAAGGTGACCGAGGGACTGTGGAAGCGGTTCGGCGACAAGCGGGTCGTGGATACGCCGATCAGCGAGGCGGGGTTTATCGGGCTGGCGGTTGGCGCGTCGATGATGGGGCTGCGGCCCGTGGTGGAGCTGATGTTCTGGAGCTTCGCTTACGTCGCCTTTGACCAGATCGTGAATAATGCGGGCTGCGTGCGCTACATGAGCGGCGGGCTGATCAATGTGCCCCTCGTCATTCGCGGCCCGGCCAATGCGGGCACCAATGTCGGCGCGACGCACTCGCACACGCCGGAGAATTTCCTGGCCAATTGTCCGGGGCTGAAGGTGGTCTGCCCCGCGACGGCGTATGATGCGAAGGGGCTCATGAAGACGGCCATCCGGGACAACGACCCTGTGATGTTCATGGAAAATACGGTTCTCTATGGTGAATCGTGGGAAGTGCCGGAGGAGGAGTATCTCATCCCGCTCGGCTCCGCGGATGTGAAGCGGGAGGGGAAGCACGTCTCGCTCATCGCGCATGGGCGCGCAGTGCTGACCTGCCTGAAGGCGGCGGAGATGCTGAGCGCGGAACACGATATCGACGCGGAGGTGGTGGATCTGCGCTCGATCCGTCCGCTGGACGAGGAGACAATCCTGCAAAGCGTGCGAAAGACGCATCGCGCGGTGCTGGTGGAGGAGAACAAGCCATTCTGCGGCGTGGATGCGCAGATCGCATCGATCATCCAGGAGAAGGCATTCGACGATCTCGATGCGCCGGTGATGCGCGTCTCCGCGCTGGATGCGCCGGCGATCTACAGCCCGCCCATCGAGAAAAAGCAATTGCCGGACGCGCACGCAGTCATTGCCAAGGTGCTGAAGATTTGCTGAGGAAATCGGCGGCGGCAATTTTTGAACGCTTCGGGTTTCCTTTTTTCGGGAGGCCCATTACTCTCATCCGTCCATGCCCTCGTATATTGAAATGCCGAAGCTGAGCGACACCATGACCGAGGGGACGCTGGTCAAGTGGCGCAAACAAAAAGGGGACAAGATCGTCGCGGGAGACATCCTCGCAGAAGTCGAGACCGACAAGGCGACGATGGAAATGGAGTCGTTCGACGATGGCATCCTGACGGAAGTTTATGTGGCGGAGGGGCAGAAGGTGGCGATTGGGCAGCGGCTGGCGATGCTGCTGGCTGCCGGCGAGAAACCGCCCGCGCCCAGCGCGGCGCCCAGTGCGCCCGCTCCGAAGGCCCAGCCTGCCCAGCCTACCGGGCCGGCTGCCGCGACTTCCGCTCCAGCAGCCGCGCCTGTGGCGGCGAAATCCACCTCCGAGCCGGCTGTTGTCGCCGAAAATGGAGGTACGCGTGTGAAGGCTTCGCCGCTCGCAAAAAAAATCGCGGTCGAACGCGGGATCGATCTTTCGCGGCTCTCTGGCTCCGGGCCCGGGGGACGGGTCGTACAGCGGGATGTGCTCGGCGCGCAGGCGGGCGCGGCGCCTGCCCGGGCGGCCGCGCCGACGGCCGTCACGCCAATTCCACCGATTCCACCGGGCGAGGGGGATCAGAGAATCCCGTTGTCAGGGATGCGGCGGGCCATCGCGGAGCGTTTGCTGGCGAGCAAGACGCAGGTCCCGCATTTTTACCTGAATATCGAAGTGGACGCGGGCGAGCTGATGCGCATCCGCGCGGAGGCAAATGCGAACGCGGAGAAAGCGGGGCAGGGGAAGCTGACGGTAAACGATTTCATTCTCAAGGCGGCGGTAGTTGCCGCGTCGCACACGCCGAAGGTTAACGCGAGTTTTGCCGGCGATTCGATCATCCAGTACGCGAGTATCAACCTGGCGGTCGCCGTCGCGGTCGAGGAGGGGCTCGTGACGCCGGTCATCCGCGACGCGCAGAAGAAGTCGCTGCGGGAAATCAGCGAGAGCGTGAAAGACATGGCCACGCGGGCGCGAACGAAGAAACTGAAGCCCGAGGAGTACCAGGGCGGGACGCTCACCGTCTCGAACCTGGGGAGCTATGGCATCGACAATTTTTTCGCCATCATCAATCCGCCGCAGGCGATGATTCTATCCGTGGGCGCGATCGTGAAGAAGCCGGTGGTCAACGCGCAGGGCGAGATTGTCGTCGGGCAGCGGATGTCGATTGGGCTGAGCGCGGATCACCGTGTAGTGGACGGGGCGATTGGGGCGGAGTATCTGGCGGAGTTGCGGCGGCTGATCGAGAGCCCGGCGATGATGCTGGTGTAGTGAAATCGGGCGAAGCCGGCGCGGGAAATCGGGCCTTCACGGAAAACCTTTGACCAATCCGCCAAGGCACCGCAGTTTTTAGGTCCATGTCATACGATCTCATCGTGGTCGGCGGCGGACCCGCCGGCTATGTCGGCGCCATCCGGGCCGCGCAACTGGGGAAAAAAGCGGTTTGTGTTGAAAAGGAGCGCGCCGGGGGCACGTGTCTGAATTGGGGGTGCATCCCCACAAAGTCGCTGTTGCGCAACGCGGAACTTTACAGCCTGCTGACGCATCATTCGGGAGAATTCGGGCTTTCCTTCGATAAACTGGCATTTGATTGGGGCAAGGTGATCAGCCGCTCGCGCGATGTGTCGGACAAAAATGCGTCGGGCGTCGAGTTCCTGTTCAAGAAGAACAAGATCGATTACATCCGCGCGGAGGCGACGATCGACAAGGCCGGAGCGGTCACGGCGAAATTTCCGGACGGGAAGACCGAGACGCTGACGGCGCCGCGGATGCTCGTCAGCACGGGTGTCACCAGCCGTCCGCTGCCGGGGCTGCCGTTCGACGGGAAACGAGTCATCGGGAGCCGCGAGGCGATGGTGCTGCAACCGCAGCCGAAGAGCATGATCATCATTGGCGCGGGCGCCATCGGGGTCGAGTTCGCGTACTTTTTTAATTCGTTCGGGACGAAGGTGACGCTGGTCGAGATGATGCCGAATATATTGCCGGTCGAGGACACGGAAATCTCGCAGACGCTGGAGAAATCGCTGTCGAAACAGGGGATCAGGATTCTCACCAATACCAAGACGACGAAGACCGAAGTGACCGACACCGGCGTCAAGATCGGGGTGGAAGGGAAGGAGAGTGAAACGCTCGAGGCGGAGGTGTGCCTGGTGGCGATCGGTGTGCAGCCGCTGCTGGCGCCCGGGAAACTGAAGCTCGATCTGACCGAGCGCGGCTACATCAAGACGGACGATAATTACCAGACCAGCGCGCCGGGCATTTACGCGGCGGGCGATATCATCGGGCCGCCGTGGCTGGCGCACGTGGCGAGTTACGAGGCGATCCAGGCGGTGAACGGAATGTTCGGCGCCGCGAAACCGAAGAGGGTCACCGTCTTCCCCGGCTGCACTTATTGCCAGCCGCAGGTCGCGAGCGTGGGCCTGACCGAGCGCGCGGCGAAGGAAAAGGGGATCGCGTACAAGGTAGGTAAATTTCCGTACATGGCGAGCGGCAAGGCGCGCGCGGTGGGCGATACGGAGGGATTCGTGAAGCTCATCATCGGCGAGCCGCACGGCGAGGTGCTGGGCGCGCACATCATCGGCGCGGAGGCCACGGAACTGATCGCGGAGTTGGGACTGGCCATCACGCTCGAGGCGACGGCGGATGAAATCGACGCGACCATTCACGCGCACCCGACCTTGAGCGAGATGGTGCATGAGGCGAGCGAGCAGGCGTACGGGCACGCCATTCACATTTGACGGGCGCTGTTCTACGGCTTGCTCGCCGGGATGGGAACCGGTAGATTCCCCGAAGGAGGACATTCATAATGAGCACTACAGCCACCGCGGAAGCGCCGCAGGCCACCACCCAATTGAGCCAGCTCGACCAGCTCAAACAATTCACAAAAGTCGTCGCCGATACCGGCGATTTCGAATCGATGCGGGCTTACAAGCCGCAGGACGCGACGACCAATCCCAGCCTTATCTACGCGGCGACGCAAAAGCAGGAGTACGCCTACATCCTCGATCAAGTCATCAAGGACCGGGCAAACTCGGGACTCACCGGGGCGGCGCGCATCGAGGACATTATCGATCACCTGCTCGTCGCATACGGACGGGATATTCTCGAGATCGTGCCGGGGCGAGTCTCGACCGAGACGGATGCGCGGCTTTCCTTCGACGTGGCGGGATCCATCGCGAAGGGGCGGAGACTGATCGAGATTTACGAGAAATCCGGAATTTCGCGGGATCGTATTCTCATCAAGATCGCCTCGACGTGGGAGGGTATCCACGCGGCGGAAATCCTGCAGAAGGAGGGCATCCACTGCAATCTGACGCTGCTCTTTTCGATGCCGCAGGCGGTGCGCTGCGGGGAGGCGCGTGTGCAACTCGTCTCGCCGTTCGTGGGTCGGATCTATGATTGGTACAAGGCGGCGATGAAGCGCGACTTCGTGGGCGCCGAGGACCCGGGCGTGAAATCGGTCACGGAGATTTACACGTACTACAAGAAATTCGGCTACTCGACGGAGGTGATGGGCGCGAGTTTTCGCAACATTGGACAGATCGTTGAATTGGCCGGATGCGACCTGCTGACGATCTCGCCGGAGTTGCTGGGTAAATTGGCGGAGAGCAACGAACCGGTCGTGCGCAAGCTGGATGCCGAGGCGGCGAAGACGGCAGACGTGAAGCGCATCAACCTGGACGAAAAAACTTTCCGCTTCATGCTCAACGAAGACGCGATGGCCACGGAGAAAACCGCCGAAGGCATTCGCAAATTCTCCGCCGATATCGTGAAGCTGGAGAAGTTTATTGCCGCGAAGCTGTAGTCAGTCCGGCTCCACGAACTTTCCCGGATTCAGAATTCCCTTGGGATCGAGGGCTTTTTTGAGAGCGGCATGGACGTGGCGGCTCACTGGAGAGGTGGCCTCGGGCCACCAGCGCTTTTTCGCCAGGCCGACACCATGCTCGCCGGTGATGACGCCGCCCCAGGCGAGGACCTGGGCGAATAATTCATCCAGGGCGCGCCCGACTTGCTCGCGGATTTTTGGGTCGTCGTAGTTGGCGGCCATGATGTTCGTGTGGATGTTGCCGTCGCCGGCGTGGCCGAAACAGGCGACAGGAAAACCGTATTTCTTGCGCAGGCCGGCCGCGAATTCGGCGAGGTCCACCAGGCGGCTGCGAGGGACGACGATATCCTCGTTCAGTTTTGTGAGGCCGGTGCTCTTGAGGGATTCGGAGAATTTCCGGCGCAACTCCCAGAGACGTTCGGCTTCCTCATCGCCGAAAGCTTGATCGAGGTGAAGCGCGCCGAGGTCGCGCAATAGCGACGCGAGGGCGGCGGCTTCGCTTTTGACCGAAGCCTCCTGGCCGTCGAGTTCGACCAGCAAGTGGCCTTCGCCCTCGGGGACGATCGCCGTCCCCAGATGCTCGCGCGCGGCATTGAGTGTGAAGGCATCGGCCACCTCGAGCGCGGCGGGGAGATAGCCCGCGGCAAGGATGCGCTGCACGGCGTCGGAGGCCTGTCGCAACGCGGGAAAGCTTGCGGAAAGGACGGCGCGCGCCGGCGGCAGCGGGAGCAATCGCAGCGTGGCCTCGGTGACCACGCCGAGGAGGCCCTCCGAGCCGACGAACATGCCGATCAAATCGAAGCCGGTTTTGTTTTTGTGCGTGCGGCTGCCGGTGCGGAGGACTTCGCCGCCGGCCAGCACGACCTCGAGGCCGAGGACGTAATGACGGGTCACGCCATATTTCATGCAGCGCGGACCGCCGGCGTTGGTGGCGATGTTGCCGCCGATGGAGCAATCCTTGAGGCTCGCAGGGTCCGGCGGGTAAAACAGCTTTTGCGCGCAGGCCGCCGCCTGGAGGTCGCCGGTAATGACGCCGGGTTCGACCACGGCGACGCCATCGGCGGCGTGGATTTCCTTGATCCGATTCATCCGCGCCAGCGATAGCGCGATGCCGCGGTGCGCCGGCACGCAGCCGCCGACGTAGCCGAAGCCGGCTCCGCGCGGGGTGATGGGGATTTCGTGTTCGTTCGCGAAACGGAGGATGGCGCCGACCATGTCCGTGCTCGTCGGGAAAACGGCGACATCGGGCAGCGTGCTGGCGAACCATTTGTCGCGGCTGAGGAGTTCGAGCGTCTCCACGTCATCGCGCACCGCATCCGGGCCAATGATCTCGGCGAGCCGGTCCCGCAACTGTAGGGGCGCGTTCAAAATGGGCTGTATTTTTCGATCGTCCGGCCCACGTTCTGAAAAGTTTTCACGATCGGGTTTGGCTGCTTTTGGGCGGCATGATGGTGGTGATGATGTTCCGGAGCGTTGTCGTCATCATCGTCCTGATCCGCGATGGGGCTCGCCGCGGCCACGGCGGCCATGGCCACCTCGGGGGCCGCGTAAGTCTCAAAGCGGGGCCCGTCTTTCATCTTCGTGCCCGGCGTGGCCGCTGGCGCGGGCTCGAGGGCAAAGCCGTCGTGCGACACGACATTGCCCTTGCCCGCGGTGACAACCACGACGCCGACCTTGTTTCCCTTGTCGTCCAGGCAGGTAACCGTCCACGCGGGCGCGGCGTCCGGACCATCTTTTTTCAATTCATAATTGATGCTCGTCACGATCGAGCCATTGGCGGCCGCATAATCATGCGCGAGCTTCGCCGCCCTGTCAGAGTCGAGGTTCAACGGCGCGGGGTCGATGATTTCATCGGGGGTGAGGGTCTGCGCGAATTGCGAGATCGAGCGCGAGGCGATGATTTCGCCATTGGACACCACCCATTCGTGCAAACCATTTTCGGCAGAGGGATTGTGGACGAGAATGTACCAGCGCTCCGGGTCCGGCGTGCCGTCGCGGCCCTCGATGCGGGCGATGCGCGCGGCCTGGTCCTTCGGCAATTGCCTGACCGCGTCCAGCGCCGTCTCCGCGTGAGCGGCGTGCAGAAGCGCCAAGATCGCAACCATGAATAATTCGCGGCGCATCCGGGAAATCTGGAGCCGCCCGCCGAAAAAATAAAGCGGCCTTTTGAGAACGATTACGCCGCGGGCGGCGGGTCCGGCGTCCATGCGGGAAGCGGCGCGACGAGGTTGGTCGGGAGAGGCCATGCCTTTTCGTAAATGCGCGGGGCGAGGAGATTCGCATTTTGATACGCGGCGGAGACCATCTCCATTTTTGCGTCGAGATTATCGAGGTAATGGAGGGCGAAGGCTTCCGGCGTTTTTGGCGCGACCGGCGAGCCGTATTGCAACTCGCCATGGTGGGAGAGAATCAGATGCGTGAGGTGCAGCCGGATGTCGTCTGTGCGCGGAGACATGGTTTTCCACTGCTCGTACCCGGGGAGTTTTTCGAGCTGGCGCCAGAGGCGGTTGGTCAATTCCATGCCGATGGCGATGTGACCCATCAATTCGCCGCGCTCATCGTAGGGCATCACGAAGCCGTCGGCGGGGAGCGAATTTTCCCACAGTTTTCCCGAGTCGTGCAGCAGGACGCCGGCGGTCATGAGGTCGTGGTTGAGCATCGGGTAGGCGGGGCAGAGGGCTTCGGAGGCGCGCATCATCTGCGCGGTGTGCTCGACGAGGCCGCCGCGGCGGGCGTGGTGATTGTTGCGCGCGGCGGCGGTGCGGCGGAAGCGCTCGCCCAATTCCTCGAGGAACATGGCGCAGACCGCTCCAAGGCGCGGATCGGCGATGCGCGAGACGCACTCGACGATATATTCGTAATCGCGCGCCTGTTTGTCGCGCAGCGACTTTGGGCCGGCGAGGAGGGATTCGACTTCGTCGGGATCGAGCGGGCGGCAGGCCCACGATTTGGCGTCGAGACCGAAATTGAGGCTGGATTCGAATTCGCCGGTGACCTCAACAAACGCGCCCTGCTGAAGTTCGAGGCATTGCTTGTAGGCGGGGGAGTCGCTCCATGCGCGCAGGGGGAAGCGGGATTCGGCGTCGGCGAGGATGAGCTCCCAATACGGCTTGCGCTGCTGGGTTTCCTTTTGGACGAGCGAATAAATCTGGCCGTGGACGCGCGCGGCGGTCCGTCCCCGCTGGGCTTCGGTGCGCAGTTCGGAGATGGAAAGGAGGTGAACCATGAATAAGGGTAACGCTTTGGACGGGGTCAGGTAAATGGCGGATTGAGAGCGGCTACGGCGCGGCCATGCGCCAGGAGATCGCCAGCAGGGCGGCGGCACTCCAGGCGAGGATGACCTGGGCCGCCGGCCGGGTCCGGGAGCCGAGGCGCAGCCAGACGCCCACGATCCCGAAGGGCACGCCGGCCAGAAGGCCGAAGAAATGGGCCATGTAATCGGTCTGCTGATCGCCGACGCCGAGATAGGCGAGGAGGCCCAGGCCGGCGCCGACGGGCAGGAGGAATTCGCGCAGGCGGACAGCGCGCAGCGAGAGTGTGCGGGCCGTGCATTGCGCGGCGACCATGATCCCCAGCGCGGCGAACACGGCGGTCGAGGCGCCGATGGAAAGGTGCTCGACGCCGCGATGGCCCCATGCGTTGAGCCAATTGCCGATGCCGCCGGCGAGGACGACGAAGAGCCACGTCCATCCGGAGCCGAGGATGGGAAGAAGGAATGCGGCGAACACGAGCCCGACGGCGAGATTCGCGCCGAGATGCCCAAGGCCCGCGTGCAGCGTGAGGGCGGTAAAGGCGCGCCACCATTCGCCGGCCATGATCGCGCGGCTGGAGGCGGCGCCACGATCTTCCCACCAGGGCGGTCCGGCAATCTGGATGGCGTAGAATCCGCACAGGATCCAGCCGCACGCGTAGAGGGAGACCGTGGAGTGAGGCGCAGTTTCGGCCGGGAGGGGCGAGGGAAGTTTCTCGCGCCGCTCAGACTCGAAGCGCGCGAGCTCCGCGGCGACTTCCGCCGCCCGGGGCGGGTCCACGCAGAGGGCGAATGCGCCTTCGTGGCGCACTATCCAATGCGGGGTCTCCATGGCGGAAACGACCAGCGACCGTTCGTAGGCGCCGGTGCGGGTCTCGTATATGCCGACCACGGCGAGGATGCGCCCGTCATGCGCCGTGATCTCCGGAAAGGCGCCGTTCACGGGCCCGGGAAGAGAAGAGGAGCAAAGCGCTCGAAATAATCGCGCCACGTTCGCCACGAATGGGTGGTGTCGTCCTCGTGATAGGTGCAGGCGATTCCGCCGGCGTCGAGCGTGCGGCGCAGGAGCGCGCAGTGCTCGAAAAGGAAATCGCGCCTGCCGATGCCGACCCAGAGCGGGCCGGGAGGGTTCTGGCGCAGCCCGGGCAGCGCCTCCTCGAGCAGCGGAGTGATCTCCGGCCAGAGTCCGGATGAGAACAGGCCAAAGGCGCTGAACATCCCGGGGTGGGTCATGCCCGTGCTGATTGTCTGGCCTCCGCCCATGGAGAGACCGGCCATCGCGCGGTGGCCCGCGTCGGAGCGGACGCGGTAGAGCCGCTCGGCCTCGGGTATGACGTGGGCGTAAAAATCGGCGGCGAAAGCGCGAAGCTTCGTGCCGCGATGCTCCTTCCAATTGGCGCCGAGGACGTGGCCATCGGGCATGACGATTACCATCGGCCGGGCACGACCCCCGGCCAACAGATTGTCCATGATGAAATTGACGCGGCCTGTTCGCACCCAGCTTTCGTCGTCGTCGCCGGCGCCGTGGAGGAGGTAGAGGACGGGGTATTGCGCGGCGTCCGCGTGGTATCCAGGCGGGGTATAGACGTGCATGCGGCGGAGGGTCCCCGTGACGGCGGAGGGGTACCAATGGACGTGAACGGCGCCGTGGGCCGCGTCGCGCGGCTCGAGCAGGCGCGGGCCGGGGACGTGGACGAAAGAGGAGAAACGATTCTTGGCCGCCGAGTTCTTGTAATCGACCACGAGGGCGCCATCGGCAATGATCGAGTACTCGTAGAGGTCCGGCGGAAGCGGCTCCGAGGTGAAGCTCCAAATGCCCTCGGGGCCGCCGCGCATCGCCACGGGCTCCCAATCATTCCAGTCAGCCTTGCACCAGACCGCGCGGGCCGTGGGATGATAATAGCGGATGGTCACGCGGCCCTCGGCGGACACTTCGGGCGAAAGATAATCAGGGACCTCGAGTGTGCGACTGGGGGGGATGGTCACCATGGGTCAGGGCCGGCGGTTTGCGGGGCAAACGCGGCGGCGTCCCTTGCGGTGCGCCTCGATTTTTGGCACATATTTTTCCGCCCACAGGCAGATGCCGTGGAGTGGCTTGACCAGCGTCCGCCCGAGCGGGGTGAGGGAATATTCAACCATGGGCGGGATAACAGGATATACCTTGCGGGCGATGACGCCATCTTCCTCGAGCGCGCGCAATGTCTGGGTGAGCATCTTCTGCGAGATGCCGGCAACCTCGCGCTGCAGCTCGTTGTAACGCAAGGTGCGCGCGGCGAGCGAGCGAATGATGAGAGCGGTCCATTTATCGCAGATGAGCGTAAGAACGGCGCGGGAGGGGCAACTGGGTCTCAGGACGCACGGTCGTAGAAGCATTCGCGACAATGTACCGCCGCCCACGCCGAAAACAATCCATATCGCATATAACACGCCAAACGTAATGTACATCCTATAAATGGTGTATTTGACAGATCCGCTGTGTCGTTCCACATTGCCGCCTGATGAAAATACCCGCGAAATACCAGGGTGTGCGCGGCCCGAGCCTGGGCGCGCTCGAACCATTCCAGTCCCAAGGCCCAGAGGAAGCCGCCCCGGACGCGGCCCTCATGGACGCTTATTCCAGCGCGGTCACGGCGGCTGTCGAGAAGGCCAGCGCGAGCGTCGTCAATATCGAGGTCCGCCAGCAGACCTCCCATGGCGGTCATGCGACCGAAGCCGGGGGCTCCGGCTCCGGATTCATCCTCAGCCGGGACGGTTTCATTCTCACCAATTCCCACGTCGTTCACGGCGCCTCGCGGATACGCGTCGCGCTCGTCGATGGCCGCGAGTACCCGGCCGACCTGATCGGCGACGACCCGGACACCGATCTGGCGGTCATTCGTATCGACGCGCCCGGCCTGGTGCAGGCGGAGCTGGGCGAATCCGCCGCGCTGCGCCCGGGGCAGCTTGTCGTTGCGATCGGCAATCCATACGGGTTCCAGACCACCGTCACGGCGGGAGTCGTCAGCGCGCTCGGGCGTTCGCTGCGGGCGCAGACCGGGCGGTTGATCGACAACGTCATCCAGACCGACGCGGCGCTCAATCCTGGCAACTCCGGCGGACCGCTGGTCGATTCGCTCGGGCGCGTGGTGGGGGTCAATACGGCCATCATCCGTCCGGCCCAGGGTATTTGTTTCGCCACGGCCATCGATACGGCGAAATTCGTCGCCGGCTGGCTCATCAAGGAGGGGAAGTTCCGTCGCGCGGTCATTGGCGTGGCGGGGCAGGACGTGCCGTTGCATCGGCGCGTGGTCCGGTTTTACGGGCTGCCGACCGAGACCGGGGTGCTCGTGGTCGATCTCGAGAAGGACAGCCCGGGCGAAAAAGCGGGCCTGCAATCGGGCGACGTGATCATCGGATACAACGATGCGCCGGTGGCCAGCATCGCCGCGCTGCACAAGCTGCTCGTGGCCAGGGAGATTGGCGTTGAGTCGTACCTGACGGTCATCCGCCACACGGAGAAGCTTCGGTTTGCCATCACGCCGCAGGAATCGCGCAATAATGTGCTGGACCTGGCCGTGCGATAGGGCCGCCCGACAGCCGCTAAAGGATCATCATCCCCCGGTCCGGGGGTGGGGCGGACGGCGCCGGAGGCGAGAAGGGCGGACCCACGGAACTGTGGGTGAGCGAGCGGTCAAAGATCGCGGAGAC
Organism: Chthoniobacteraceae bacterium; assembly: GCA_049521415.1. Classification (GTDB taxonomy): domain Bacteria; phylum Verrucomicrobiota; class Verrucomicrobiia; order Chthoniobacterales; family Chthoniobacteraceae; genus DATAXI01. The sequence continues at coordinate 65,339 of JBEKOV010000001.1, forward strand.
CATCCGCGGCGTGGTCGGGAAGAGCGCCTCGCGCAGCTCCTCGGTCATGGCCAGGGACTCGTAGATCGGGGACTCCTCGGTACGCGCTTCGGCGTTGGCTGGCAGCGCCGCCGCCTTCCTGAAGATGCTGGTCAGGGTCTTGAACATGGCAAAGGACTCGATTGGACTAGCACCCGACGTGCCACGGGATGGCGCACCGGGTTCGCTCTTTCTCAAATCGGAGACTGCGCACCGGGGCATAGAGGCTGCTTTTAGGTAAGGCCATCCGGAGGCCTCTACGAGGGGCGGCTGGCATCAATGCTGCTCCTTGCGCAGTCTTGCCATGGGACCAGATCAGCCACTTCCAAACTCAGGCCGCCTTCATTGCGGCTCGCGCCGCCGGCTGGCCGGGCTGACGCTGGTCGAGGTCATGGTGTCCGCAGCCATGATCGGGCTGACGTGCACGGTGGTCATGTTCGCGTTCGCGCAATTGAATCAGATGTCGATGATCACGCGCCTGTACTCGGGCGCCTGCACCTATGCGCAAAGCCAGATCGACTATCTGGACACCGTCACCCCATTTCAGCCCCAAAACTCCTCCGTTCCCGCCGGGCTCACTCCCGGAACAACCACGACAAATGTCACCGTATATCAGGATCCCATCTCCGGATTCACCATTAACGGAACGATGACGACGACCGTCTCCACCGCCAATACCAGTTACACGAGCGGCTCGACGACGGACACCCTTTACCTCTACTCGGCAACAGTGACGGTGACTTACCAGTACCGCGACCGGAATTACACGGTTTCCCTTTCAACCTGCCGGACCTCGGACGTATGACCCTTCGCATTTCGCGCAAATTCAAGGCCTTTACACTCATCGAGTGCGTTATGGCCATGATCTCGGTCGGGGCCGTCGGTCTGGCCATCCTTTACACGCTCTTTTCCGGATTTCTCCTGTTCACCAAGAACACGGCGATGAATGTCTCCCACGAGGAGGCCCGCGTGGCGCTCATCCAACTCCAGCAGGATTTGCACACCGCGGTCTCGCTCCCGGAGTTGACCGACAGCGCCTGCAATATCTATACGTCCGGCACGTTCCAGGGTCCCGCGGCAGGAGTGGAGTTTCAAGTGCTGGTTGATAACAACCAGTATTGCGCGATCGCGGCAAATGTCACCTTGGGCTCCAGCACCGTCACGGTCGGACTGCCATCCGGATATCCGACGCCGAACACCGCCATGCGGTTGATTGTCCCGGCTTACACGCTCGAGAGCAACCTCAGCGCCGTCTCTGTGAGCGGCACCGTGGCCACCTGCACCTTGTCGGGCACCACCTGCCCCAACAATATCAACGTAACAGGCAATAACGTGGTCGCCTTCTTTACGCAGCGCGTCTATTACTGGGTGACGACAGATCCGAACCTGCCGAACATGATCACCGATCGCCAGGGGGACACCTCTCCGGCCCTGCAACTCAATTACCAGGGAGTCAACAGGAACAAGACTTATGTCATGGCCGCCTCGGGAATTGAGGACACGCAGCCCTTTAGCATTCCGAATACAAACACCGGCGCGCCGCAATATAACAACGTGGTGGCTGTCGGGCTTTCTGCCGTGGATGTCGGCACGACCGCGCTGATCACACGTTTCGGCTTCAATACCTCGAGCATCATGCTCAGCGGGTCCATACCGGCCTATTCACAACTTACCTTTTACCAATAACATGCGAAAAAAAGAATCCGGCGCCACCATCGTGGTCGTCATCAGCGTCATAGCAACACTCGCTGTCTTCGTCGGGGCCGCACTCGATTATACTTTCGCCGTAGCGAAGGACGTCGAGCGTTCAAACAAGATATCCGAAGCCACCGCCATTGCCAATGGCTGCCTTCAATACCAGTTCATGTACTGGCGCGAAATCTGCCGGACCCACAACACGCAGGCCCTCGGCACCAGCTATTTTTCCAGCATTCCGCTTCCGACCAGCACTCAATTCCCGAACGTTTCGAATTTCACCGCAACCACCGGCTCAGGCTCGAGTTATACCGTGTCGAATTACACTGTTTCGGCGTGCAACGCGGAATTAACGCCACTCACCGGGAGCACCAGCCCCCCCGCTGGCGTCGATGCGACGGGCACAAACAAAACATATTTCTATGAGGCAAACGTCACGGTCAACCTGCCGGATCGCGGCATTAACGTAGCTCTTACGGCCTCGCAAATATTCGAGCAGCAGTACGAAAGCCCCTGGGAATGGGCGATATTCTTTGCCGACCCGCTCGAGATAGAGCCAGGTGAGCCAATGACCGTCGATGGCTGGGTGCAAACCAACTCGAATCTCTACACCCCGCTGAATAATCTCACCTTTGGCAGCCAGGCAAACTATGGGCTCGGCTGGTATATCACGGCCATGCCGGGCGACCAGCATTTGATCGGCGATGGCGACACTTACGCGGACCCAAACTGGCCGGCCGGGCTGCCGCCCAGCCAGGCAACCCCGACACAGCCCTTCGGACTTATCCCGAGCGATATCTTTGCGGGCTCAAGCTCCAATCCCAACGTCACCGACGCGTATCACGAGTTGATCGAACCGCCTGTCCTCACCTCAGCCGACCCGCTTGCCGGATATCGCTACTTTGACAACGCGGGGGCGAAGATACTCATGACCCTCGGCAACTCCGGAGGAGTCTCAAACGTAATCACCGCGTATGTTTACGACAAAAGCGGCTCGGAAACCTACGTCTCATCGAACCCTACCATGTCAGACTACGGGAATATCATTGGCACCATCACATATACCCCGGCCTATACCAAAACCCAGCACGGCCAAACCACCAATGTCGCCGCCTCAACCACCCTTTCCGAAACCCATAATGACTCGACCTACCAGCAAAATTTGGCCAGCACGTTGTACAACGCCATGACCTTCAATCAGAGCATTCAGGATAACCGCGAAGGCCAGTCCGTGGCAATCACCGAGCTGAATGTCGGCACCATCACAAGCGCCGTCACCGCTAACAATCTGAGCGGCTTCAACGGGGTGGTCTATATCGACGACGAAGCCTCGACGTCCAGCGCTGAACGCGCCATTGAGTTGACGAACGGCGCCCAGTTGCCCTCCGGCGGGCTCACGTTTGCGAGCGGCAATCCTGTCTACATACAGGGGGATTATAACACCACCAGCACCGGCGGTCGGGCGTCGGCGTCCGTCGTCGCGGACGCGGTGGACATTCTTTCGAACGCGTGGTCGAACAGCAATTCGACGTCGACGCTAAGCTCTCGCCCAGCCACCGATACGACCGTCAATACCGCGATTATGTCCGGCATTGTTCCCACATCCAACGGTAACTACAGCGGCGGCGCCGAGAATTTTCCGCGCTTTCTGGAAGATTGGAGCAATGCAACGCTCACCTATTACGGCTCGATGGTGGAACTCTATCCGAGCCAACAGGCCACTGGGATGTGGGGCCAAAGCAATGTATACAATCCCCCGACGCGCGTCTGGCATTTCGACACCAATTTTCAGGTCAGTCCACCCCCGGGCACCCTCATGCTCGTAAAGTACGTGAGAGGACAATGGTATTACCAATAATTGCCCTGTTGGGCTTCCTTTTCTTTGGCGCCTGCGCGGCGCGCGCGGACCTGGATCTCACTCCCACGGACGCGGTTCAAAAAATGGAACTGATGAAGATCCACCGCGTCGTCTTTCACGATGGCGCAAAGGAAATCACTTATCAGGCGCCGAAGGGATGGGTTTGCAACGGATCCCATAATTCAGCCGCCCTGACCATCCCGGATCACCCGGAGGCAAGGGCGCTCATCCAATCCGCGCCGCACCTGCGGATACCGGCCTTCGACGACAAGGCGCAAGCCCTTTTCCAGAAGGACCCGACGCTGCTCCAGCTTCCAAGGGGCGCGAAAAATCTGCAGATCACCGGAGTCACACTCAATCCGCTCGTGATCGACTCGCATCCGACGCTTGAAGTGCAAATGACCTATAGCTTTTACGGACAGGCTTGCGAGAAAAGCATCCTTCTTGTCGATCGCAACGGGGCGGAAGTAAGCATCACGCTGGATTGTCTGGCCCCGGATTTCGAAATGCTGCACAAGCTGTTTCGCACCAGTTGGTACACCTTCGAAAACCTTTGAGTAAAATGGCGTAAGGGATTGAGCGCCGCGCGCGAGCACGGCTTATGCTTTTAATCGGGGATGCTCTTGACCAAGCCCTCGAAGGCATCCCGTAAATTTGCGGGACTGCCGTTCGTATTCATCTTTTGTATTCTAAGCCTCGCCATGCGGCAGGAGGCGCGGGCGCAGACCGGCAGTTCGATTCTTTATACAAGCGGGACTTACGCCCAGAATTTCGACGGCCTTCCGACCGTCGCACCTTCGCCGGATCTAACCGGCAGCGGCGTCTTTGCCTTTGGCGATCCAACCGTCGACGGGACGGGCATGGCGGGGTGGTATGGAGACGCCGCCTTGAGCGACGCCTACTATTCCGGCAGCGGCTCCTCGCCGACCCAGGGCTTCTACGGCTTTGCAACCTCGCCATCCGCCGGTACGGAAGCTCTTGGTATGATCGCAAACAGCCTCAGTGGTGCTGAAACAATAGGACTGCTGCTGGTCAACAACACGCAGAGTACAATTTTCGACGACCTTTCGATCTCCTTCATCGGCGAACTCTGGAATTATGGCGGCGCTCAGAACGCCACCTCGACGATGTCATTCCGTTATCAGGAAGCCGTGGACCCGCAGGCGCCCCTGCCGGCCAACGGCGGCAATCTGAGTGACGGCAATTTGAGCTTTTTTTACACCAATCCCAACTCGACGCCGGGGGCTGTGAATGGCACATTGTCCGCCAACCAAACTCCGCTGTCCGACACAGTCGACCTGGCCACGCCATGGACTCCTGGGGAAAGCCTGTGGCTTACGTGGTCGATCTTAAGCCCGATTGATTTCTCGCCGGGCGTCGCAATCGCCGACCTTTCCTTCGCCGCGAGCGGCACCACCATGACGGACCTCGTCTGGACCGGTTCGTCCAACTCGAATTGGGATACATCGAGCGATAATTGGACCGGGGGCACTTATTCGGATGGTTCTTACGTCACTTTCGGCACTCCTCCCGTGTCCGGCAGCGATGTTGTCGTTACCGCCGACGGAGTAAGTCCCGGTCATATCGCGGTAACCAATAGTACGGGCACTTATACTTTTAGCGGAGGCTCGATAGGAGGCTCCGGATACATTACCAAGACCGGCAGCGGTGCGGTGGTTCTCGGCTCATCGAACAGCTATTCCGGCGGCACCGTAATTGACGGGGGAACAGTGGTCGCCGATGGCGGCGATGACACGCTGGGCGCGGCGGGAGTCGAGGTGATCTTCGGCGGAGGCCAGCTCGAGACCGCGGGCGTTGGAATCGTCTCCTCCCGCAACTTTGCCGTGGACAGCGGCGGCGGTTCGTTCAATTCCAATGGATTCGACTCGTCGACATCCGGCTCACTTGAGGGGAACGGCACCTTTACGAAGACGGGTGTGGGAAACTTGACTATCACCGGCAGTGTGGGCGGCGCGAATATTCAGAGTCCCACGCTGTCCGTGTTAGGCGGATCGCTCACTCTCAACGAGGGCGCCCCGCAATACTTCAATGTGCCCACGGCAGGCGGCGCATTCGCCGGCAATCTCGTATTCGGTGCGAACACCCAGGCTGACATTATCGGGTCGACCAGTTCCGCGACACCCGGATTGATCAGCGGCGGCGGCTCGGTCCTTCTCGCCGGGAGCAACAACAATACCATCGACGTCGTCGGCGCGACGCCGTTCAGCCCGGCCTATCTCGAGATCGACGATAACATCGTGCTCAATAGCGGCAGCGCGGCGCAGCCCTACACTGCCACCTTCGAGTCGACAACCGGAACCTATGGAAACCAACTGACCCTGGGTGGGGTGATTTCCGGCGCGTCCTCCGTGAATTTCACTGGCCCCAATAACGGCAAGGGAGTGTTCCTGCTAAACAACACTTCCAGCTACTCCGGCGATACGGAGGTCACCACAGGCCAATATGGCGTCGTCCGCCTGGGCGTGGACAACGCGCTGCCAACTACCACGCAATTGACCTTTGGTTCCGGAGAGGGCGCCACGGGTGCGCTCGACCTCAACAGCCGCAACCAAACCCTGGCCGGATTGATAGATAACTCCAACTACGCGGCCGCCGGCATCGTCAATACCGGCACATCGACCAGTACCCTCACGATTGACCAATCCTTCGACTCCACTTACAACAGTACCATCGGCACGCCGGCCAGCCCGAACCTTTATGGAGCCGGCACCAACCTTGTGCCGAAGGGCGTGGACTTGAATAATATCAATCTTGTCAAGCAAGGGCCCGGCGTGCTCGAGCTTACCAGCACGAGCCTCTATTACTCCGGCTCCACCCAAGTCAATGGCGGCTCGCTCATTGTCGACGGAAACATCAGCGGCTCCTCGGGTGTCACCGTCGGCGCGGGGGGCACACTCGCCGGGTTTGGCACGGTGTTTGTTCCCAACGGCGGCCAGGTCGTGGTCAATAATGGCGCCACCCTCTCGCCGGGTGATAATTACGCCGGCGGCGGCGACTATCTCCCGACGGGCAGCATGGGTATTCTGGATAGCAGCACCAGTTCCTCCACTTACTCGTCCAATGGCACCTTCTCGCTGAAGAGCGGCGGGACGCTCGCACTCACCCTGGGCGCCACCACCCCGGGCGGTTCGCAGCAGACGAATAACTATAACAATAATCTCGACAGTCAGCTCTACGTGCAGGGAACCATCTCCCTCGCGGGCAATCTCTCGCTCTCCCTGCTCAACGATTTTACGACAAATACCGGCGATCTTTTCTTCATCATCCTGAACCTCGATCCGAACTTCAACGAGAGTACCATCCCGGTCGATGGCGCCTTCGCAAACGCCCCTTCCACCATCAGCGCACCCGGTCCCAACGGGACCGTCACCTTCGACGTTGGCTACACTGGCAATGCCGACGACAATACCTTCACCGGAGGCAACGACGTGGTGCTGGAAGTGGTGTCCGTTCCGGAGCCCGGCGCCATTCCGTGCTGCCTCGGCGCGGTTGGCATCGTCCTTGCCTTCCGCCGCCGGCGTGCCCGTTAAAGCGATTCAAGAAATGCTGTAGCCGTGTTTTGTGTAGCAAGGACATAAAGGACGAAAAGGACACAAAGGACGGGCGGCTATACAAAAAGTTGAGCCGCCATAAAGAGGGGGTCGGCGCGAATTCTTTGCGATGGCCGGGAGGCGTATTTAGGATATTGTGCCGGCGTGAGTACCCAAAACGCACTGAAATTGCTGTTCGAATTGCGCGCCGTCCTTGATCGCCTGGGCGAGGAAGACCAGACACTGAAGGAGGCGCTGGCCCATGACATCGACAGGGCTATGCGTCTGACGGACGCCTGCGTGGCGGAATTGACCGAGGACGAACTTGCGGGAGCCGAAGTCGAAGAAGCGGATAACCAATAGCCATTCCGGGATGCCGCCGGTGCAGGGCTGGAGCGGTTTCAAAAAACCGTAGCCAATCCAGGCCCAAAGAAACAGGATATGCAATGGGTCAAGGGGTTTGATTGGAGGTGGAAATAGGTGGGAAGACGTGGAAATAGGCATCTGGAGAGGGTTTCGGAGGGATTGAGTCAGGGCGCGGAGGTTTGATCGAAACTGGGCCCAAAAGGGGTGATTGACAAAGGTTTGATGGTAAAAACAGGGGTTATGCAGGGCGTCTGCGGGATGGCTGCAGGGGAGTTGCAGGGGGCATGCCGGCGAAGAGATCGGGCTCGGGAGCGGGGGCGACTTTGGGCTTCTTTTTCGCCCGTTTCTGGGCGGCGAGTTTGGCGGCGGTGGCGAGGATTTCGACGGTGGAGTCGGTGACTGGAATCTTCTTCTGGAATCTTCTTCTGGAAGAGTTTACCGGCGTCGATGCCGGCGCAGACGTTCCGGGTGGCGATGGCTTCCTGGTAATAGTCGTCGCCGTGGTGGCTCCGCATGTGGGACTGGACCGAGGTCAGAAAATAGCGTCCAAAATGCCGAATACGTGCCGTGTCGCCGTGGTGCTGGATGCCGATGATGACTGTGTTTAGAATCTGCCGGTATTTCTCGACGGGAAACTCCCGCCGGATACCGCGGTCGTAGAGGTAAACGGCGGGCGCCTGGATGGCCTGAATCAGGAGGCTGCGGTCCCAAAAAAAGGCCTTCTTTGGGCCATCGTAATAGAACTGCCGATTAAGCCTTCCCAGGTATTCATCGACCAGCTCGGTGCCGAGTTTATCGAGGGTCATGCCATAGGGGTGCCTCGCCGATGGATAAGGGTGTCGATTTCGAGTTTGCGGGCGTCGGCTTCGACGCCGGCGCGAGTGAAGACGTTGCGGGCGTGCCAGAGTTCATCAATTGTGGCCTCGACGGCGAGGCGATAGCCTGGGCTTCCTGGGAAGCTGAGGATGCGTCCGCCGCATTGGGAGGCGATGGCGCGGACGTAGCGGTGGTCGTTCGAGCGCCACTCAGGGAAGTGGGATTCGATGGCGGCGGCGCGGACCCAGCCGCGGCCTGTGAGCCATGCGCAGAGGAGATCGATATCGGCGGGATCGGCGTGGACGGCCGGCTTGCGTGGTTCGATGTCGAGCTGGAGCTGATCGCTCATGTGGCCTGCGATTGTTCCAAGCGGGCGATGAAGTTGGAAAGGATTGCGCGGGCGGTGTCGATCTGGACGGCTTGTGCGATCATCTTCCAAACGCGGCCTGGATTGCCGACGAAGAGATAGTCGTCGGGGAAGCCCTGGAGACGGGCCGCCTCCTGCCACTCGATCTGGCGCCAGTGATCTCCGCATTGAACACCCGCTTCAGCATCCCGGCGGGAGCAAAGGGTTATCAGCGTGGGGGATTTTTTGTGAGGGAGCCAGGGGTAGAATGTGGATTTAGTGAAGCATTTCGACGCACTGGGTTGGCGGTCGATGAGGCGTGGGCTGAGCGGGAGGCTCGTCTCGGCGCTTCCAGACGCCGGGCTGGACTTCCTCCTCGAAATGCGTTCCGTGGCCCTTATAGGCGTGGCCGGACTCGGTGTTGTGGCGCTCGATGGCCTCGGCCACGGCGGCATCGAGTTCGTGGAGGCGGAGCGTGGCGGGAGTGGCCTTGAGATAACGGGGCTGTTTGTGGTCGTCGGGATCGGAGAGCAGCTTGCCGTTGACCAATTGGGACATGCGCTCGATTTCCCCGGTGAGCGTTGAGACGCGGAGGGTGAGCCGGGCGCGGATGCCGCAGAAATGCTCGTGGAGAAGGGCGGCGCGGGCGCGCTGCCAGGCGGTGGTCGTTGAAAGCGCGCAGACCATGTTCAAAAACCCTCCTGTTCCAGGCGGCGTTTCAACGAGGCGAGATCGTGATCGGCGTTTTTGTAGTCGATGGTCTCGGCGAGATCGGGCCGTTCCTGGGCGGCCTTGTGAAGGGCCGCGATTGCCCATTTAACGAAGGTGATGGCCGCGGCGGTGCGGAGGCGGAGAGCTTTCGCGACGGCGTTTGGACTGGCGGAAGGCGCGCTCATTTGCGGGGGGCCTTCCTTGCAGCTTTCCGTTTCCCGTTGGGGGAAGAGACGCGGCCGTGGGCGCCGTGATTGCTTGTGCCGGCCATGACCCACTCGGCGCCAGTGTAGGCTTCGAGGGTGGATTTGAGGAGGGTATGATTGGCCTCGTAGAGGTCCGCCGGGCAATCGTCCTTGAGGGAGACGATCTCCGAGCAGAGCTTGCTGAGGCTCGCGCTGCAGGTGCCGTGGACGCTGGGCTTTGGGCGTTGTTCGGGAGGGGCGCCGGCGAGCTGTTTGGGTTTGGAGACCTCGCTAAAGGTCAGCCCTGAGAACGCGCCTTTTTCGCGCAGGCGTTCCACGTCTTCGAGTGTGTGATCCCCATTGAGGCCAAAGAACTTCGCCGCGGCCATGTAGCGCTGGAAAGCACGGAGGCGCGCGCGCACGTGCCTGCGGTAATCCTCGTCGGTGTCGAACTCAGCGATGCCGCGGCAGAATTCCTTTTGGACGTAGAGGAAAAAGCCTTCGTCCTCGCCTAGCGACACCGTGTCGCCAGGTTGCTGGTGCGGGGGCGACACGATGTCGCCCCCGTTGCGAGCGGCGCCACTTAACGACGCCGTGTCGCTAAGTTCGCCGGCCATGTCTTTTCGCCGGCCCTGGCGGCAATGGAGGGCGCGAATTTTGAGGATATAAACGCCCGACGCGGTCGCGTAGGAAAGGAAATCTTCGGCCCGATCTTCGGTCGCGCCGAGGAGGTCGCGGAGCTGGCCAGCGGCATTGGTGAGCTGCTGCTCCGGGCTCAGGGATTTTCCCGCGCCAACTGCATCATTAATTCGGCTTCCGCGCGGGTTGTGTTCAGGAAGTCCTTTTCCAGGTGCGCCCAGAACGCCTCCTCCGTCGGATGAAGGCTTCGCAGATTCAGAAGGGCTTTGCCCATTTTTATTCCGGATTCCAATACCAATTTCCGCTGCCTTCGATTTTCCCTTTCCAGGGCCGCGATTTCCGGGGTCAGATAGGCGAGAGGGATTTTTCGGAGCGAGATGCCCTCCTCGTATGCCTCCTTGAATTCCTCCAGAGTCAGGTGCCGGAGATGGACCGGGGCGTCCTTGGGGTAATCCAGTAATTGCTTTTCGAAGCGGAGCGCCTCCAGCTTTTCCAGGGTGGTCATGGGCTTTTTTTGTCATGGTTCAGTTGAGGGAAAAAAAGGAAAGGAGAATGCGTTCACAGCGCGCGGTCAGGGCGATGCAGATGATGGCGGCAGCGGCGGCGGCGGGGCCGCGCAAGCCTTTGGGCCGGTGACAGAGGGCGGTCAGTTCGAAGGAAGGTTTCCAGTCCGCGCACACTTCGCATTCCTGGCGGATTTCGGCCTGTGTCTTGGGGCGGATTTGGGCGTCCATGATTTTTTATTTCTCGCGCGGAGACGCTGAGTCGCGGAGGGGGGAGGAGTTTTGTTTGCGCGTTGCGCGGGATTCCTGGAAGGAGGCGGAATTTTTGGCGCGCTGGGATTGGGAGATGGTGAAGGGGGTCTGGCCGCGCTTTTGCCAGAAGGAGTTGATGGCATCGGTGAATGAGCGCTGCGTTGCGGGCATGTGGTTTTTGCGGGAGCTCATAGCGCGGAGCGGCGTCGCATGACGGCCTGGAGGAGGGTTTCCAGGTGAGCGCGGTCAGAGATTGTTTCGATGACGGCGACGAGGTTCTCGACCTTGGGCGAGCCCTCGTACTCGGCGGTGTTGGCGGGGTTCGGGGCGAAGAATATCGAGGACCTGAAAATCATCCCGTTCTCGTTCATGGGACTGACGGGATGTTTGTTTGAGGTGGATAACCGGTCGCTGATCAGCGGGAGCGGTGCGCCGCTGATTTTAACGGGGACTACGCCGCGATGAACTGGCTGGAGCAATTCATTCTGCGGCAGGTGGCGAACCGGTATGCGGGGATGCTGTCCGGCGGGGTGGTGAAGCTTTGCCTTGAGGGACTTTCCTGGACGCGGAATCTGCCGGCGCCATTCAACCAGGATTACGATGCGCAGACGTTTGCGAAGGCGACATGGATCATTATTCGGCAGGGGGTGAGCAAGCTGCCATTGAGCGCGGGGACGCTGATGAAGCTGGATAGCGTGATGGTGGCGAATGCACCGGTGGTCCCGGTGAAGAAGGCGGTGGCGGTATGATCGTCTGGTTTTTCATGTTTACCTTGATCGGGCTGATTATTGCTTGCGTGGAGGGGGGCGGGTTGCTGGTGATTGTGCTGGGGCTGGCGGTGGTGTGCGGGGTGCTTGCACTTGGGGAGGCGCTGGAATGAGGACGGGGCTGATCATCATCGCGGACGTGATGGTGCTGTGTTTGCCGGCGCTGGGGGTGGTGGCCTGGGCGTTAATGGGCGGCGGAAATTCGAAATCTGAAAATCGAAATTCGAAAAATTTGAACGGGGACGGGTATTACAAATGAAGGATAATTTTACGGCGTCATTGGAGTTTGTGCTGCGGTGGGAGTGCGAGTTTGCGCCTGGGCATGACAATGATCTCAATTATGTCGTGACGGAGAATGTGGAGGGGGACGCGGGGGGGCTGACGAAATTCGGGATTGACGCGTCGGATCATCCTGGGGTGGATATCGCGGGGCTGACGCTGGCGGACGCGGAGTCGATCTATCACAACGAGGAATGGAGCGATTGCAATTGCGACGGGCTGCCGGAGGGGGTGGACACGGCGGTCTTCGACGCGGCGGTGAACATGGGCGTGGCGCGGAGCGGGAATATGCTGCAGGCGAGCATCAACTCACTGGGGGGATACGCGCTGGCGGTCGACGGAGTGATCGGTCCGAAGACAAGCGCGACGGCGATGGCGATTTGCGCGATGGCGGATAAGCGGGGGCTATTGTTCGCCGCGCTGCTGAACCGGCGGCGGGCGCTGTACCAGGCGATCGCGAGGGCGAACGCGAATGACGCGCAGTTTCTGGAGGGGTGGCTGAATCGTGTGGATAATTTGGAGAAGTTCATCAGCCAAGGGGAGGCGGCATGAGGAAAAAATCGAAAATCGAAAATCGAAAGATTTGCCGCGCACGGCGCGTGAGATATTGGATGAGGCGCTGCTGCTGCAGATCCGGGACGCGGTGAGGGAGAAGCGGCTTTATTTGAGGGGGATAGCGCTATGAATTGGGAAGCGCTGGGCTGCGTGATCGCAGCCATATCGCTGATGGTCGTCGTCTTGCAGGCGTTCACCATTCGGCGGCTGAGACAGGACGTGAGCGTGAGCGGGAGCATCACGACGCACCAGCAGGAGCAGCTCATCACGGCCGAGCGATTGAGTTCCACGCTGGTTGGGTTCGTCGCGAACGAGAAATTCATGAAGGTCAAAGAGGAGATCGAGGGGCGGATCGACGACGTCGAGGACCAGCTCGGGAACAAGATCGACGTGAAATTCGACGAGGTGCGAGCCGAAGCGGGGCGGACCGAGAGGAACATCCGGACCGAGATTCAGGGCGGGTATGAGAAGGCGGCGCTCGCGGCAAACGCGAGCGCGAGCAAGGTACACAGCAGGATCGACCAGGTGTCGAAAGAGCTGGCGACATTGAGCGGATACATCGAAGCGGCGTTGAAACAACGGAGGGAACGGTGACGACGCAACTGGCGATCCTGGAAGTGCTGGAGCTGGCGGACGGGCATCTGCTGCCGGAGCGGGTGTTGGTGGCGGATACCGAGCGGCTGCTCGGGCGGAGGGTTGGCGCCACAGAAATCGTCGCCGAGGCGGGGAAGCTGGAGGGGCGGGGCCAGATATTATCGGTGAACAACGAGGACATGGGGAAGCGCTACAAGATCACCGATGAGGGGAGGGCGAGACTCCGTGGAGCATGAGACGCGAGCCGAGACCGGAGGCGTGGTGGAAGGGGTTGGGGCTCTCCCGCTGTGATTGCGATATTCATAAAGATGGGTGGCGGCGTCGATTCATCGGCTAGGGCACGTCATTGGCCGCGTTCGCCCGCGCCACGTATTGCATGATGTTCCAGCTAAACGGCAGCGACCGCGCGATCTGCCCGCTCTCCCGCTGCACAACCAATTGATAGATCATCGCCAGCACCCTCGGCCCTCCGCTCGCCGGCGCATTCAAATCGTCAATCGCCTCCGTCACCCCCGAGGCCGTCAAATCAATCGGCAGCGAATAATAACTCTGCCCATCCTCGGTCTCGAGTTGGTCCGCCGCCGTCCAGCTTAGATCGATCACCGGGCTCGAATCCTCCACGGTCTTGCACACCAGCCAGATAGTCACCGCATCCTCCGTCTGGATCGGCGTGAACATCACCAGCCCAAAAGTCAGCGAGTCGCATTGGATCGTCTCGATGATCCCCGCGTTCTGGTAAAAGCTCGTCACCCCGCGCCCTCGCAGGTCAAATTGCAAATCAATCAGCCCCGGCGTTGAATCCAGATAACTCAGATACACCGGCACGCTCCCGCTTGTAACCCCTCCCGCCGCTGCCGCCGGCGCACTTACCGTAAGTCCCACTGGGACCGGCGCGCTCTCCCCCGTCCCATTCGTCGCCGTGATTTCAAACTGATAAATCCCCGGCACGGTCACCGTCCCCGATAAAATCCCAGTGGAACCCCCCAACGCCAGCCCCGGCGGCAATTGCGTCGCGCTCCAGCTCGTCGGCTCGTTCGTCGCGTAGAATTGATAATTCAACGGCGCCCCCGCCGTCAGCGTCAGCGTTCCAGGCGCGGTCACCACCGGGTTTGACCCTCCCCCGCTCACCACGAACGTAATGGACTGCTGGATGATCGGGAACCCCGCCGCAATAGCCGTAATCACCATCGGGTAAGTTCCTACCTCCGTGAAATTCCCGGTAATGATCGCCTGATCTCCCAGGTTCTGCCCGATCTCGATGGTGCTCGGCGCGCCGGCCAGATACCAATTGATTAAGCTCGCCGATGATAGCGTCGCCGCCGTAATGACCGTCGCCACGGTGAGTCCCACCCCCACGTCCACCGTGATCGGCGCCTGGATCAAGGTGTCATAAGTCCCTGGCGCGATATCGAACAGGCAGTACCGCTGCATCGTCCCCGCGATCAACACCACTGGAAACCATCCAAATACATTCGGCGTCCCGCTCAGATAACCCGCCGAGTAACCAATCCCGCTCGGCACACCCTGCGGATACACCGCGTTCAACCCCGTGGTGGCAAGCGCGAACGCCGTGATCGGCTCGTTCCATGTCCCCGTCACCATCGCCCCGGCCGTAATATCGTTTTGATTCTGACCGCTCAGATACGCGCATACTTCGAGTCCTCCCGAGACCGATGCCTCCCACGTCACCGGGCTCCCCTGCGGAGTAACCGAAGTCATTCCAGTGGACGCCAGCGCATCCGCGATGCTGAAAGTATTCGTCGTCACCGCCGCGACCAGCCCCAGATAATAAGCCGTCGATCCGCTTACGGTCCCCTGCAACAGCACCTTGTCTCCCACGCTGTAGCCGTTGGCGTTCAGCGTGAAGGTCGCCTCCGCTCCTCCGTCCAGGGAGCCCGAGTAAGTGATGCTCCGCGTCGTCACGTTCGTCCAGAGCCTGCTCACAAAATTTTGCGTCGCCGTCACCTCGTACTCCTCATTGTCCAAAGCGGTAATCGTCGCCGAATACGCGCTCGTCCCTCCGCTGGGCGAGAACTGCGACGGCCCCGTCGTGCAAAATCCCAGGAAGATCACTTGGCACTTCACCGCCATGTCTCCATTCGACCCAGGGGCCGTGGTCTCTGAATCTTCAATCTGGATCGTATACCCGCTCGCCGCCGGATTCACCGTCGGCAATTGCACCTGGTACGCATTCCGCGCCAATATCTTAAAAGTGTAAGTCGTCCCGATATCACACGTTCCAGGCTGTAGCGGTGGATAAATCGTCGGCGTGCTCATCCGTTGCCTCCCGCCGCGCGTCTCTTTGATTCCGCGCAAAAATTCTCAGCCCCCTTGATCGCCGCCCCCTCGAACTCTTCATCGCTCGGCAACAGCGTCCGGTCCTGTTTCTGCGTCACGCTCCGGACCAGGATATACAGCGGCAGGATCGATTTCCCGTCCGGGCCCTTCATCGCGATGAAGTTGCACCCCTTTGGAATGAACAGCGAAAGCTGGTTCCACAGAAACCGCGCCCTCTGCCCGTACGCGATGGCGTGAATCGGAATCGCCAGGCTCTTCGCATTCCTGGGCGAAATCGTCACCGGCCCGAACGCCCGCCTCATCCCAGGATGATCAATGATCAGCGTCGCCGCATTCGAGTCCGCCTCCAGCGCTCCCGGTGACGCTACCTTCTCCGCCGCCGTCCCCAGGAACCCCGTCGGCGCCGCGCCCAGCGCTTCAGCCGTGTCATGCCTGCTCCCGGCCAGCCTCCGCAGATAATCCGCCGTCAGCACCTGCACTTCCTCGCCCATGGCCTGGTGCAGGTTCCGGCGCGCGAGACTCCCCGTCACGTCCCGCATCCAGCGCCGGCTTCCCGCGTCCTCGCGGATGGTGATGCGCACTCTCATTTCGACCACGCCTCCTTCATTGCCGCCCGCAGCTCGGGCGAGAGCCGCTCGTAGTCCGCGTCGATCTCCGCAAACGATGGCCGCAAACTCCCCTCCATCTTTGACGGCGCCTCCTCCGGCCCGATCAACCCCTCCCTCTCCGCTTCCTCACGCCCCACTTCGCGCCATCCCATCCCGCTCCCAAACGCGAACGGCCAGTAAGGATTCCCGAGCCCGTCACGGAATAGCGCGCGGCTCCCGAGCGCCTCCCAGATCGGCGAGTCCTTCAGCGCCACCATCGGCCCGTCAATCGCCCCCGCCCAGCCCACGCTCTCCCCCGCCTCCGCCCACCGCTCATACCACCCCGGCGATTCGCTCTTCGGGCTCCCGCGCGGCACCAGCCGCGGATACACCCTCACCAGTTCCCATGCCGGATACTCCCGCCGCCGGTACTCGCTGTTGCCGGCGATCATCCGCCCATACCCCATCGCCATCCGCAAATTGGTTTGCAGCATCAGCTTCAGCCGGCCCGCGCTCGACAGGTCCTGGATCGTTCCCCGTTCCGCCATCGGAATCTTCCCAAAATCCTCCGGAAACCCCGTCGCGGGATCGTATCCAAGCGACTTGAGCTTCTCGTACATCTTCATGATTGCCGTCCCCATGTTGATCTTCCCGGTCAGCAGCTCGTCCACCACGTCGCTCAGCTCCTGCACCGCCTCCGCGTTGGTCATCCGCGCCGAGAACACCGAGCGAAAATGGACCTCCCTCCCCAATTCCATCAGCTCCTCGCTCGACATCCCCGTCGGCATGATATGCCGCGACCTCCATTGCTTGACCGCCTCCGTCAAATTCCCTCCCGCGTTATCCTCAAGCAGCGCGATCATTACGTCGTCCCTCCCTGTTCCGGCGCAGGCTCGGCGAGGCCCTCCAGCAGCGCCGCCCCGATCTCCCGCTGCATCACCTCCGCCAGCGCAGGCTCCGCGTTCGCGTCCGCCAGCATCTTCCCAAACATCCCCTTCAATCCCTCGAACGCCGCAAGGTCCTTCGCCCGGATCGCCCCCTCCACCGCCTCGCAGATCGGCGCCATGTCATCCTCGAATGCCTTGGCTGCTTCGGCCTCGGCCGCATTGGGTCCAGCGTCACGCTGGCGGATCGCGTTCAAGATCGCCCGCGCCCTGTTCTGTACAGCCTTCATCAGTAGGTCCCGTCCTCCTGGTTCGCCCTGAATTGCCGCCGCCGCCGCGTAATCGCCGGCGCCGGCTGCCCCTGCATCTCCCCGCTCGCATCCGGATGATCCGGAGCCTCGACCCGCTTCCGGCTGTCGTCGATCCGCTTCAAATCGCTGATCTGGTTGCGCTCGTCCTCCGATTCGCTGCTGGAAAGGTCCAGCCGCAGCCGCCTCATCAAATCATAGAGAGCCAGCTTGACGGTGACGCTCTTCAGGCTGTTCGGCACTTTCGTGGCGTCGATGTCCATGGTGTTCCCCGATGCCACTGCACGCCGCACCCGCGATACCGCGTTCGCAATCGCTTCGATGGCCGGGTCGGTCCCGCCCACCGCCATCGTGCGCGCCTTGTCAACGATCATCCCGTATCCCACGGCCTTGATGTCGTCAGCAGTGATGGTGGTCCAGTTGCTCATGCGTACCCCAGCGCCTCCCTCGCCTTCACTTTTTTCCCGTGCATCGAAATGTGTCGGTCGTGCCACAAACCAAACCTCTCCAGGAGCGCGCGCGCTCTATCAAAGGTATCCACCATTACCCGCTCCCGAAACGGCCACCGCAGAATCGTTTCCCCGGTCACGAGATTCGTGGCCGTCACAATGTACCAATTTCTGCGCTTCATTTTCTCTGCGTCTCAGCGTCCCTGCGGGATTGATCCCCTTGGCCGCCGCCCCGCGCCCAAAATCGCGAGACGGCGGCGCTAACCAGGGAAACTATTGGTTCGCCTCCACGATCGTGATCGAGTTCACGGTCAGCGAACTCGTTCCCGATACGGTGATGCTCTTCAGGTACCACCAGGGCGCGTTGGCGGGGCCGCTCCCGCTCGTCAGCGCCGGCACATTGATGTAATCCTGCACGACGCCCGTCCCCGTTATCGCCAGCCCCGAGGCCGCCAGCGGCACGGTGGTCGTGATCCCGTAGCTGAGCGTCCCGCTCGTCGCCGGGTCAGTCCCCGTCAGTGATGGCGCGAAGTTGAACGTCACCTGGCCGGTGCCCCCGGTCGTCAGTTGATAGTTCGGGATGATCGCAAACCCGGTCTTCGGATTCACGTAAAACGCCTGCGTCGTGGCGCTCGTCGTTGCCGCGCCGGGCCACACGTTGGTGTTGGTCACCAGCACTGTCGCGTTGGCCGCCGCGATCTGGGCGTGGACCGCCGGCGCCATCAGCGCCAGCGTCCCCGCGAGGATGAGGTATTTGATTTTGTTCATACTTTTCGGATTTCTGATTTCGATTTTCGAATTTTGCCGCCGCGGCTCAGGACACGTTCTGCCGCAGCATCGACAGCGTGCTGGTCTGGTGAATATCCCGGCTCCAGTCCACCACGTGGCCCCGCCACAGGTTGTTCGGAGCCTGGTACGTGAACACGTTCCCCACGTACCCGTTCCCGCCCACGGTGAAGCATTTGAACGGGCTCGGATCGTACAGCGTCGCGCTCGGCACCTGGTAATGCGTCAGGCACACCCCCTGCAGCAGCCGCTTCTTGTTCGCGGCCTGGTTCAGCCGCGTGGTGTCGTACACCACGTTCGCCACCAGGATGATCCCCGGAACCAATAAGCCAGAAACACAGCCATGAAAAGATACGGACAAACTCTCACGTGGGGACCGCTTTCGGCCCCGGCATTTTTCAGCGGGGAACCTATTTCCTACTCGCTCAGGGACGGGGCGACCAAGCAGCTCATCGACGGGGCGGCGGGCGACTGGCTGGCGATGGCGCTGCACTCACGGAAGGCGGAGATCGCCTTCGAAGCGAAGTGCACGGTCGCCTCGACCAACTTCCTGGACCTGAGCGTTGGGGCGGCGATTGCGCTCTCCACGATCTCGAGCACGGGATCGATCCTTGTCTCGCGCGCGGTCGAGCGCTGGCGGCTGAACCAGGCGAAGACGGCCTCGATAGAGGCGCTGTGGCTGCCGGACGGGACGCCGAACAGCCCGGCGCTTGCGGGAACTACGGGGACGGCGTTCACGCCGGACCAGAGCGGATCGACGATTGTGACGCCGGGATCGGCGCTCATATATTCGACCTACGGCTTCACGCACGCGAAGGGGCTGGTGCATGAGCTGACGCTGACGCAGAGCCTGCGCATCACCGAGGATGATCCGTCGCCCGACGGGCTGATCCTGGGGGCGGCGGCGGACGGGTACGAGCAGACGATTAATCTGCTGTTGCTGGCGCAAATCCCGAGCACGACGAGTCCGATGACGGATTACCCGGCGGTGGGCAGCACACTGGTGATCGGGGGGGGAACTGCGTCCATGGCCGATTTCATCATCACCAACAGCGGGCCGGCGATGGAGATGGAAAAAGGGATGATGTACTCCATCGACGCGAGCTGGATTCCGCCGTTCACAACCTGATCTCAAACAACCCAATGAAAGGCATACATCGATATGGAAACTAAACCAAGTCCCACCGCGGCTCCAGCCGCTGCACCCGCGCCCGCGGCTCCGAATGCCGCCGGCAAAGCCACCAAGGCCGAACTCAACGCGGCAATCGCCGAGGCCGACGCCATCGTGGCTTCCATCGCGAAGCTGCAGGCGTCGCTGAACGTGAATGACACCAAGTTCATCGCGGTGACCGTCGGCGTGGCGTCCGAGCGGCTGCAGGAAGCGCAACGGTATCTGCGGAACAAACTGCCGAAGGCGGTCTAGGCCATGGAGGGGCCGGCCGCGGAAGAAGAAGACGGGCTTGCGGGGCTGCGGGAGCTGCAGGCGCAACTGGCCGGCACGGCGCAGAGCCCGTGGCAGCCGCGGTGCGTGGCGAGGGCGTTCCGGACTCCGGCGGCCTCGCATGCGTTTGTGTTCACGATGCAGGCGTGGATCGACCTGGATGCCGTACAGTCGCCCTTCCTGCTCGAAGAGCTGCCGGACCCGGACCTGGGGCATGAAGCGATCATCAGGGCCTTTGAAGAGGCGTTCGCGGCATTTGGCCATACGAGCACGACGCCGGCGGAATGCGCGCCGTTCGAATTGGCGCTGCTGGGCAAGAGCATGATTCGGGTGATCCGGCAGGGATTCGCGATGCGGCTGCGGATGAATCCGCCGAAGGGAATGGAGAGCGGCGGCGGGGATGACGGATTCGGCGACTGGCTGCCGGTGATGGCGTGCCTGAAGGCGCAGCTCTATTTCGGCTGGGAAGAGGCGCTGGCGATGCACGTGGAGAGGGCGCTGGCGGTGGTGAACGCGCACCGGCGCAACGAGGGATGGACGCCGGCGGAAACGCCGTATGCATTGAGAGACGTGTCCCCCGTGTCCCACGGGGGCGCGGAGAGCGGGGAGGAACAGCATGGCTGAGCCGGTCAAAATCGTCATCTCGGAGACGCGGGAGGGGAACGCGATCGACGAGGAGCAGCGAAGGATCGAGCAGCTCCACAAGGCGGCGGAGCAATACGCGAAGACGCCGGGGATGGAGGGGGCGGCGAAATCGGCGCGCGCCGAGGCGATGGAGCTGCAAAAGAAACAGCTTGGAACGAGGCTGGCGCAGGAGGCGCATGCGCGGGCGGCCGGCAACGGCGAGGCGGCGGACCAGGCGGCGCGCGAGGCGAAGGAGATGGAGCGGACGATGCAGCTCCAGCGCAAGGGAGGGATGGGTTATGACCAAGCCGCGAAGACGGCGCGGCGGCAGCTCAACCAGGAGGACGAGGCGGCGGCGCTGAAGAAGGCGGGGATCGAGAAGATGGGCTATACGCGGGCGCGGCAGGAAGCGCTGACGCTGGCGCGGGAATTGGCGACGGGCGCGCCGACGGGGCGGACCTTGAGCGCGCTGCTGGGGAACCTGATCGGAGGGATGGCGCCGGAGGCGCTGGCCGCCGCCGCTGGGATTGCGGCGCCGGTGGCGCTCGTTGGCGGCGCGTATCTGTTCAACCGCGACCAGAGGGAGCAGGATTACCAGGAGCAGAACAAGATGAGCGAGGAGCAGGCGGGGGATGAGCGCGCGCAGGAAATCGCGCGCAGCCCGCTGGGAAGCGACTCGGGGAGCTTCCAACAGGAGGTGAGCGATGAGAGCACGATCAAAAAAGATGAGGCGGATCGCGGGCGGCTGGAGCACGCGCGGAAGCACGCGTGGTTTGGGCTAAAAGACAAGCTTGCGAGCCTGACCGGAGGAAGATGGAAAACGCAGGAGCAGAGAGATCAAATCGACAACGAGAATGAGATCAAACGGGCCGAGCGCGACAAACGCGCGTCGCAAAAAAGCCTCAGGGAACAATGGAATACGGGGGGCGCGTATGATGAGAAAATCCTGGAAGACCTCTCGGAGCACAGCGTGGCTGGGGTGAAAAAGGCGACGGTCGACACCGCGAAGAAAAGCTGGATGGCGGCTTACCGCAGGTCCGTCGCGGAAGGGGCGAGCCGGGACGACGCGCTGAAGATCTCGGATTTGACGGCGAAGCAGGCGGATTGGGAACGCGCGCAGGCGCGCGGCGCGGGCCTTGTAAACGCGCAGACGGGCAATGCCGGGGCGGCGGCGGCGGCGCGCTGGGCGGACACGGGCATCGTGGGGCCGGGGATGGACGCGCTGCTGGCGGAGATGCGCTCTTCGAAGGTCGCGTCGCAGGCCGCATTCGACAAGCTGACCGACAGCCAGGTGCGCGTGGATCAAAGCGGGAAGCCTTTGACGCCATGATTTACGGGACGCCGCCGGTAAAACTGGAGACCGATGTGACCGACGTGATCGGCATCCGGACGCTGGTGCTGGGGCAGATGTGGCAACCGTCGGCGAGCAACCTCTCGCAGGAGCAGATCGACGCGGAGTCGCCGGACATTCCGGGGGTGCCTGGGGGGCTGATTCTGGTGGGGCAGCAGTGCCGACCATTCGGCGGATGCTACAAGACGACGTGGACCTTTGAGGGGATCCTCGGCGACGGGAAATCGGTCACGTTCAAGGATCGCACCAACTCGCTTGATTACGGGTTCGATCCGGGGTTCGCCCAGGTGCCGATCCAGACGCATCCCTATTTTCAGGACATGCTGACGCAATTCGGCGGCTACCCGGACCCGTCCAGCAGCACGGTGATCTGGCCCACGACGATGCCGGCGGCGTCTGCATCTGGGGGCGGAAGCACGGGGATGCCGGGGGGATCGAGCGCTGGGAGCGCGACGCCGAACCCGATGTTTGGGCGGCAGGATTATTTCTCGCTGGATGGGCAATATTACATGCGGTACGCGCTGCTGACCAAGCCGACCGGGTATTCGAATATCAACCTGATCGTGGATACGAGCGAGCTGCCAGGCGATCCCCCGAGCGATCTGCCGAGCGACCGCAACTGGCTGGTGGTTCCTCCCACCTACAAGCGGCGCGGGCTGATCTTTGAGGTGATGGAAACGTACTGGCTGAGCTATGAGGGAGGGTGGAACATCCCAAGCTATACCAAGCCCAGCGGCCAGGGCACATGGAGCATCCCGACCTCATGAGCGGCGCCGCGCAAATCAGGCCGGGAGTGGGACTCAGGACCGTCAGAACGATGATGGGCTTCGGCATGACGTCAGCCGGCGGAGGCGGTTCGTTTCTGCATCCCTTCTATCCCACCCTCAATGGGATTGCGGGCGTCCAGTTCTCACGCGGTCTGGTGAGCTATATCGAGCCGACGATCGAGGGCGTACCGATCTCCGGGATGGTCAACGGGGTGCAGGGGCCGCCGCCGGTGCTGCCGCTCGATCCGAATGTGATCGGCGCCGGCGACAACCGCACGTGGGCCTGCGCGGAGATCACGGTCGACGCGAAGGGGATGATCAGCCCGGCTTCCACCGTGGTAATGGCGCACCGGGCGACGTGGTTTCTCCAGGACCCGCTGGGAAAGACGGGGCGCTGCCCGGTGTGCATGATCCTCTGGAATGGCAGAGTGCCCTCGCAGATTTTTCACATTCTCTATTTCAACCCGGTGGCGCAGATGGTGACGCTGCCGACAGGTGGCACCGGCGCGGGCGTCGTGAAGTTTTTCTTCCTGTGACCAGCATGATGCCGGACCCGATATGAAAATTTCGAAACTCTCGAAAATCCCATCGAACCCGGACGCCGTGGCGATCATGCCTGGGAGCGGGGCGCGCGTCTCGATGCGAGGAGGGATCGGGCGGACGCTGCAACTGAGCCCGGAGACGGGCTGGAAGCATCCGTGGCAGATCACGCTGCTGTGGGACGGGACGCGGCAATTGTGGACATCGACCATGAAGGCGGGCTTCGTGAACGGGGAGTGCCCGGTCGTCATCTCAACGGCCGGGAGCGACGCGAACCCGGCGAACTGGCAGCAATTCGGCATCAACCCGCTCACCGGGGAGCCGTTTTTTTCGGCATGGGTTTTTAATAATGCGGCGCCCGCCATCGCGCCCGCGACGACGGTGTGGCTGCCTCTTTACTCGAATCCGTTGATCGACCTGAGCTGGTATAACATCGGGTCCGACGACGCGACGGCGCAGAACGCGGTGCCGCAATTCTTTCTCAACCTCGGGGTGACGCCGGCGACGCCGATTGACCCTGACGATCCCGACCAATCCGCGGGGGCTCCCCCCCCGGCCGGGAACCGGCTCTTGCGCGCCTGTGATTTGATTTTGCACCAGCCGCACGTGGCACTGACCTCCCAGATCACGCTGGCGCCTGGGATCGTCACCGGGGAGAGCAACGTGTCGCAGACGCTCGGGCTCACGCAGATCGACCCAAGCGATACGCTGAAGATGTACGCCCAGGCAGGCGCCTTCAGCCCGGAGGACGCAATCGCCGCCGGCATCGATCCGTCGACCGGCGATTACACGGAGCCCGCTTACGACGAGATTCTGATTGGGACGGCTTACCTGTTGAGTCCGCCGAATACCGAGCCCTACTCGATGCCCGATCAGACCTGGCAGCCGTATGTCAGCCACTCGCTGTTTTGGAATCTGTTTTGGGCGCAACCGGAATTTCAGCCCACGCCCGCCGAAGCTACCGACGCATTCGGCCAGCTCGCCCAACTCACCTCTGTGCTCGGGGCCGGAGCGGGATCGGTGGCGATAAATTACATCACCTCGTCGCTCACCGATGCATACCAGGCCGCGACGAACATACTCGTTGCGCAATCCATGGCCGGCTCTTTCTGGTAGTGTCCTAATTTGAAATGCTGGGAGGCGGCGGAACGGCTCCCGAATTGTCATTCTGGATATTCAAATTCACCTGCGGCGCAGGAGGTCCTAGTCCCATGCTGAAAAGGATTCTGTGCGGAATTTGGTCGTCAATTGCAAATATCTTCGATTGGGTGAACTGCCCGTCCATGCTGGGAATGGCCCTAATCACGGTATTCTTGGCAAAGAGCCCATCTATAGACCTCCCTGATAGCGTTGGAGTCCCCGAAGGATCAGGCGTCCCGCCAACAGTCACAACGATTGGCGCATTTCCGATGTAATCGCTATTGATTTCAATCCGAGCCCCCGGGGGCTCGGATATGATCTGGATTTGATAGCCACTGGTTGGCAATCGCTCGGACTGAGCCATGGTTTGCTGAATTGGAGGAGTGTTTGACGCGCACCCCGCCATGAGGAGAATCAGGGCGGCAAAACTGCTGCGAAGGATCATGGGGCTATCAATGGTGATTTTTTGCTCCTTGGTAAAGCTGTTTACACAATATGGCCGTTGTGGTAGCGTCTTTCCCGTATGGAGCTTGTGCCGACTGATTTTGCTACCCGGAGGGAGGAGGAGTATTTGGAGCGGGGGATTCGCGTAGCCAAATCTTGGACAATTCTCGGCGATCTAATAGGGCAGCTAATGCCGGATTGCGATTCTCCAGCTTCTCCAGAAGCCTCTGGTGAAATTTCTCCTCCTGCATCTGTAAATCAGTGACAATATCCTTCTCGCTTCGTCCTGTGATGGACGAAAGCAGAAAGCCGACCAAAGTTTCTAAGGCGTAGATTTTACCTAATAGTTCTAGGTTTTCTGCCTTCAACTCAAGAATTGCGATGTGGAGATCATCCTTTTTTTTGCTCATATCTTTTTCGCCGCTGCCGCAATCGCAACCTTAACCGCCATCTGCGCGGAATCCACAGGCGGAATCTCCAGCACGGCAATCGTCTTCGTTTTACCGTCCTCCTCGTAGCTCCAGGCATAACAGCGTTTCGCCTTGGGATGGCCGGTAATGTCGTAAATCTCTACGACCCCCTCCCACGCCACCAGCTTTCGGAAGACTTCGCGAACGGGTACAGACTCGACGTGCTTCGCTTTGGCACCATGAACAGCCAGAATCGCCCGCTGGTGCTCTTTAATCGTCTCAGGCTGCATCTATGAGGTCCGTGATGGAAAGATGCGTCCTCTCGATTCCTGCGGCCATTGCCGGGGTGCAACGGATGGTGGAGTGCGTTTTCACGAAGTTGTAATATGCCAGATGCAAGGCGATGGCAGCTTTGAAATTCTCCAGCTTTTTTGAAAATGCCAGCGTGAGCCGGGCGAGCCGCCTGCAATGGGTCCGAACCGTCAGGTTTGAACGCTCGATATAGGACGTGCAGACAAGCTCCGGGATTGGGTCGCCATTGATGGCGCTCTTGAACACAGAAGAGAGGCGGGAGGGGCTGTACCTACGGGCCTCCTCTTTGGAGGGGGCACAGTATTCTTTTACAATCTGCCCGTAGTCCACGTCCCCGCCGAAGGCCATTTCCACGGCATCGGGGTAGGCTCCCATGGCATCGGAGGACAACTGGATGCGATTGCATAGCCGCGCAGCCAAATCCTGCATGAAAGTGACGGCGTGGTAGCGGTCCCGCTGTCCCACCAGAAACGAGGGCATCAGCTTTGTCTCGGGGTCGATGGATAGAAACGTCCAGACATCCCCGAGCCCGGCGCGGCGATCTACGGCATTGGCGCGTTTCTGCTTCTTGCCCACGAATCCCCAAATCTCATCCACTTCAATGCGGGTGCAGAGCAGGGCGCGCATTTTGGCGTCCATCAGCTTCTCGCATCCCTGCCCGACCCGGACGCCCAGCCGCATGATCGTGTCGCGGTGGATGCCGGTCATGCGCTCAATGGAGCGGATGGAGTTTCCTTCCGCGAGAGCGGAAATCACGGTCGCCTGTTTTTCAGTGGGAAGCACGTTTGCCATGGGAATAAATGTAGACGCAAAATTAACTTGTGTCCACATATTTTTGCGTCTACGAAAAAGAAAGGGCCGGGACTTGTGATTCCCGGCCCTCAATTGGGAGCGTAAGCTAACCGGCAAACCCCGCGTTTCTACACCCCGGGATTGCGAGTTCGAGCCTCGCCGCTTCCAAAATTATGCGGTTGCCTCCAAAAGTCGCTCCCTCATCCATTCCCCCCGGCGCTGGCCTTGGGCCTTGGCTTTGCGGTCGATCTTTTGGGCCTCTTCCTTACTGAAGCGGAGGGGCCACACGAAGGCACGAGGGGACGCGGAACGCGGTCGCCCCGGACCCCTTGGGGTTTCAAGTCGTTTGCTCATGGTGATTTACGTATACCATAAATCGGTTGTGTGGTCAACTGATTCGTTGGCTAGTGAAATCCGGGATGGGGTCAAATTAGGACACTACCCTCTTTCTGGACGCCGACGGGGGGCGGCTCGACATCGCTTTTTCCTCCAGCCCCTCCCGTGCCGGTCACCGCGCCCTCCGGGAACGGCATGGACAAGAATGGGCTCATCCGGGCGCAGGCCGCGGCGGCGGCGCTCGCGCTGGCATCGCAACAACTCGACCCGGCTTTCCCCTTCACGGCACTGCAATTCAACGTAGCCCTCCTTTCCTGAACCTCATTGAGGCCTTCCAACTATGCCTAATCCATCTCAGCTCGTGAATGTCGATTTGACCGGGAAAACCAGCGACTGGACACCCCCTCCGATTACCTTCGGCGAGGATCTGACGCTGGTGCTGCGATTCACGATTGACAACAACGGCAGCGCGATCTCGCCAAACATGACGATCACCGGGATGAAGGCGAGTGTGGGCAATGTAGATGCGCGGCCCCTGGGGGGCGGCACATGCCTAGTGATCGGAAACGGGCCGGCCAGCTCGGCCAATACGACGGCGCCCATCCTCTTCAATGATCTTCCAAGCACGGTGGCGGCGAAGATCAATGCGTTGTCGGGAGTGGTGGCAGCCTATGGGATATGCAAGGCGTTCTCGGTTCCCGGTGGCTACGCGCTCTTCTTTGGGACCAGGGCGGCGGAAGTCCCGATCTCGGCGACGAATAATCTGCTGTGGCCGGTGAGTTTTGTGCGCGTGAGCGCGTGGCAGAATGGAGCGGAGTGGGTTCACCAGGTGCGCTTCACGCAGGCGCCGGTGGCTTTTACCTCTGACTCTCTGACAGTGTTGCCGCCCGCGCCGGCGGTAACGGAGGTCCAGGCTGGGGGGACGACGGACGGCATAGCCTTTAATGCAATCCAGGCTGTTTATATCCCCCCCAATTTTCTCGGCAGTTACGTGCTTACGATGGGGATGAACCGGAGCGGGCTGCTGAGCGTGGCGGATACGCCGGCGACGATGACAGTGGCGCTCTCTCAACTCGCAGCCGGCATCATTTTCACCGTCACCAATCCGCTGCCAAATACCGCGTACATTACCTTTGGTGGGACCGCGGCTGGGGCCGCTCAACCGCTCCTGGGAGTCACGGTGGTGAGCGCGCCGCCGGCCGACCCGGCGCTGACGCTGCAATTTGACCGGGCCGAACTGGCTGTGCTGCTGCAGCGCGAGAGCCCGGCCACGCTGCCGCTCGAAGTGTGGATTGAGACGCTTGACAGCAGCACGGGAGTGGCGGCGACGTTTACCGCGTTCGTCACCGAGGTGACGATCTCGCTTCCGCTCACCTACCCCGATCTGGAAGACACGCCAACGGTCGATTGGCTGCGGCCTCCGTCGCCGATCAATTATGTTCCTTTCGGAAACAACAACGTGCTGACCGGCCAGCAGTTCTATACGACTACCATCGGGGACGGAGGGAGCATAAACTTCGATGTGACGCACGGTCTCGATACGGAGATCGTAATGCCGACGATCTACGATATCGCGGGCAACGAGCTGGTGCTTGGGACGGATTATCGGTTCAAGCTCAACAGCGAGAATGATGTGATCATTACTGCGCTCGGCGCGCCTCCCGCGGAGGGTGGCTGGACCGTGATAATCGTGAGCGCGCAGACCGTGGGGGCGTGGGCGTCCGGCTTGACGGTAACTATTGCCCAGGTCACTGGATTGTCGGCGATCCTGGCCGGGATGGCGGCGACGATTGCGACGCTGCAGGCGCTGATACCGACGACCCCCCCGCAAATTGCCGGAGGCGCTTCGGGATTGACCATCACGATCCCGAATGTGACCGGCTACGTGCCGATGCAAACGCTGGCCAGCAATGGGCAGCCAAAGGCCAGGGCACTCTTGCCGGCGCAGAATACGCTGGCGAGCGGGATTGCGGCGGGGACATTCCCGTTAGGGACGGTGGCGGCGGCTGGGACGGTCGTGCAGAATCAGACCGGCTTGAGCCAACTTGTGCCGGCGGCATTCGGGATCGACGACACATGGGTGCCTCCCAACGGCTATGTGGCGAGCGACGGGCGGCTCTGGTATGTCGTGAACCAGGCGGCCGGGACGAACTCCTTCTTTGCCGCGGCGTTTGAGCGAACGCTGTTTAGCTTCGAGGTAAACTCGGCGATGATGCCCGCCGGCAGTTCCCTGATGCTGACCTTCTCCTTGGCGCTTCAGCTCCTCGTTAACAACACGGAGGACACCGCACCGTCGCCAGTCGGCCTGAACCTTCAGAATGTGGTCTGGGCCACAGCGACGCCAATCGTCGCCCAAGGCATCATCCTCGACGCCGTCTCGATCAACCACACCTTCGGCGCCAGCGTAGCCGTCAACCCCGCGGGAACCTCGCTCACGGCCCAGCGCAATTTGTATGGCGTCTGGACCGCGGGTGCTCCTGCTCCTCCCACGGCAAACTTCGCGCTCCGGGCTCGTCTGACCCAGTTCGACACCGAGGATGCCGTGGTGCGCCCCAGGGGCATCGTCTCCTACGCCGTCACCAACGGTTCAGCCGTCCTCACTATCTAGCCCCTGCAGGGTGCCTGCCGCCCGTCAGCATGTGCCTTGCAGGCTCTCCGCCGGCGCGCTACAAAACCCCGCTCCATGCGCAAACCTTTGTCACTCTTGCGCAAACCGCATGGCGGGATACAGATAACCGGACCGCGACGCGTAAGCCTGCATGGGCCACCGGCCCATAGCTACAACGCTGCCGCGCCGGCGAACGCGGCTACAGAGAATATTAAAATGCCTTAGATGCTGCTACTCTCCCGCCTTCTCCGCTTCGGGCCAGAAGACGTCGACCATGCCGGCGTCGGCGAAGTGGTCTTCGTAATTCTGGTGGTGGACGTGGATGGCGAAGGTGTTTTCACCAGGGTGCAGCGAGGCGAGTGCTTCCGGCGAAAGCGGATAGGGGGCGTAGAAACGGGATAAGCCGGGCGAGGTTACTGCCAGGACTCCGTTGATGTAAACCTCCGCGTCCTCGGCGTGGCGCATGGACACGGCCGGCTGGCCATGGAAGGGGGGCAGAGTGAAGGTGCGGCGCATCCAGATGTCCTCGCTCCTCCACGGCGTGCCCAAGCCGGGGTCCCTGCGCCTCTTCTCGCGGAAAGGGGCGGGGGCCTGCTGCCACGCCACGTCCTGGAAATCGGGCTTGAACCAATCGTCGGCGGGTTTTGCGGTGGTGTAACGCCAGATTTGCGGCTCGTTCTCGCTGGTGGGGACGAGCGGTTGTTGAATCGGGTCCGGCGGGAAATGATTGTATCCCGTGGAGAGTGAATAAGGCCGGTCGAGGGGCGAGGAGGCCCATGTGCGGTTCGGCTGGGAGCCCAGGATGAGCGACCACGTACCGCCGCGGGTGATGCCGGCCTGCGGAAACCATGGTTTGGTCAGCGGTTTGCCGTTGAACTCAGCGGACTGAATGTACTCGTTCTCGGACGTGGCCGCGGGCGCCTGGATAACGAAAGCCGTTCCGGGGTAGGGCGGGCTGAGATGGAGGGTGACCTGGGGAAAACGCGGGGTACAGACCTCGAAATCGGGTACGCCGGGATCGACCGGATAAAAGCCGAGCTGGCTCAGGACATACCATGCCGACATGGTGCCGAGATCGTCATTGCCGCCGCCGGCGAGGCCGCCCGGGCTGTCGGTGAAGGCGCGGTCGGCGGTCTCCGCGACGATGTGCTGAGTCTTCCAAGGCCGGTTGATGTAATCGTACAAAAAGGGCGCCTGCAGATCCGGCTCGTTGGTCGGATCGTAGTAATTATCGGCAAAAAATTCATCCAATCGCCGATCGAAAACCGCGCTGCCGCCCATGAGATCGACCAATCCCTGGATGTCGTGCGGAACGAACCAGAGATAGATCCACCGGTCGCCCTCGGTATAGCCGCTGAAACCGGGGTCCCAGCGTCCGTCGCGGTTGCGGCGCTGGAGAAAGCCGGTGACCGGATTGTACATCTCGCGATATTGGAGGGCGCGGCCAAAGAGGTAGGTGGCATCGTCAGTTTTGCCGAGATTGCGCGCGAGATTGCCCAGGGCGGCGAAGGCGAGTTCGTGTTCCAGGGCGGTGGAGACGGCCGCGTCGGGGTTGATGGTGACGCCGTTTGTTTCCTCGTCGTAGAGTTCGTAGTCGCCGAGGTAACCGTGGATGTTTCCCGCGAGCGACTGCTTGAACATGGCCTCGTAGGCGGTGGCGATGTCGAAATTATGCAGGCCGGAATTCCAGATATTGACCATGGCGATGGTGAGGGGATCGCCGTTCATGATAGCGGTGGGACGGCTGCGCTGGGACCAGCGGTCGATGTAGCCGATCTGCCTGTATTCCTCGACGAGGGATTGGGCCATGTCCTGGACGCGCTCAGGTTCGATGAGGGTGAGGAGGGGAATCTCCGAGCGGTAAATGTCCCATCCGGAAAAAGTGGTGTAGAAATGTTTGTGTCCGGGGGAGACCTGGTGGATGCGGTCGTCGAAGCCGCGGTAGCGTCCGTCCACGTCGTCCGCGATCTGCGGCGCGATGAGAGAATGATAAAGGGCGGTGTAGAAGATGCGGTTGTGGGTCCGTGTGCCGCCCTGGGTCTCGATCAGCGCCAGTTCCTTATTCCAATCCTGGACGGCCTGCCGATGGTATTTCTCGAAGTCGTTATCCGGCATTTCGGCTGCCAGGTTGGCCTCAGCGCCTTTTTCGTCGACATAGGAGACGCCGATGCGGACATCGACTTCCCGCGGCGCCGGGGTGGCGGGATAGCTGCCGTAAAAGCCGATGACCGTGTGGCGATCCTCCTGGGAGGCGGAGTCACTGTTCGCGGTGACGGTGGAGTTGGTCCAAGTGCCGTGTGTCTCGAAGGGCTGGCTGAATTTCATCACGAAATAAACGGTGATGCCGAGTTGCAGCCCGTTGAAGGAAACGGTGTCAACGTCGCCCTCGATGGTCTGGCTGTCGACGTAATGGACGTGGCTTGAAATGCTGGGCGGATTGTTCACGTAACTGAGGGGCAGAAGGATGTTGCCCTGGCGGGCCGCCGGAAATGTGAACTTCGCAAAGCCGCAGTGAACGGTGGTCGTCAGTTCGGCGTTGATGTCCCAGGGCCGCATGAGCACCTGGTAATAGCCGGCGGAGGCGCTTTCGTGTTGGTGGTCGAAATGATAATCGGTGCTCGCGCGGTCGATTTTCACCGGGCCGGTGGTGGCCGCCATGAGGACTTCGCCTTCGTTTGCGCCGCCATCGCCGCTCATGTGGTTGACCACGAAACCGTGCATGTGGTTGTCCGGATAATAGTAACCGTTGCCGGCAAGATTCGGCGTGAGCTGGACCGATCCGAACGGTGAAACGGAACCGGGGTAGGTATTGCCGCCCCGGTCCGTGCCGATGAACGGGTTAATGAAGGAGGCGAGATCGCCGGGCGCGGTGGGGGCGGCTGGCGCCGGGTCGAGCGCCCGGAGCGGGCAGATCGGAAGCACGATCAGCGAGACGAGAAGAGGGATTGAGGAAGGGCGAGCCATTCTTTGCGGGAGAGAAAACGGCTTTTCTAGGAATGACCGGTGCCGACCGGAATCACGGGACCCCAAATTGCCTTGATTGTGTTCTCCGTGTCGAACCCTTGCGGGCAGGCGCCGCCGGGGGTGTTGGCCCAATACCAACGCGGAGCCGTGAGGTCGCCGCGTCCGGGGGACAACACGCGGCTGCCGGGCATCTCGAGATGGGCTGCCGGATCGGCCTGCCGGACCCAATTCCAGGCGTAGCGCAGCCAGTCGTTGCGTTCTTTTTCCGGGAGGAGCGCGAACCAGGTGATTTCGTCGAAGCCCCAGATGTAGGGAAAGGTCGAGTGGGCGCCCGGCCGCATCTTGCCGAAGTTGTCGAACTCGACCAGATACGGCAGATGATCGCACGACCATCCGCTGGGGGTGATGCCACCCTTGCTCCGCAGGTAAAGGGCGTCTGTATAACCGACCTTGAGTTCGCCCTGGCCGGGCTGGCCGGGCACTGGGGCGATGCGCAGGGGAAAGGCGTGGAAATCGAAGAGCAGCCTGCCGTTCTCGACGTAGCCGCCGGTGGGGGTGTGGGCGTCGCACAGGACAAGATGCCGCCGCGCATGGATGTGGGCATAGGCGCGAACGCGGCCGAGCATGTCGAGCCACCCGGTGTGGCCGGGATCGTTCTGATCCATGAGGCCGACCTGGCCGAAGTGAATCGCCTCGATGCCGATGTCGATATAACTGATCGCGAGGAAATAAAACCACATGCGGGTCTCGAGCTTGCTCATGTCGGGAACGGAGGAGTCGCGCCCCCAGTGGTTCATCATGGGGCCGCTGTCGTAGAGCATGTCCTGGTAACGGAAATTGCGAGGCGTCAGGGGCTGGCCGAAGGCATGGAGGACTCGTTCGGGGACGGGGACTTTCTCGACATCCGGGGTAACGATCTCGAACTCGGCGCCTTCGAGGATCATGTCGGGATCGAGCTTGTGGAGGGCCTCGGCGAAGGGTTTTGCGTTCTTGAGATAACCGGCGAGGCGATCCTCATGGCCCCAGAGCATGATGGCCCGACCGACAAATTTCGCATGGATATTCAGCAGGAGGCGGATGTTGTCATGCGGGTCAACACCCCGGGCGTCCCGCGGCTGGTTAAGGTCGTCATGCAAGAGTTCGGTAAAGGAGATGGAGCGGGAAAGGTAATTTTCCAGTACCGTCCGGGAAATGGTGGTGTCGAACTGAAAGTCCTGTCCCCGCGCGGCAAAACCGCCCATCAAGCCAATCGCGGCAAAAAGGAGGACCAGTCTCTTGCTTGTTCGGCTCATGGGGGTAAAGCGCATTAGCCCGTCCTTGTAGCATAGGCTTTGCGCCACGACAACGGCAGACCGTCAGCGGCGGGTCTCGGTTGGGGGCTGCAGACGGACTTTTCGCGGGACTTGGACCGACTATCGTGTCACGTTTGTGGCGATTTGCAGCCGGTTTTTGACTGGCGTATACAATCGCTGTATACAATGGTCGATTTCGGCAGATGGAGTCAGTATTTCCGATCTCAGTAAGTCCTTAAAAACTAAGGTCTTACGCAAACGAACGCCGGTATAGCTCAGTTGGTAGAGCAGCTGATTTGTAATCAGCAGGTCGTCGGTTCGAACCCGACTGCCGGCTCCAGTATAAGATACACGTAGTAAGGTTATTACGATTAAATCTCCTGACTGATTTTGGATAAGGTGATGTCTCACTTGGCCACTTTTTGAATTCAAGACGCACCGACGTACCTCCTGGCAAGTGCTGGAGGCGTCACAGAACGTGACCTCGATGAACTTGTCCAGGGACGTCGTGGGAGTGCTAGCCAAGCTCTCCGACCCCAGCGAACCAAATCCCGAACCCATTCCCCTGATTATCCGCGGGGATTTCCTCGACTGTGCCAACGAGGCCGCCCGCCCCGCCAACCGATCCGCTCTTGGCCTGATGATGCAAGTCTGCGGGGGAGTAATCAAGAATTTCACCCACGGTATCGCGCCTCCCGATCAAGTGAGGGAACTGCGCTTTCAATTCGTATGCGAAGTCTTCGGCATGCGCTGCAAGGAGCCCGAAGATGCAAACTCATCTGACACCTCCGATGAGGCTGACGACCTCATTTAAGACAGCACTGATGGCGGCCGTGACTACACTATCTAGGGCCTGTTAAGGTAAAAGGAGTGCAGTAAAGATCATGGCGACGTGAAGAAAGGCGATGAACATGACGTCGAGCTTCTCGAAGCGTGAGAATATCCTGCGGAAGCCCTTGAGCCTGCGGAAGAGCCTTTCGACTTCGTTGCGCTTCTTGTAGAGTTCCT
>JBEKOV010000002.1:0-81742 GCA_049521415.1 Chthoniobacteraceae bacterium
AAGGGGGAATTGAACAGAAGGGAGCAAAGGGGGGATGCCCGCTGGCGCGGGACGGGAATTCGAAAGATTTGAGGGAGAGCCCTTCGACGCGTCCTTCGCTTCGCTACGGGCTTGCTCAGGGCCGCCGGCTTTGCCGGCGGGGCAAATTTTAGAATTCCTTTTTGGGCGGGAGTTGGATGGGATGGTGGGATGGCAGCACAATCACTTTGGGAACGGTATAAGGCGCACCTGGTGCGCTATGATGATCTTGGTATCTGGCTGGATATCAGCAGGATGCGATTTGGGGACGGGTTCTTTGAATCGATGACTCGGAAGGTGGAGGATGCGTTTGTCCGGATGAAGGAGTTGGAGGCGGGGGCAATCGCAAACCCGGATGAGAACCGGATGGTGGGGCATTATTGGCTGCGGAACGCGGCGCTGGCGCCGACGGTGAATATCCGGGATGAGATTGAGACGACGCGGGAAAGCATTCTCGGGTTCGCGTCGCAGGTGCATGCGGGGACGATTGCGGGGAGCGGTGGGAAGTTTACCGGGGTGCTGCTGATCGGGATCGGCGGGTCGGCGCTGGGGCCGCAGTTTATCTCGGAGGCGCTGGGGACGGGCGGGGATGCGATGAGCGTGCATTTTCTGGATAATACGGACCCGGATGGGTTTGACCGGGTGTTTGGGAAGCTGGGCTCGCTGGCGACGACGCTGACGGTTGTGATTTCGAAATCGGGCGGGACGAAGGAGACGCGCAACGGGATGGTGGAGACGCAGGCGCGGTACGAGGCGCAGGGGCTGGTGTTTGGAAAGCACGCGGTGGCGGTGACGGGGGCGGGGAGCGAACTGGACAAGGTGGCGGAAAAGGGAGGGTGGATACGGCGATTCCCGATGTGGGATTGGGTGGGCGGGCGGACGTCGGTGATGAGCGCGGTGGGGCTGGCGCCGATGGCGTTGCAAGGGCTGGATATCGAGCAATTCCTGGCGGGGGCGGCGGCGATGGATGTGAAGACGCGCGTGAGCAAGACGGGCGAGAACGCGGCGATGCTGCTGGCGCTGATGTGGTACTTTGCCGGGGACGGGAAGGGGAAGAAGGATATGGTGATCCTGCCGTACAAGGACCGGCTGGTGCTGTTCTCGAAATATCTTCAGCAATTGGTGATGGAATCGCTGGGGAAGGAGAAGGACCTGTCGGGGAATATTGTGCATCAGGGGATCGCGGTGTACGGGAACAAGGGCTCGACGGATCAGCACGCGTATGTGCAGCAATTGCGGGAGGGGGTGCCGAATTTCTTCGCGACGTTGATCGAGGTGCGGAAGGACCGGGACGGGACGGCGTTCGACGTGGAGCCGGGGGTGACGAGCGGAGATTATTTGCAGGGTTTCTTGCGCGGGACGCGGGCGGCGCTTTATGAAAATGGGCGAGACTCGATTACCGTGTCGGTGCCGCACGTGGATG
Source organism: Chthoniobacteraceae bacterium (assembly GCA_049521415.1). Lineage (GTDB taxonomy): Bacteria > Verrucomicrobiota > Verrucomicrobiia > Chthoniobacterales > Chthoniobacteraceae > DATAXI01. Next base: position 1,442 of record JBEKOV010000002.1, read on the forward strand.
CGTTCACGGTGGGGGCGCTGATCGCGCTATATGAGCGGGCGGTTGGATTTTACGGGTCGCTGGTGAATATCAATGCGTACCATCAGCCTGGCGTCGAGGCGGGGAAGAAGGCGGCGGCGCGGATCCTGGCGTTGCAGGGGAAAGTGCAGGCGGCGCTGGCGGCGGCGAAGGGTACACCGCGGACAGCGGCGGAATTGGCCGCGGAGACCGATGCCGACCCGGAGGACGTGTTCCATGTGTTGAATCATCTCGGCGCGAATGCGTCGAACATTGAGCGATCGGAGGCCGCGACGCCCAGCCGCGAGACCTTTCGGCTCCGATAGCTTTAAATGAACGATTCCCCTTCGAATTTCGAAAATCAGCCCGACGTGCCGCTGCCGCGGCTGGTGAATCTTGTAAAACAGATCACTCACGATGTACGCAACGGGCTGAATGCCATCGAGTTGCAGTCGGCCTACATTGCGGAACTGGCGGGCAATGGGGAGGTGGCGGAGGAATTGGGGAAACTGCGCCGAATGATCGCGCACGTAACGGGCGATATGCAGGAGCTGTCCGGGCGGCTGGGCGAATTGCGTCCGATGCTGGCGGCGTATCCGGTGCAGGAGCTTGTTGAGGGACTGAAGGGGACTGTGGCGGAGGAGTTCGAGACGCAGGCGAAGCGAATCGTGTGGGAGATGAAGCTGGAGGACGAGGAAATCGAGACCGATTACACGCTGCTCTCGCAGGCGCTGTTGGAGCTGCTGAGGAATGCGATATTCTTCCGGGAGGGGGATCAGGCGATTCATTTCACGGCGTGGAATGAGAAGGGGAGCGGGGTGTTCGAGGTGAGGCAGGCGCGGTCGCGTCCGGCGGGCGATCCGGCGCGGTGGGGCGAGGCGCCGCTGGTCTCGAGCCGGAGGGGCGGGTACGGGCTGGGGTTGTATTATGTGCGCCGGGTGCTGGAAGCGCTTGGCGGCAGGCTGGAACCGGGGTACGATAGCGGTTCCGGCGAATTGAGCGTGCGCGTCACGCTCCCCTTGACGGGGGCGGGCCGGCGCAGCTCGAAAGAATGAAGAAAATCGTAGTTATCGACGATGAGCGGCCCGTGCTGCTGACGCTCGAGGCGCTGCTGACGCGGCACGGTTATGCCGTGCAATTGGCGGCGACGGCCAGCGCGGGGCTTGGGTTGATCGAGAAGACAAATCCGGAGGTGGTGTTGCAGGACCTGGGGCTGCCGGATGCGCCGGGCCTGGAGACGCTGGGGAAGATCAAGCAGGACCATCCCGAGACGACGGTGATCATCATCACGGCGCAGGATTCGCTGAGCAATGCGATCGAGTCGATCAAGCTGGGGGCGTTCCATTTCATCTCGAAGCCGTACGCGCCGGAGGAGCTGCTGAATGTGATCCACCGCGCGCTGGAGCAGCGGGAGCTGACGCGGGACCGGGATCAATTGAAGGCGCAGACGGTGGAGCTGGCGCGGAAGCTGGAGGAGGCGCAGCAGCAATTGGCGCCGGTGATCACGAGCCGGCGGATGCGGGAAATCCATGAACTGGTGGCGCGGATCGCGCCGAGCGACGCGAATGTGCTGATCACGGGGGAGAGCGGAGTGGGCAAGGAAGTGATCGCGAACCAGATACACCGGCTGAGCCCGCGGCAAGGGGGACCGCTGGTGAAACTGAACTGCGCGGCCTTTCCGCAAAACATGATCGAGAGCGAGCTGTTCGGGTACGTGAAGGGGGCGTTCACGGGGGCGGCGAATGATTTTCCCGGGATGATCCATGAGGCGTCGGGCGGGACGCTGTTTCTCGATGAGATCGCCGAGATGCCGCCGGATTTGCAGACGCGGTTTTTGCGGGTGCTGCAGGATCGCGAGTACCGGTCGCTGGGGAGTACGAAGACAGTGAAGGCGGACTTTCGGCTGGTGGCGGCGACGAATCGTCCGGTGCAGGCGGCGCTGGCGAGCGGCGAGTTGCGGCAGGATTTGTATTACCGGCTGAAGACGTTCCAGATCGAAATCCCGCCGCTGCGCGAGAGGCGCGAGGATATCCCGACGCTGGCGCATCAATTCGCGCGGCGGTTCGCGACGCAGATGAACAGGGCGGAGCCGCAATTTGCGCCGGAGGCGTTCCAATTCCTGATCGATTACAACTGGCCGGGGAATGTGCGCGAATTGCAAAACGCGATCGAGCACAGCATCGTGCTGTGCGAGAGCGGGACGGTGACGGTGAAGCATCTGCCGCGCGAGCTGCGGCTGCCGGCGATCCTGCAGGAGGCCGCGGCGCGGCCCGCCAACGGCGAGGCGAATTTGAAATTGGACGAGCGGGAGCGGGAGGCGATCCTGCAAGCGCTGGCGCAATGCCATGGCAACAAAAAGAAGGCGGCGGCGGTGCTGGGCATTCACCGACCGACCTTGTATTCGAAGATGAAACGCTACGGGATAGAGTTGAAGTGAGCAGGAAGACGCAGGCAGCACGACGCACCGAGGCGGCGGGCCAGCTTGCCGGGATCGATGCCGTCTCCCGGCACCGGGAGAAGGTGCTGGCGCATGCGGAAGCGCAACTGGCGCTGCAAGGGAAGGAGAGCCCGGCGGAGTTGCTGGCGCTGTACAAGCGATTCCTGAAAATCGAGAATCACCGGCTGCGGTTGAAGCATTACGCGGGGGAAGGGGGGCGGGAGATTGCGCATCAACGGGCGAGCCTGGTGGATATCGTGCTGCGGCATTTGTACGACGGCGCGGCGGCGAAGGCGGGCGACACCGACCTGCGGGAGCTGTCGCTGGTGGCGATCGGCGGCTATGGGCGGGACGAGCTGAATCCCTTTAGCGACGTGGACATCATGTTCCTGCATTCCTCGAAGGCGAAGGAGGTGCCGCCGGAGTTGAATGAGGTGATCCAGATGATCCTCTATATGCTGTGGGACATCGGATTCAAGGTAGGGCACTCGACGCGGTCGATCGCCGGCGCGATCAAGCAGGCGAACATCGACATGTTGTCGAAGACGTCGCTGCTGGAGTCGCGGCACGTGGCTGGGAGCGTGGAATTGTTCGAGGATTTCCGGCGTGAGTTCGTGAAGAAATGCGTACGGAGCCACGAGAAGGAATACATCATGCAGCGGTTCGAGAACCAGACGGAGCGGCACGCGAAATTTGGCGAGACGGTGTACATGCAGGAGCCGAATGTGAAGAATGGGTGCGGGGGGCTGCGCGATTACCAGAACCTGTTGTGGATTTCGTTTTTCAGGGAAGGAATCACGTCGACGGCCGAACTGGTGCAGAAGAAGCTGCTGCCCGAGGTCGAGCGGCGGCGGCTGGAGCGCGCGTATGACTTCCTGCTGCGCGTGCGCACGGAATTGCACTACCTGAACAAGCGCGGCACGGATGTGCTGAGCCTCAGTTTCCAGGGGCAGATCGCGAATAATTTTCATTACCCGCAGAAGAACATCCTCCGGCGGACGGAGGCGTTCATGCGGGAGTATTACAGTCACGCGCGCGATTTGTTTAACATTACCGAGATGGTGGCGGAGCGGCTGGGGCGGGGCATTGTGGATGCGAAGCCGGCGGGGCTGCTGAATTTCTTCGGCAATGGGAAGAAGCAGGTGGAGCACTTCGACGGATTCTATTCGGAGGGGGACTTGATTTACGCGGAGTCGCGGGAGGTGTTTTCGCAGGACCCGTATCGAATGATGCGGGTATTCCAGCACGCGCAGCAGCGGCATTTGCGGCTATCGCCGGAGTTGCAGCAATTGATCCGGCGGAAGCTGCCGCTGGTGGGGCGGACGTTCCAGTATTCGCGCGCGGCGCGGGAGACATTCCAGGCGATCCTGTCGCGCAAGGGGGAAGTGGGGCGTGTGCTGCGGATGATGCACGCGATTGATTTCCTCGGGCGTTACATCCCGGAGTTTGGCGAGCTGACCTGTCTTGTGCAGCACGAGTTTTTCCATAGGTACACGGCGGATGAGCACACGCTGGTGTGCATCGACAAGCTGGACTCGCTGATCGATACGACGAATCCGAAGCTGAAGGATTACCGGGTTCTCTTCCAGAAGCTGGAGGACCCGTATGTGTTGTATCTCGCGCTGTTATTGCACGATACGGGGAAGGCGACGGGGGCGAGGTACCACGCGGAGGCGAGCGCGCTGTACGCGCAGCGGGTGGCGGCGCGGTTGCAATTGAGTTCCGAGCGCAGGAAATCGCTGATCCTGCTGGTGGACAATCACATGACGCTCTCGAACGTGGCGCAGCGGCGCAACCTGGACGACGCGGCGACGATCCAGGAATTCGCGGAGGTGGTGAAGTCGCGATCGAACCTGGACGCGCTGATGTTGCTGACCCTTGCGGACGGGCAGGGGACCGGGGACGAGAATTGGTCGGATTGGAAGGAGTCGCTGGTATGGCAATTGTACCGGTCGACGTCGCAATTCCTGGAGGATGGCGCGTCGTTCTTCCGGCAGCGGCGGATCGAGCGCGAGCAACTGCGGAAGCAGGTCGGCACGATATTGCCCGCGGATTTCGAGGAGGAGGTGGAGGCGCACTTCCAGTATATGCCGGATTATTATTTCCAGACGAATCCGGCGGACGATATCGCGGCGCACATCCGGCTGTTCCGGGCATTCCTGGAGCGCGAGGCGAAGGGGCTGGAGAATGCGCTGACGCCGGTGGTCAAATGGGTGCCGCACGAGGGCCAGGGCCACACGGAAATGTGGATATGCACGTGGGACCGGCAGGCGTTGCTGACAAAGATCGCGGGCTCGATCTCCGTGGCGCATCTGAACATCCTGAGCGCGGACATCTTTACGCGCGGCGACAGCCTGGCGCTGGATTTCTTCCGCGTATGCGACACGAAATTCCAGGCCGTGACGGATCAGCGGGATATCGCGGCGGTCGAGCGGATGCTGAAGCAGGCGCTCTCGCAGGAGGATTTCGATTTTCGCCCGCTGCTGCAAAAGGCGAAGAAGCGTCCGGGGTTCCATTTGTCGCAGGAGCTGGATTTTCCGACGCGCATCTGGATCGATAACGGCGCGCACCCGGTTTATACGCTGGTGGATATCCAGACGCCCGACCGCCTCGGCCTGCTCTATTACTTACTGCGGGCGTTCGCGGATGTGCGGGTAAATATAGTGCTGTCGCGCATCACCACGGAGAAGGGTGCGGCGATCGACAGCTTCTATGTCACGGACGCCGAGGGGAGAAAGATACGGGACCAGGATCATATCACGGAAATCCAGCGCGCCTTGCAACAGGCGACGGCCGGCATGGCGCCGAAGGATGGATAAGCGGATGTTTGCGGGCAGGCTTATCGCTTGCCAGCTTTAGCTCTCCTTGCGCCTGGCGAGGACCTGACGGCAGACAACAACGCCGGCGGCGGCAATTGCGGCATCGACCAAAAGTTCGGTTTGCCAGCCCGAATTGCCGCCGGATTCGAAGACGGTCAGAATCATCGTGGCCAGAATCTCGTAGACGCCCAGCAAAAGGAGGATAAATCCCAGTGCAACACCCACGCCGGACCAGCCGGCGTTCAAGGGATGGGCAGCCCTGGATGCCGGAGTCATTCTCGCAAGCAGCCAGGACGGGAACGCGATAAGCACGCAGACGGCAATGATTGCCGCAGCGAGATTTGCGATATTGAGGGCGAGATAGGGATAGTAGGCGAACTGGAACGGCGCGTGTATGATCTGGCTTTGGATCCTATGGGCGCGGAGCAACCACCGGAGATCGAAGGAGGCGAAGTAAACCCATCCGAGGGCGAGCAGGCCGGCAAATCTGGCTCCGAGGAGGGCTGCGCGGGTTGGTTTCATTCGGTTTTTCGGGAGTTTTGAGAGGAGATGCGGTGATTGTGAAAACAAGTTTCGTGCCGCGCCGGTCGTTTGCGGAAGAAGGATTCCCGTCACGTGTTCATCCGCACATAGTGGTTTTACCCCATTGTCAGGGCCTTCGATTTCTGCCATTCTGCGCCCCCGCTGGTTGTATTTGGTGTCGAAGGATTTTTCAGGGACTCTTCTCATGATAGCACAAGCCAATATTACTCCGAGCACGCCCATGGGGGCGAATCCAGTCGCAGGGGGCGCCACGTTCAAGGTGTGGGGACCCTCCGCGACGAGCGTTTACGTCAATGGCACCTTTCAAGGCCAGAACCGCTGGAGCACCGACACGGACGCGAGCCTGCTGCTCAGCATGGATGGGTCGGGTTACTGGACCGGTTTCCTGCCCGGCGTCGCCGAGGGCGACCAATACAAGTATTACGTGATCGGGGCCGGGAGTTCCGGGTATAAGCGCGACCCTTACGCGCGGGAATTGACCGTGAACCCGGCCTTCCCCGACTGCAACTGTGTAGTCCGCTCGCCGAATACTTACCCGTGGCACGATTCGGCATTCGTTACCCCGGATTTCTCGAACATGATCGTGTACCAGCTCCATGTCGGCGTGTATTCCCAAGGGGCGCCGGGCCAGGATGGCACCTTTCTCGATGTCATTGGCCAGATCCAATATCTACAGGCGCTGGGCATTAATGTCCTCCAGCCGCTGCCAGTGGATGAATTCGAGACCCAGCCAAGCATGGGTTACAATGGAGCCGATTACTTCTCGCCCGACAGCCGCTACGGCGTGACCGATCCGACCGCGCTTGGCAATTATTTGACGACCATCAATGGCCTTCTGGCCCAGAAAGACCAGGCGCCGCTCACTGCCGCCGATATCACCCCGATCCAGAATCAACTCAAGGCGTTGGTCGATCTCTGCCATTTGTACGGAATCGCCGTCGTGTTCGACGTGGTTTACAATCACGCCGGCGGGTTCGAGGGCGACGATGATTCGATCTTCTTTTGGGATCGGGAAGTTACCGAAGACAATAATAACAGCCTTTACTTCACAGATCAGGGTTACGCGGGCGGGCTCGGCTTTGCGCTCTGGAAGCAGGAGGTCCAGCAATTCCTGATCGATAACACCGGCTTCTACCAGCAGGAGCTTCATGCCGACGGATTCCGCTACGATGAAATCAGCGCATTGGTGCAGCTCAATTCGAGCAATGGCTGGGCCTTTTGCCAGAGCCTCACCGGCACGGTGCGATATCGGCAGGACAGGTCGCTGCAGAACGCCGAATACTGGCCGGTAAACGCCAGCGTGGTCACGCCGGCATCGAGCGGCGGCGCCGGCTTCGATACCACGCAGCACGATGCCCTGCGCCTTGGCCTGCGGCAGGCCATTGGGCAGGCCTCGGGCGGCATGTCCAGCTTTGTCAGCATGGATGGCATCGCCGCGGCTCTTTATCCGCCCGGCTTCCCGACCGGCTGGTCCGCAGTCCCCTGTGTGGAGAACCATGATGTAGTCTATGTGGGCCGCGACCCGCGCATTCCCGAACTGGCCGATAGCTCGGACCCGACTTCATTCTACGCGCGCAGCAGGTCGAGGGTTGCGATGGGCATCCTGATGACCGTGCCCGGAATCCCGCAAATATTCATGGGCCAGGAATTCCTGGAGAGCCAGCAGTGGAGCGAGCAAACGACAGGCCCAAACCTTCTTGACTGGGCCGACCTTCGCAGCGGCATCAAGCCGATGTCGGATTTTCTCCGGTACACGCAGGACATCATTAGCCTGCGCTGGAACCAGCCGGCCATTCGCGGCAATAACGTCAACGCTTTCCACGTCCACGATACCAACCGCATCGTCGCATACCACCGGTGGCTGGAAGGCACAGGCCAGGATGTCATCGTGGTAGCCAGCCTCAACGACAACTCATTCTACAATTACTCAATCGGTTTCCCATTCGGCGGACATTGGAATGAGATATTCAATGGCGACGTTTACGACAACTGGGTAAACCCGCTGGTGGTCGGGAATGCCGGCGGAGTCGATGCCAATGGCGGCCCAATGCACGGATTCAACTACTCCGCCTCCATCGTCATCCCCCCGAACAGCCTTGTCATTTTCACCCAATAGACGTCTTGCGCCCGCGTTGGATGGATCGCTTCCGGTAAATTAATCGAGGAAATCCGCGGCAATCTGTGGATTAATCGTTTCGGCTCGATGCGATTCCCGATTCTGCTTCTTTTCCGGTGGCACGTGGCGCGGCATGCGCGGCGGCATTGGTTCCTGGCGGCGTTAAACGTGCTGGCGGTGGGGTTGGGGGTTGCCGTCTTCGTGGCCATTCGTGTGGCGAATGGAAGCGCGTCGCGAGCGTTTGACGCGGGGGTGGATATCGTGGCCGGGAAGGCGCAACTGGAGGTGCGCGGGGCGCTGGACGATTCGCTCTTTCCCGCGATCCAGCATGCCGACGGCGTGCGCGCGGCGACTCCGCTGATCGAGCAACTGGCCACGCTGCCGGATTATCCCGGCGAGTATCTGCGCGTCCTGGGCATCGATCTATTTACGAACGAGCCGTTCCGCACGTTCGAGATTGGCGGCGAAGGGCCGAGATTCGACATTGAGCGCTGGCTCGCGACGCCGGGGGGCATCGCGGTGAGCGATGAGTTTGCGAAGGAGCATGGCCTGAAGGCGGGCGACACGCTGCGGCTGATGATCGACAGCCGCGTGGAGAATTTCCCGATCCTCTATTTGATCCCGATGCAAGACGCCGCGGCGGGGGCATCCGGCGTGCCGATTGCCGCCATGGATATCGGCTGGGCGCAGGAAGCCTTTGGGATGCGGGGACGGCTTTCGTCCATTCAGGTGCTGCTCGACGATCCGAGCCAAATCGACGCGGCGCGGGAGCGTCTGGCGAAGCTGGCGCCGCCGGACGCCGAGGTACAGGGCCCGCGCCAGCGCAGCTTGCAGATCGAAAAAATGCTGGGCGCGTTCCAGCTCAATTTGACGGCGATGAGCCTTGTCTCGCTGCTGGTGGGGACGTTTCTGATTTACAATACCATCTTCGCGGCCGCCGCGCGGCGCCGAGTGGAGGTGGGAATCCTGCGCTCGCTGGGCGTGACGCGCAACGAGGTGCGCGCTCTCTTTCTGGGCGAGGCGCTGGTCTTTGGCGTGCTGGGGATCGTGCTGGGAATCGCGAGAGGCGCGGCGCTGGCGGAGGGGCTGACCGGCAGTGTAGGGAGGACGGTCTCGTCGCTTTATGTGCTGATCAGTATCGCGCGTCCGGCATGGGAGACGCTGCCGGTTATCTCTGCGGCGGCGCTGGGAATTGCTTCGGTAATGGCGGGGGCGTGGATTCCCGCCGACGATGCGGCCAGGGCGGATCCGGTCGCGGCGCTGAATCACGGCGCGCGCATCGAGGCGTGGCAGAGCGGGCACATCGCGCGGTGGTCGCTGCTGGGGATGGCGTTGCTGGGCGTGGCGTGGATTTGCTGCGAGGCAGCGTTGCGCGGGGCGGGCGCGTGGCTTTCATTCGCGGCATCGTTCTTCGTGTTGATTGGCTTTGCATTTTTCGCGCCCGGCGCGGCGGCGATGCTGGGGTATGTGATGGCGGCGGCGCGTCCCGCGATGCTGCGGCTCGCGGCGGAAAACCTTGGCCGCACAATCCATCGCAGCGGCGTCACGGTGGCGGCGCTTGCATGCGCGGTGGCGATGATGATCGGCGTGTCGGTAATGATCCATTCCTTCCGGCGCAGCGTGGAGTCATGGATCGAGCGCGGGATTGTGGCGGACCTGTACATTGCCCCGGCGGCGAATGAGGTGATCGGGCTCCATTCCTTCGTGCCGCCCGATCTGGTGCCGGCGCTCGAGGCCGATCCCGCCGTCATGGCTGTGGATACTTATCGCGAGGTCGCGGCGCACACGGAAGCCGGCGACACGGTGGAGATCGGGGCTGTCCGCGGGGCGGACCGGAGGAATCTCCGATTCGCCGGCGGAGGGGAGCGGGAAAGGATGCGCGAGTTTTTTTCCGGCGGCGACGTGGTGATTGTGACGGAGAGCTACGCGCACCGACATGGCACGCAAGCGGGCGACGTGGTGAAAATTCGCACGCCATCCGGGGTGGCGTCGTTTCGCGTGGCGGGAGTTTATTATGATTACACGAGTGATCGGGGACTGATCATGATCGATCGTTCCGTCTTCGACCGCTGGTGGCATGACGGGGGCGTGAATTCCGTCGCGGTCTATCTGAAGCCCGGCGCGGATACGACCGCCGCGGGGGTGCGGCTGCGGGCAAGATGGGGTGGGCGCGGCCTGATCGTGTACACGAATGGCGCGTTGCGGCGGCGGATACTGGCCGTATTCGACCAGACTTTTGCGGTGACGGGTGTGCTGCGGGTGATTGCGATGCTGGTGGCGATCGTCGGCATTTTTCTCGCGCTGACGGCGCTGGTGATCGAGCGAGAGCGCGAGATCGGCGTCATACGGGCGCTGGGTGGATCGCGCGGGCAGGTGAGGGGAATGCTGCTGAGCGAAGCGGCGCTGCTTGGCGCCGTGGCCAGCGCGCTGGGGATGGCCGCCGGGGTGTGCCTTGCGATGGTGCTGACGTGGGTCGCGAACAAGGCCTTCTTTGGCTGGACGATTGAATTGCAATGGCCATGGGCAATGCTCGCCGCGACGCCTGTGTGGATCATCGGCGCGGCGATGCTCGCCGCCCTTGGGCCGGCATGGCAGGCCGGAGGGGTCCAAATTGCGGAGGCATTGCGCGAGGAATGAAAATCGCCCGATTTATCGCCGCCGCGCTGCCGCTCATTCTCCCCGGCGCGCTTGCCCAGGAGAACACGGGCGGCTGGCGCATCGCGACGCCCGGATGGGTCTACCAATTTCCCCGCGACCACGGCGCGCATCGCGACTTCAAGACGGAGTGGTGGTATTTCACGGGCGAATTGAACGCGGCCGATGGGCGGGAATTTGGCTATGAATTGACGTGGTTCCGGGAGGGGGTGATCCCAGCGCGTCCGCCGGGGCTTTCCCGTTTCGTCGTCGGCGATTTCAAATTTGCGCACTTCGCAATTTCCGACGTGCAGGCCGGCAAATTCTTCTTCGCGCAAAAGATCGCCCGTGGGGCCTACGGCGAGGCCGGCAACGGCAATGGCCAGCCCGGCCCGCTGGCATGGATCGACGATTGGAAGCTGACGATCGAGCCATCGGGAAATTGGCACATATCCGCAGCGCATGAGGGGCGCGCGGTTGATTTGCGCCTCACGCCGCTGAAGGGGCCGGTAATTGAAGGAGAGAGCGGGATCAGCCGCAAATCCACGGGGGCGGGTCGTGCCGGTTATGCCTCCTGTTATTACTCATTCACCCGAATGCGGACCGCGGGTGAGCTGACATTGCCCGGCGCGGCACCTATCAATGTGACCGGCGAGAGCTGGTTCGATCACGAATGGGCCACCAATTCGCTTGCGCCAGACGAAGCGGGCTGGGACTGGTTCTCGCTCCAGTTCTCCGATGGCACGGAACTGATGCTCTACCGGATGCGGCTCAAGAACGGCCTTGCCGACCCGGCATCGAGCGGGACCTACATCCGGCGTGATGGCACGCCCATTTATCTGAAGAGCGATGACTTCCATCTCATCCCGCTCGAATGGTGGAAGAGCCCTGTGACCGATGGCAATTACCCCATCCGCTGGCGCATCGTCATCCCGCGGCTCGGCCTCTCCCTGGAGGCGACCGCGCCGATCGAGGACCAGGAGCTTGCCTTCCCGTCGCTGGTCTATTGGGAGGGTCTGATCGATGCCTCCGGCACGTCCGCCGGAACCGCTGTCACCGGCCACGGATACCTGGAATTGACGGGCTATGGGAATCTTGCGCCTGGAACGGGAGAATAAGGAACCGGGGGGCTCGCCGGGGCCGATATAGTGATTGACCCTTCCACATCCCCATGAACCTGCGAAAAGAATTCAACAGAATCGGCCACCTCTTCGACGACGGGCTCGGGAAGACGCAGAAGAAGGCTGGCGCGCTCCTCGACAAACCGTCGAAGCAAGCCGCCGCGATGACCAGGCGCATGCAGGACCAGGTGGCTGCCGGCGGGAGGAATGTCGTCAGCGCCGAGGAAATGGCCGTGCGGCATATGCGGGAGAACCCGGCCCTATACCTGATTTGCGCCGCGCTGATCGTCGGCGTGCTGGCCGCGAAATTGATCATCGAGTTGCGCGATTTTCGCCGGGCGCCGCTGCTATGAGTCCCGCGGTACGCGCGCATCCAGCCACGCGGTGATCTGATTGAGCACGCTCTCGCGGCAGAGGTCGTTGTGAGTCTCGTGGAGCGCCTCCGGCACGACGATGAGCGACTTGTCCGCGCTCTGGAGCGTATTGAAAAACACGCGCGTCGCGGAGACCGAGGTGACCGGGTCCTGGCTGCCGTGAACCAGCAGAATAGGGTAGGGGAGGGCCGTGGCGTCGCGGCGCGCCCGGCGGGCGCCATCCGTGAGGACCGCATACATGCGGGCGGACATGCGGTGATGGACCAGATGGGGGTATGGCAGGGAGGAGAGAAAGGCGAGGTCGCGCGAAAGCCGCGCCGGCACCACGTCCGTATCTTGCGTGAATGAGGGCCATAGCCGCGAGGCCGCCCGGGCGAGAAGCAGCTTCCAGCGGGGCGGATTGAACGCGAGCTCAAGCCATGGCGACGTAATGACCAGCCCCGCCGCCTGCGGGCGGTAGCGGACCGCAAAATTGAGCGTGAGCTGCCCCCCCAGGCTGTGACCGTAGAGAAAGAGCGGCCCGGGCCCATCGGCGGCCAGCTTCCAGACTTCCTGCAAGTCGTCCAATAGCATGTCGTAATCGGCCGCATCGCCGCGGCGCCCCTCCGAGCGCCCGTGGCCGCGCAGGTCCCACGCGATCACCCGAAACCTGAAGTCATTGAGCCGCCGGATCACATGCTCATAGCGTCCCGAGTGCTCGCCCATGCCGTGGGTGAGCAGGATCGAGCAACGCACGGGGCTGACGGGCGGATCGGACGACCGGACCAAAAGCTGCGCCCCATCCCGGGCCGTGTGCATCCATTCCCGGGAGATGTGCGGTGCTCGCATGGGATGAAATGGATAGCCGCCGGGGGAAAAAGGCAAGGATTCGCCGGGGAAGATCCTGCGGCAAACAAGCCTGCCGGGCGGCAGCCAACTCTTGCATAACAGCGGGCGGGCTGCTACTTTACCAGTATGCATCCCTCAAGAACGCGCTCCGGATTCACGCTGATCGAGCTTCTTACCGTCATTGCCATCATTGCAATCCTGATGGGATTGCTCCTGCCGGCGCTGAACGCCGCGAAGAATGCCGCCAAAAAGAGTGCCGCCAAGAATGACCTCACGCAATTGACCAATGCCGTGAAGCAGTTCTATACCGACTACGGCGTCTATCCCATCGATCCTTCCAAAGCCGGGGTGGCTGGGACGGACATGCAGTATGGCGAGCCCGGCGAAGCTGAGCCGAACGGCGACGTCGTGAACGTCCTCCGGGCCGATCCGAATAACGATCCGCTCTCCACCGGCACCACGCCGCTCGGGATCAACACGCGCGAGCAGATTTACCTGGACGTGCCGTACGCGAAGACCACGAACACTCCCAAGAGCGGTCTGGCCTCCGGGTCCAGCGGCAAGACTCCCAACGGAAACTCAATCAAGGTGGGCGACTGGCTCGATCCCTGGGGCAACGAGTATGTCGTTTGCATCGATGCCGACTATAATGGCTACGTGCAGACTCAGTTTCTGACGTATAACGACCTCCAGTACGTGACAGGTGTGCAAAATGAGACAGGCAAGTGTTTACAGACCGGCTGCATCGGCGCGAGCGTGGGCGCGGATGGGCAATTGGGGACCAACGGCAACGCGGTCTACAATGGGTCCGACGACGTACTCTCCTGGTATTAGCGGGCGCGAAAGAGTTCGCGTCCGGGTGTAAGGAACTGCGGGTGTAGTTCAATGGTAGAACGCCAGCTTCCCAAGCTGGACACGGGGGTTCGATTCCCCTCACCCGCTCACTGCCTCATACTGAGGTACTTACGCATTAAACGGGGTGAAAAGTGGGCCAAGTGAGAACGAAAGTGAGCACACCGCCGCCCATTTCAGGGGTGTTCGCCCGTGTCTTTATCCCCTGCGCCCGGTCCCGGTGTCCGCCGTTCCATCCCTCCCGGTTCCACACGCCCCGTCGATCCTGTTTCTCCGGGAGTGTCAAGCAGTGGAAGGGGCAAACAAACCGGCTGGCGGGCATCGTGGATCGTTGCGGCCCGCAATCTGGCGGTGTGATGGACACCCCCCGCCCGGGGGGGCCATGTCCCCCGGGGAATTCGGCCCCAAGGATTATCCCCCGCGAATAGTCCCGCCAAAAAAACCGAGGGAAATCTTATTGATACTCACTTATCAAAAAAGGAGAATGTCCCATGCCGCAGCCGATCCGCACACGTGAAGAATGGGAGCAAATCCACACAGCCGCCATAGCACTCGGCTCCATTCGAAAGGCAGCCAAGGCGCACGGCGTTTCCGAGGATGCCGCCTACCAGCGCGCCCGGCGGGAAGGGTGGCTTGTAGGCACCCCGGCGAGCATTCAAGCGGCCAGAGCGCAGCGAATCGAGCGGGCGGAAGCGGCTGGCGTGGCGGTGTCAGAGCGTGTCAGAGCGACGCCCGGACCTGACATCCTCCACCGAGAGATACATGAGAATGGACGGCAGACACGCGCCATGTTGGCCCAAGCCTTGAACCGTGCCGCTGGGCAGGCGCGGCGCACGAAGCACCCGCTGGCCCGCGCGCGGCATATCCGCGACGTGGCATCGGCAGCCGCGATAGTCCACCCGGACCAATTTCGGGAAGGGGCTCCCGGCGGGAGCGGGCAGGATGCCGCCCAAGCGATCCTAGCCAGCATCTTCGGGCGGCGGACGGTCGAGCAATGGGAGAAGAATGTAACTCCCCCGCAGGAAGACACGGGGGAACAGCATTCTCTGCCCGCCAGCGGGCACCCCGGGGAGATTTCGGTCCAGTGAGCCGCACTAATGCGGGTCCAATGCCGTGTGCCCGAATCCAGAATTCGTCCCAAATACCTCCGCTGCCGAGTTCTCTGCTTTCCCATCAAGCGCCGTGTGCCCAAACCCGCTGCCCGCCCCAAATACCACGTCCGCCGTCGATGGCTTCGGACTAATCTTTACTGCGATCACCCGATAGGCATCGACGGTGCTCTTTAGGCCGGTGATGGTCTCGTAAGTATAGGAGCCATCCGGCACCGCCAGCGCCAAAAATGAATTCTCTATGCGCTCCTGCGGCTCCCCGCGGAGCAGTATTATCTGGTCAGCCGCCCAAGTCTTCTTGTCCCCGTATCCACCCCATCCCTGCATCACTGCCAGATAGAGATGGTCGCCGATTTTCTGAAAAATCTCTCCATTGACCCGCATCAATCGAATCGGCAGCGGGGTTGGCGTCGGCGAGCCATGATTGAAAATATCCAGGTCAAATTGATGGTGCGTCCAATCCTCGTCCAGCGTCCCCTGATCCAGCGAGGTTTGACCCTGACCTAGGTGGGGCCAGCAGAAGGCGGCGAGAACAGCGACCAGAACGCGCTTTTTCATTAGGGTATTCTTTCCGAACTTTACGCCCCAATGCGCCGTTCCTGTCAAGCCGTCGTTCACGCCTTAATGGGGCGTGCCACCAAAAAAGGAAATAGCCGCCGACATTTCCAAGTTTGGCGCGAACGTGCGCCGGGAACGCACGGCCCGAAATCTGACTCAGGAAAAGTTGGCTGAATTGGTGGACCTAAATATTCGCACCGTTCAAAAAGTCGAAGGCGGTGAAATCAACATTCTGGTAACGACCGCCTGTCGGTTTCAGCGGGCGCTTCGGTGCGACTGGAACAAGTTGATGCCATGATGCCCACCCGCCCGCTATCTATGGCGGCGAAGACGGCTTCCAACTCTTCGGCTTGCTCGGGTGTCAGCCTCAGTCTCATGGCGGACAGGGCTTTTCAAAACGTCACAACGTCACAATCAAGCAACCGTGCGGGTTCCCGGTCATTTGGAAAACGTCACGCAAAACCGGCTGTGACGGATTGATATCGGCCGCGAACCTTGTATTCATGCGGTTTGTGACGTTGTGACGGTTTCAACGGCCAGATACCGCTTGAATGGCTCGTCGAATTGGGAACGATCAAACCCTTTGAAGGTTTTCGCGCCAGCCCGTTTCGTCGTCGAGCCAATCCCAAATGGTTTCAGCATGCGCGCCATCTTCGTTGATGTCAGCGGCTTCTCGCCCCGGCCAAACTCCGCCCAAGGGCGGCCCTCGATCTTGCGAAGAGCTTCGACCAACTCAGCCGAGGGCATCGGGTCCGTGTCGCAATCGTCGAAAATATGTCGAATGTCCTCCAGTAACATTGCGCCCAGGCTTTGCGCCTCCGAATCCTCCCGGCTACTCAGCATGACGAATGCTTGGGCGGCGCGTTGTGGCCAATCTCCTGCGGCGATCTCGGCAATGGCGAACAGGGGACGCCAGTTGTCCGCGAGCCGATTGAAAACGCCCTCTGGTAATCCCGGGTCCGCTGCCTCAAGTCGCGCAAAGTTGTCATGGGTAAAGCGAGCGATCTTCCGGCAAAGCTCCTGCTCGGGTTGCGTGCGTCGGGGATCGAATCGGGTGCGGACTTCCCCAGATTTGGCGCGTTGCATACGAATCACAATCGAGCGGTCATGCAGGGTCCCCGGTAATGCCCCGATACCGCACAGCACGGCGGGCGCGTAAGCCGGAAAGGCGCGTACTTCGTTGCTGTCACCCTCACACCGCAATACGGTTGCGCCACGCCGATGCCCCGCGTTGAAGAGTCCGCGAAGCTCCTCGTCGTCCTTTATCCAGGCATCATATTCATCCGCGAGGATAGTCGGCGCGTGCGCGGCGACTAACCGGAATAAGACGGCCACGCTCATGTTTTCCGTGAGCACAGGACGCGGCACCAATAACGATACCACGTCGCGCAGCGTAGTCTTACCGCATCCCTTTTCGGGCGACGAGATATTGAGTCTTGGCGAGCAGATGAACGCCCTGAATGCGTGAGCGTGAGCGCACCATAGCGCGAGTGCATCCGCCGCGCCCCCCGGTAGCGCGATGTAATGAGTAAATGCGTTCGACATTTCATTGAGCACGTCAGCGCCGTTGACCGCTACGGGCCACGGTTCCACATCGGCCAGGGTTACTTGATGCCCTTGCAATGAATTATCGGTGGGCTTCGGGCGTCTCGCTTCAACCTCGCTATCGAGAGTGGCCACGCGACATTTTAGGCGCTTGGCCTCCGCTTCGCGGCATCTGTCGTAATCGAGCCGTGGCAAAGCGGCGAGGCGAGCTATCGTTTCCTCATCCGGGTTATCTTCTCCATTGCGGGACGGTACAACCTCGTTTTGGTCCGCCTTTAACGGGGTCTTAAGCTTCACAGGCACCGCCCTTTTCCGCATCGCAAGCAGTGCTCCAGGGCCATGAGCCATTTGCACGTCGCTGGCATCCTTCAAATCGGGAGCGGTCATAAATTCGCGGCTGTCGCCACTACTTCAATCGACTTTGCATAACCTGATACCGATTGAATGATGCGCTGCTTTAGTCTGTCGCCAGCGTCGTCCGCGTCTGGCCAGATAACCACGCCTCGTCCTCGAAACATCTTCGCCCATTCATCGCGCCAGCATGATGCCCCAGGAACAGCCATGACGATTTCCGTTGTGCCGGTGTCGATGCCCGCGTCAATGAGGCTGATTGCCGCCGTCTCGCCTTCGGTAATGTGAACCGTTTCCGTACATTGCAAGAGACGGTCGCCACGCCATAGGGCATCCGGCTTGCCAAATAGCCAGTAGAACGGCGTCCCCTCGAATGATTCCGCCCCGCTGGGCATGAGCGGCTTCAATCTCACTTTCGCGCCGGTCGGGTAAATGAGAACGAGCCTCCCTTCATGCAGACCGATGCACGGATCAAGCGCAAGCTCCCTGATTGTTTCCGGTCGCCACTTGCGAGCCTTGGCAATGCCATCAATGGCCCGCTGCTCCCTCAATAACGCTTCCGCCATAGATACACACCGGCCAAGCTCGCCGGAATCCATCGCGTAGGGTTGCCACGGCTCCGGTTGGGGCCTTGGTCTTGGCGTGAAGGCAATGGACTGTCCCCGCACGTTCCCGGCCTTGTCTATCAACCAGCGGGCGGCCCCCTTCTCATCCATCCCCGCGAGCATAACGAAACCTACAAGGCCACCCTGTTCTCCGGCGAAGTCTTTGAAGCGCCAAACCCCGCTTTCATTGCGATAAATGCTGAATGACGGTTCCTTGTCCTCACGGTAAGGTGCGTGGCACGAGCGGCCCGGTATCCAGCCGGGAAACAGCATTTCTGCCGCCGTCTTAAATCCGCCCATATCATCGTGTCGGCCCCACCAATCCAGCGCCCGCTCTAATGGCGTCGCGCTCATTAGTGGCCGGCCTCCGCCGTAGCCTCCGCTTCGCACCGCTCGATATAGGCGAGGGTGCTTTGAAGGTGGAAGAGCCGGGTGCCTTTGATTTGTCCAGGCTCCCGAATGCTCACGCTGCGAATATGTCCCCTGTCCGCGAGTTCGTATAATTTCGAGCGCGAAAAACCTGTGTAAAACTCCGTCCCCGATTTCGGGCTTCGAATCCAAACCGGCAAAGCTCCCTCCCGGTCCCCCAGCAATTCGTTTACCCGGTTTTGACGCCGGGCCGTTGCGGGTTGTGCCGGTCCCGCTGCCGGGGCAATCTTTGGTTGGGGATTGCCTCCCGTGTTAGGTGAATGTGCCATTGCGGGCTTACCTTCGCAAACCCACGCAGTGCCTGATATGGCTTCTAAAGGGGGGGCCTTACAAACTTCTAAATCAGGATTCCCACGGGAATAATTCGGCCAAGTACCTAACCGCCCTTCCGGTCGCCCTCCTGAGAGCTGCCTCCTCTCCGTATGGAGGCGTTTTCGAAAGCTCCTTTTTCAAAAAGCTCCACGCCTTGCCGTATCCGAGTTTCGACGCGATCCGCCACGCTGCGAGGTCCCTGAGCCTCTCTTTGGGGCCGCGAGCCTTACCTTTCCGATTTTGTTTGTGCTTTCGAAGCCGGGCCTGCTGCTCCGGTAGCTGCAACCAAATGTCAAACGCCTCCACGAGTTTTTCTCTCGAATCCCGGAAATCAATCGTGAATAAAGCATGAGCCAGAGGGGAACCCTCCTTTACCTCCAAAACCGGATCAGGCTTTGCCATCGCGATGCCGAGTTCCTTCGCTCTGAACGATTCCTCCGCCATTTTTTTTGTGAGCGCCTTAAAGGCGTCAAACACTCCGCACATATAGAGTACGCCAATGTGATTCATGTGCAACGGCTGGTTCTTACCGGGAGGAAGCGGATAACCCCCGGACCGCACTATTTTAGCGCGCTCCGTCTCATTAAGTTGATTCCAGCCCTTTGCGGGAAAGGATGGACACGTCCAAATGGGGTCCGCCAAAACATTTTGCCCGTTCGGCTGAACGATGTAGCCATGTCGCCCAAGGCTGTAAGTCCCGCGTTTGTGCAGGGCGGATTCTTCCCGCATGCCTTGAGACTCCCGTGCGTATTCGTACACGCAGGCCGCTTGAAATTCTCCGTCTATAACCTCCCGGCGAAGGTACTCCAGGCAGGCCGGTAAGTCCACGTTCGCCAGGTTTGCTTTCTTGGCCGTCCCGGTTCTTTTCGCTCCCGTGTCGTCTTGCACGGGGGAGGGGACTTGCTTCTGTGCATCCGCCAGCTTCGGTCCCTGTCGTCTTGCACGAGTTGCACGGGGCATTGATGGCTTTTTCACTTTTTGAGGAGAGGGGGCAGGGTGCCGATTGCCGCCCGCAAGGGCTCAAGTTCAACGTGTGTATATTGCCGGTTCATTTCCTTGGAAACATGGCCGGTGAGGAGCATCCGCAATTCCTGGGAAACTCCCTTGTTGGCAAGAGCCGAATTGAAGCTGTGCCGCAAGCTGTGAAAGGTGAGGGTTCGCACCGTCCGGCCCTCACTCCTCGCTTCGCCCGCCACTTTCGCCACGGGCCGCGATACGCCCTCCACCTTCGCCCGCGCCATGATGCGCGAGAATGTCATTGAAAGGCCGCTCCGCCCGCCTGTGCCGCGTCCCGCCAGTTTCGGGAAGACGGGAGCCGTGCCGTTGTCCGGGGCGGACAATTCGAGGAGATAGGATTCAAGCTCCTCGTGCATGGGGATCGTGACAAGCTTGCCGGTTTTCTTCGCCCGGTAGGTGATGGCTTTCCCCGGCAAATCAATCGCGCTCCATGCGATATTTGCCACGTCTTGAAGCCGTGCGCCCGTGTAGAAGGCAAAGAGAATCGCCCCGCGCCATTCCTTCCCGGCCTCAAAGACGGGTTTCCCATGCTCCCGCGCCACCGCCGCCTCCAAAAGCTTCTCAATTTGCTCCGGGGTGAACACGTCCCGCGATGCTTCACCACCGTCTTCCATCTTCACTTTGCCGGGCAGTTCCACCGCTTCCGCCGGATTGTGCGTGATGATCCCCTGCCGCCGGGCCGTGTTAAAGGGAATCCGCAAATGCTTCACGAGAAAGCGCACCGTGTTTGGATTCTTCCCGCTGGCAATCTGTGCATCCCGAAAACCGGCAATGTCTTTCGGGGTGATAGCCGCGATGTTGAGTTTCGCCCGCCCGTTCAGGTAGTCGATAAAGCTGTTGACCGTGTGCTGGTATTTGACGTGCGTTCCTGCCGACTTGGAAACCTCCTTGCCGCGAAGCCATTCCCGGAGCCAGCTTTCCGCCGTGAAGAATGGCAACGTCTCGCCCGTGGTTCGTTCCAACACTTCCCCGATAAGCTCTCGCGCCCGCGCCTCCGTGAGTGTGCCACGGGCTGCCATGCCTTCCGTGCGTTCAAGGGTAAGGCAGAATTCCAGGGCCTTTGCCCGGTCTGTCTGTTCCGTGGATTTTTTGAGCCGCTGGCCGGTTGCGCTGGTGTAGCAGCAATACCAGAAGGGGGACTTTTTTCGTTTGAGGAGTGAAGCCATAATATCCTTTCGTTTTCGAGTGAGAACATAGTGAGAACGTCCGCCCCTGTCAAAGAAGTTCTGAGATTAAGGAAAACCTTGTATTCATGCGCCTTTCCTATACTCGCCCCCGCGCGGGATGGACACGGGGGTTCGATTCCCCTCACCCGCTCCATCTGGCTGATGGATAGCGACTTACAACGCACGGAATAGCGGAAAGTCATAACAAAACGGGCAAAAGTTATAACTCGGTGAGGACGGTTGCCCAATGATCCCGGGTGTCATCTATGGTCATACCGGCCCCCATTTGCTGAAAGTTTTCCCCGGCCAAACCGATTCCCTGGCCCGGTATCGCTGATCTCTTCCTTTTCCGCGTGTCTATAGGGCTTTGGTTCAGCAGCGGTGCGAGCCGCTCATTGTCGGTTGCCCCTGCGATTACGGAAGTTCCTTGAGCTTCAGATTTCGGAATTCAATCCGATAACCCTCGCCCTCCAGCCCCAGGAATCCTTTGGGCTGACCGCAATCCGGAAGGACTGCGGTTATGTATCCGTTGACCCAGAGGGTCAGCTTCGGTCCCTGCGCGGTGACTTCAAACGTGTTCCAATTGCCCGCCTCAGTCACGCGGCAGGGTTCGGTGCTCACATTAAATTCTTTGGGACCTGCCGGCGTTGGTGTGACGCCAAACAGATAGCCTCCCGCGAGGCTTTGCACCTGCGCCTGGTGCCAGATCGATCCGTCGAGCAATGTGCGCACCCAGACTCCGCTGTTGTACGCAGCCTTTGGGTTGTCGATTTTCGTGAAGCAGAACTCGACGTGGAAGATGGCGTCCCCAATTTGCCGATTCAAAAGCAACATATCGTGACCGCCGTCGCCGTCGCAGGTGAGCAGGCCGTTATCGACGTGCCATTGCTGGCGGATGATTTTTGCTCCCGCCTTATAGGGAACGTGGACCCAGCCGCTGAGGTCGGCCGGCGGCATGACATCGACCCATCCCTGCGGATTGGTTTTGAGCGCGCTAGTCGTCGGTTCATCGGCAGCACGGGCAACCGGGCCGGCAATACTGAAAATCAGCACAGTCGCGAAGCTGGCCAGTCGCGGGAATATGCATTGAATGCCAAAGCCGGAGAACGTTATGAGGCGAAAGGGGATCATGGAATGAGAATGTATCCGGTGAACGCCCCGATTCAAGCTTCCAACCAAACAGATAGGGGCTGATGTCCGGGACATCCGGGAGGGTGAAGCCGGCGGCGACCCCGGCGGCTTCGCCTGCCTGCAGTCCGCATCATTGGCGGGCCTCTACACAGTCTCTCTCGTATTGCGGATGGCGGGGTGCTATATTCTGCCCTGTGGTCACCGAAACGCCAAAAAGTCCCCTGCTGAATACCGGTTCTCCACCGCTGCCTTCCACTCGACTGGTTGAAATACCGGAGGACGCGCTGCAAGATCTCTTGAACGGTTCCGGTCAGACCGTAGAGGGGTTTCTCCAGGCGCAACGAGCGAAGATTCGGACTGGCAGGGGATTTGAGAAACGCGCAAACGTCGCCAAATGGAGCAGGTTGTGGCTGGCAGCGTCCACGCTGTTTTGCCTCATCTCCCTCATTTCTGGGAGAGATATTGAAGACGCAATAAGCGTTCTTTTACTGGGCGCAATGACCTGCGTGGAATTCAAGGTCCACGACTGGTTTTCGAAGGGAGATTCGCGGGGAGCTGTTTATGGGTACTGGAACCAGACCCTTTTCGCCGGCTTGTTTCTGATTTATGGCGCCTATCACTTTTTTTCCGCTTCCGCGCCGCAGACAATTACGGACATGCTTGACGCCAGCGACGCCCATATCGTTCTTCAACTTTCGAAGGTATTCTATGGTACCGTAGGTCTTGTCGGAGCAACAGCCCAGTACGGCCTGGCCCTTTATTACAAAGGGAGCCTGCGAAAGAACTAGCCGCATGAGGTGGAGTTGTTCATCAGGGTCGAGGGGCATGAATTTTTAGATCGAATTTGAGAGGGTGAGTTTTATATTTGAAGGCAGCAAAATGATCCCACGTTGTCTTCGAGTTTTCCTCGCGCCTTCCCGCTTCTCTTGCAGACGCCCGATACCATTTCACTTGCCACTCTGCACCGTAGCCATTTTCTTCACCGGATTCCTACTGATCCCAAGCCTCGTCGCCGAGGAAAGCCCCCTGCCTCCCGGTGGAGTCTCCTTGCTCGCGGGCGACACAGTTTCCTCGTTCAAGCTCTGGGCCGATCCCGCCATCGTCGCGCCGGCCGAGGTGGTGACGGTGAGCGGCCAGCCGTTCCGGCAGGCCCTGCGATTGCGCACCCTGGCAATGACCACCACTCCCTACGACGTCCAGCTTCATGCCGTCAGTACTTCGCCAGTCCACGTCGGCGACGTCCTGTTCGCCAGGTTCTATCTACGGAGCCCCGAATCGAAAGCTGAGACTGGCACCGGCAACACGGAGATGGCCATCGAGCAAGGTGGCCCCGAGTACAGGAACCTCGTTGTGATGGGCGGCAGTGCTGGGCCGGAGTGGCGGGAGTTTTCCATCCGTTTCGTCGCCACGAAGGACAACATCGGGGGCCTGATCATTCCCACGGGAAAGGCGAACATCCTCTTCCGGCTCGGCTACGGCCCGCAGACCATCGAGATTGGCGGCGTCGAGATTCTGAATTTCGGCAACAAGGCGCGGCTGGAGGATTTGCCCCCATCGAACATCAGCTACCCCGGGCGCGAACCAGATGCGCCCTGGCGCAAAGCCGCGGAGGAACGCATCGAGAAAATCCGCAAGGCTGACCTCACCGTCGTTGTCAGGGACTCCGCCGGGACACCCATCCCCGGCGCGACCGTCTCGGTGAACATGCTGCGCCATGCGTTCGGTTTCGGCTCGGCGGTGTCCGCGGGCCGGATTCTCGCGCAGACCTCCGATGGCGAAAAATATCGCGAAACGATCCTGAAATATTTCAACAAGGTCGTCATGGAAAACGACCTGAAGTGGAATGGCTGGGAGGAAAACCGCCAACGTGCCATCGATGGCGTCAAATGGCTGCGCGACCACGACATTGCCGTCCGTGGACACAATCTGGTCTGGCCAAGCTGGCACAATTTGCCGCAAGACCTCCAGTCCTTGAAAAGCGATCCGGTCGCGCTCCGCAAACGGGTGGACGACCACATCCTCGATGAAGTCACCGCCATGAAAGGCCAGTGCGTCGAGTGGGACGTGATCAATGAGCTCTACGCGAATCACGATCTCACCGATGTCCTCGGCATGGATGCAACCCTCGAATGGTTCCGGCTCGCGCACCAGGCCGATCCCGCCGCGAAGCTCTATATTAACGATTACGACACCGCCGAATCCGGCAGGCAGAACAACCCGCATGCCGACGCCTTTGAGGAGACGATCCGCTATCTGCTCGACCACGGTGCGCCGCTATCGGGAATCGGCATCCAGAGCCATTTCGGCACGAACCTTCCCGCTCCGGCCGAAGTCCTGAAGGGCTTCGACCGTTTCGCGAAACTCGGTCTCGAACTCGAAATCACAGAGCACGATATCGACGTCACTGACGAGCAACTTCAGGCCGACTACACCCGCGACTACATGACGCTGGCATTCAGCCATCCCGCCGTCACCGGCTTCCTGTCGTGGGGATTTTGGGAGGGGCAGCACTGGCGGCCCAACGGGGCTTACTTTCGCAAGGACTGGTCGATTAAACCCGCAGGCCGGGTCTGGATCGACCTCGTCATGAACAAATGGTGGACCCGCGTGTCCGGAAAAACCAACGCCCGGGGCGCCTACAATACCCGCGGCTTCCTCGGCGATTACGAAATCACGGTCACCCACAACGGCAAATCAAAAACACTCCTCACCACCCTCAAAAAAGACAGTGCGCCGGTGGCCGTCATTCTGGAGTGATTACGCCAACGCTTAGCCGCACAAGAACAAACAAATTCGGTAAGAGCGCCGATGCTTTTCTCTACGCATTCGACAAGGTCCCAGCTCCGAATATCGATGGATTGAGCCGGCGTCCCGGAGGCGGCCCTTCCGCATATCGTTCGCCTTTAGGCCCCGGGCTGCACGCGCGAGATGGTTGGAATGTGAAGTGAAACAGTAGCCATTAAGCTTCTGGTACGTGGCAGAATGCGGATTGATAATGTGTAATTGGCTAATGGGCAACATGATGTGAGGCACACAAAAAATCGTTGAATGTCTATTAAAATGGTATAAATATACGGGTCGCGCACAGTTTGGAGGCCGCTCGATTCCGTTCGCGCAATCTGCCATGTCCGCACTCACGCGCCATTCGTTCCGCTTGCGATTGCTCGCATTGAAGCTGCTTCGCAGGGTGGCGGTGGCGGTCGTGCTGGGCGGGACTGGGGCGAGAGCGCTGGCGGGTGATTTGCTGCGGGGGGGATATACGCCGAACGCGACGCAGGGGGCGAATCCGACCTCCTTCACGCCGCCTTCGGTCAGCGAGGCGCGGGCGAATATGCAGGATGCGCTGGCGCGCGCGACGCAGGCGATCGAGGCGGTGCAAGCGATGCAAAGCGCGGCGCGAAGCCTGGCGGCGAGTGCGGGGAAGAATAATCTGGGGATCAATCCGAACAATCCGTCGCTTCAATTGCCGAATGTGCCGAATGGGTTGGGCATCGGCGGGCTGAATCCCGCGGCAGGCCAGACGTGGACGGGCGCGGATCAGCCTACGGAGATCGCTTCCAAGGGGCAGACTGTGGTGACGGTGGACCAGACGAGCCCGGAGGCGACGCTGACATGGACGACGTTTAACATTGGCAGCGCGACGACGCTGAAATTCGACCAGAACAAGACGGGGACGGATGCGGAGGATTCCATTGTGTTCAACGTGGTAGATGATCCGAGTGGAGTGCCGTCGCAGATCCTGGGATCAATCAAGGCGGCGGGGCAGGTTTACGTGATCAACCAGAACGGGATTATTTTTGGCGGAGCGTCGCAGGTGAATGTCCATGCGCTGGTGGCCTCGTCGCTGCCGATCAACAATTACCTGATCGGCGTGGGCCTGGTGAATAACCCGGATGACCAGTATCTCTTTTCGTCACTTGCGATCCCTGCGTTGGCGGTTAACCCGACGGCGCCGACGTTTACGCCGCCGCCTCCGCCAAATACGCCGGGCGGAAAGGATGGAAATGTGACGGTGGATGCGGGCGCTGTGCTGGAAAGCCCGGCGAATGCGGATGGTGTGGGTGGAAAGATCGCGCTAATCGGCCCGGACGTGACGAATGCGGGAACGATCCTGACGCCGGATGGACAGGCGATTCTGGCGGCGGGAGAGCAGGTCGGTTTCCTGCCGCATGCGGAGTCTGATCCGAGCCTGCGCGGGCTGGATGTGTTTGTTGGCAAGGGAGGCGGGACGGCGACGAACACGGGCGATATATTGGCGCCGGAGGCGGATGTGACGATGATTGGGGCGCTGGTGGAGCAGCTTGGGGCAATCGAAGGCACTACGTCTGTGTCACTCAATGGGCGGATAGATTTGAAGGCGGATACTGGAACGGAGGTGGTGCAGG
This sequence comes from Chthoniobacteraceae bacterium, assembly GCA_049521415.1. Lineage (GTDB taxonomy): Bacteria > Verrucomicrobiota > Verrucomicrobiia > Chthoniobacterales > Chthoniobacteraceae > DATAXI01. The sequence continues at coordinate 27,771 of JBEKOV010000002.1, forward strand.
ACCCCGAAGGGCAGAATGAACTGGTTACGACCGAGGCGGGGAATGTGACGTTTGGAACATCGAGTATCACGGAGATCCTGCCTGAGTGGGATAGCAGCGCGACTATTACCAGCGCGGAGCCGCCACCCGACCAGGCGCTGGCGCTGGGCTCGCAAGTGAATGTGCAGGGGGAAACGATCCACATGGCCGGCAATGCGGAATTGCTGGCGCCGAGCGCCGCGGTGAGCATGCAGGCGGGGACATGGCTGCCGACGGGGAACGGGGATTACGGGTTCGAGTTTGCCAAGGGGCAAATCTATCTGGACTCGGGGGCGTTGATTAATGTGGCGGGGAGCGAGGATGTGAGCGCGCCCGTCGCGCAGAATATTGTGACGGTTCAATTGCTGGGGCCGGAGCTGGCGGACTCGCCGCTGGAACGGAATAGTATCCTGGAGGGGCAGACCATCTATGTGGATATCCGGGACCAAGGGGTCTATGATGGTCAGCCGTGGATCGGAACGCCGCTTGCGGATGCGTTTGGATACGCGGACCTGGTGCAATACACGGTGGGGGAATTGACGACGAACGGAGGAACGGTGGCGATGCAGGCGGGGGGATCGGTGGTGATGCAGCAAGGTTCGCAGGTAAATGTATCCGGGGGATGGATCAATTACACGGGCGGCGTGGTAACTACTTCCGAACTTATATCGGGGGGATATATTTATCCCATTTCCGAGGCGACGCCCGACCTGGTGTACGATGGATTTTTACCGCAGTTCACGGTTTCGAGCGCCAAGTGGGGATATTCGGCGACTTATGATGATCCACTCATCACTGACAGCCATTATGAGAATGGCTATGTATATGGTGGTAATGGCGGCGCGGTGACGATTATTGCGCCATCGACGGCGCTGGATGGGACGCTGCTGGGCCTCACGACAAATGGGCCGCGACAGGTGGGGCCGGATTCGGTCCAGGCAATTCCCAGCGCGCTGATGCTGGCCTTCGAGGGGCAGAATGCGAGCGACCAGCCGCTCTATCCTGTGTATGCGCCCACGCCGCCTGCGGTGGTCTTTTCCACCCAGGACGATCTGCCCGGGGCGGCGCCTTTTGCGGTGGATGCGGCTGGCGATCCTGCACCGCTGAGCGGGGAGCGGACGGAGAATGTGGTGTTATCGCCCGATTTGTTTACCACGGATGGCTTCGGCGATCTGACGGTAAGAAATGGGGATGGGTCGGTGACTGTGCCGGCGGGAGTGACGCTGGACGCGGGAGCAGGGGGTTCGGTTACGCTCGCGGCGGCGAATATGTATATTGACGGAAGTATTGTGGCGCCGGGTGGGACGATCGATCTTACCGTCTATGACTATTCACCGTATAGTTACCAATTATTGATCAACGGGGAGTCGCCGGTTACTCCTCCGGCGAATCCGTCGCGAGGGAATTTTGTACTGGGCGGCGCGGCATCCCTGGATGTGGCGGGGTTGCTGATTGACGATCGGGATCACGCCCCGGACGCGGATATGCTGCCGAATGAGATTTCCGGCGGTAGTGTAAGTATTGCCAGTTACAGTGCGGATCTCGAGGCCGGCAGCAGCATTAATGTATCTGGAGGAGTTGAACTGGATTCGGCAGGGACGCCTGCATATGGGGCGGGCGGGAGTATCTCGATCCTCGCAGGTAATGATCCGGAGCTGCCGTCGATTGTGGGTGGGAGGCTGGAGTTTGATAGCTCGGTGCTGGGATATTCCGGTGACAAAGGCGGCTCGCTAACGGTGCAGGCGCCTCAAATCCAGATCGGTGGTGAGACAGACGCGAGCGGTGTGCTACTTTTGACGCCGGAGTTCTTTGACGAAGGCGGTTTCGCTTCCTTTACACTGGATGCGCTGGGCGCTGAAAAGAATGGGCAGAGTCTGCCGGCGTTTACTATTGCGCCCGGAACGGTAATCGACCCAATGGCTGAGAGCCTGGTGGCGTTAGCCTACGCGCCTGGCGGCGCCGGACTGCAAACTGCGGCGGCGCTGCTGCCGGTAGGTTCGCGGACGCCGGTGAGCCTGTCGTTTAATGCGCCGGGAATTACTGATAAGTTTAGCGGCAATCCGATCTTTATCGGCGGCTTCACAATGGGGACGGGCGCGGTGATTGAAACTGACCCGCTGGGAAACGTGTCGATCAATGCGCAATCGGTGGCGATCCTGGGCAGTATTTATGCGCCGGGGGGCGATGTCTCCATCAGCGGGGGAAATACGGCGGCGGCTTATGGGTTGATCTCGCCCACGGAGGCGCTGCCGACCGTTTATATCAGCCCGCAGACAATTATCTCGACGGCGGGGACGATGATTCCCACTCCCAATAATGAAGGTTATATTACGGGATCGATTGTTGGAGGAGGGGCGATAAGCATCAGCGGGAATATCGTCGCGGAAGCCGGGGCGGTGCTGAATGTGTCCGGCGCGAGCGCGACATTGGACGAGGTTCCCAATTACTCCGATGTCCTGCTGGGATTGAGTGGGGCCAGCGACGCGGGGCTGGAGGCGGAAATGAATGGTTCGTTTAAAGGCGAGTTGCTCATACCGACGCTGATTGAGAGCAACGCAGGCAGCATCACACTGAAGGGCAAAGAGGAACTGTTTACGGATGCGACGCTGGTGGGGGAGCCGGGAGGCAGCGAGGCGCTGGGTGGAACGCTCACGGTCTCATCGGGGGAATTTAATGCGAATCCGGCCAACCCGCTGCCTCCTTCGGATGTTACACTGATTGTTACCCAGAATGGGTTGACGATTGGAGGACCTGCGCCGGCGGCGGGAGAGACGGCGCTGGGTCACGAGGTGCTGGGGCCAAATGGCCAGGTGGCGGCGCAACTGGGGCATATCGCGGTGCAGAGCTTTGCCAACGGGGGATTTGGGGCGATTAATTTAAATGGTTCGGTGGAATTCTCCGGACCGGTCGACATTAGCGCGGGGGAATCGATTTCCGTCGCTACGAGCGGTTTCCTCTATGGAAACGGAGCGGTGAGGCTGAGCGCGCCTTATGTGGCGCTGGGCACGGAGTTTCAACCGCCGACGCCGGTGGATGAAGAGGTGTCGAACCCTCCGATTTCCTACAATGGCACTGCTTACTATTTTCCGCCGACTTATGGGACGGGGTCACTTACTGTAACCGCGCAACTGATCGATGTAGGGAACTTATCGCTGCAGGGGATTGGGGCGCTGAAGTTGATTGCCAACGACGGAGATATCCAGGGCGACGGGACATTGGACGTGGCTGGAAGCATTTATATGAAGGCGGCGCAGATTTATCCACCTACGGAAACGACCTTCACCATTGCGGCGTATAATTATACGGGTGCGAAGGGGAGTGAAAATGGCTCGGTAACGATTGTGGGATCGGGGGAACAGCAGCTTCCGCTCTCGGCGGGTGGGACGCTGGATATTTATGCGACGGACATCACGCAGGACGGGGTTCTGCGGGCGCCATTTGGAACGATCAACCTGGGCTGGGACGGGTCGGGATCGACGCCGATCGATCTGCTGACGAACGCGGGGGTGGATCCTACGCAAAGCGTTACGCTGGGCAAGGGAAGCGTGACTTCGGTATCGGCGGTCGATCCGCTAACGGGGCAGGGCATGACTATTCCATATGGGCTCGTGCTGAACGGAGTGTCGTGGATCGATCCTTCCGGCGTGGATATTACTTCGATTGGTGCGCCGCAAAAGGCGGTCAACATTTCCGGCGAGAATGTAACGGAGGCCCGAGGGGCGACGGTGGATATTCGGGGTGGGGGGGATTTGTCCGCGTACGAATTTGTGCCTGGAGTGGGAGGCGACATCGACATTCTGGATACGACTTCGAGTTATGCGATCATTCCCGGGTATTCGGCGAATTATGCGCCATACGCACCATTCAATCCGGACCGTCCGACGGCGTCGACGGAGGCGGCGAACCTTGGGACCGATCCGGGATATGTCAATAATACGCTGGCGCCGGGAGATACGATTTACCTTGCGGCGAGCAACGGGTTGCCGGCGGGTACTTATACCTTGCTGCCGGCGCGCTACGCGGCATTGCCGGGGGCGTACCTTGTAACTCCCGTGGGAGGCACGCCAGGGCCTGGAGGATTGCAACCGGACGGGTCGAGCGTTGTGCCGGGTTATAGAATTGGAACGGGGCAACCTGTAGTTGGGAATTATGAAGTGGAGCCGCCGGCGGTTGTGGCGAACGAGGCGCAATATGACACATTTTCGGGCACGGCGTTTTTGGGCGCGAACAGCGTGGCGCGGACGCCGGCCGATTCCGGGCAACTGATTCTTCAGGCGACGCAGGGGATGGACCTCGAAGGCGCGGTGTTATCGAAGCCGCTTGACCCGGACGCGGAGGGCGGATTGGTGACGGTCGATACTGGAGCGGCTGATATTTTCATCGCGGGACCCGGGCAGGCTTCCAGCGCGCCGGCGGGGGACCTGGTGCTGGATTCGGCTCAACTTAGCTCGATAGGTGCGCAGACGTTATTGATTGGAGGGTATGCCAGCACGGGGGCGAATGGAACGACGGTGACGACCGAAGCGGATAGCATCGTGGTCGATAATGAAGGCGCCGCATTGTCAGGGGGCGATATCATTCTCGTGGCCGATAACGTGACGCTGGACCAGGACGCATCGATCACGGCCGCCGGATCGTCGGATGATCTGGCACTTACGGTGACGGGCGACGGAGCGCTGCTGAGGGTGAGTAACGATGCATCGGCGGGAATCGCGAGAACTGGAGTAAATACGGCGGCTGCTGCGGCGTTGACGGTCGGAGAGGGAGTGACCTTGACGGGAGCGGGAGTGATTCTTGACTCGAGCGAGACATCGACATTGGATCCGAGCGCGGCGCTGGACGCGAAGGCTGTGACGATAGATAGCGGATTGATTTCGATCTCTCTCTCGAGTGCGGGCGGGGCGACGCCCGGCGGGCTCGTACTTGGCGGCAATGCGCTGGAACAAATCGAAAGCCATACGAGCGCACTGACGCTGTTGAGTTACTCGTCGATGGATATTTATGGAACGGGCGACCTGGGCTCCGCGACAGGATTTGGCAGCTTGACGCTGAGCGCGGCGGAGATTCTGGGCTTTGACCCATCGGGCGGCACTGCGACGATTGCCGCGAAGAACATTACCCTGAATGGGCTGGCTGATGGCAGCGCGCCGGTTGCGAGTGGAGCACCCGATGGGACGCTGGCGTTTGACGGCGGAGTGATTCGTCTGGGTAGCAGTTCGCTGCAGATCAATCGATACGCGAACGTTGAGTTGAATGGGGCGGATGGAATCATCGCCGAAAATACCGGCAGTGTGTCGACACAAGGCGCGTTGACGCTGACATCCTCGCTGATTACCGGGGCGGCAGGATCGCAGGAAAACATTTCGGCAGGCGGCGCGATAGACATTGAGGGAGAATCCTCGAAGACCTTAGTCAGCGGTGGACTGGCGGCGAGCCTGAGCATCACGGGAGCGAGCATCGAGGATGATGGCAATATCGCGTTGCCGAGCGGGTCGATTACGCTGCACGCGACGAGCGGAGACCTTGTCATCGGCGACTCGGCGAAGACCGAACTCAGCGTGGCCGGAACGGTAAAGAATATTTTTGACCTCGCTCAATATACCAGCGGCGGAACGGTTAATCTGATTGCGGATCAAGGTAATGTGACGGTGGGAGCGGATGGTACGATCAATGTATCGGCCCCGGTGGCTGGAGGGAACGCTGGGACGCTTGATGTGACTACACCGAATGGAAGCTTTGTATCGAATGGAATTCTCCAGGCGCAAAGCGGCGCGGGAGGGAATGGCGGCAACTTCTCGCTGGATGTGAATGCGCTGCCTACATTTTCCGCGCTGGGCACAATGTTGGATACGGCGGGATTTACGAATGCGCTGCAAATTGAAGTGGGGACGGGAGACGTAACGGTGGATGGAGTCGCCACGGCGCAGCAGTTTGATTTATCGACCGATGAAGGGTCAATCACGGTAACCGGTATCATTAATGCATCGGGAGAGACGGGTGGAGAGATCACACTGGCAGCGGCGGGAAGCGTGACGCTGAATGACGGGGCGGAACTGAATGCGTCCGGTCACAAATTCGACGATGCCGGCAAGGGCGGTTCGGTGACGCTCTCCGCGGGAGCGGACATTGATGGGAACGCAAGCACGACCGCGGTGGTGGACGTGCAGACGGGATCGACGATTGACTTATCGGTGGCGGCAAACACGGCGAATAGCGCAAATCTTGGAGATTTTACGGGGACGTTGCTGATTCGGGCGCCGCAAACTGTCGCTGGGACGGACGTACAGGTGGCGCCAATCGACGGAACCATTACCGGCGCATCGGCCATTGTCGTGGAGGGATACCGGATCTATGACTTGACGGCGAGCGGAGGGGAAATCACTCAGGCGTTGGAGAATCAAATTTATAACGATGGGGTGAATTTCCTGGGAACCGGGGGACAAACGACGGCGGCCTATACCGCAATGTTGAACCGGCTGGTGGGAAGCTCGGGACTACCGATTTATATCGAGACAGGGGCTGAGATTATCAACCGATCCGGCGATTTGACGCTAGGCACGCCGACGTCGAACTCGTCTTCCGATTGGGACCTGGATAATTACCGGTTTGGGCCCGATGGGACCGCGGGGCAATTGACCATACGCGCCTCCGGGAACCTGGTCTTTTACAACTCGCTGAGCGACGGATTTAACTCATCACTGGATACCGCGACGCTGCTGACCCAGAATACGGCGCTGCCGGCGAGTATCCAATCGTGGAGTTACACACTTACAGCTGGAGCGAACATGAGCGCGGCAAATGCCACCGAGGTTGTGGCTGGGAATGGATCGTTGGAGCTTGGAAAGAATGATCCTACGCCCTACGCCACCAGCACGGCGGGTGGGGATGCGCAGACGCAATCCATTATCAACGGATATTACCAGGTGATCCGAACCGGGGCGGGGAATATCGAGGTTTCGGCTGGAGAAAATGTAGAGCTGTTGAATCAGTTCGCGACGATCTACACGGCCGGGACACAGGTTGCCGATCCCACCATGGGAGGCGAGTTTGACGTGCCGGAACCGAACGTGGCTGCTGCCGCCGATCCTTCTGTTACCAACTTGGGGTATCCGCAGGAATCACCGAATTATCCGGCGCAGTATAGTTATGCGGGTGGAAATGTCACGATAGCAGCGGACAACGATATTGCGCATCTGACGCAGAACGGGTCGGGCCAATTGGTGGAGGACTCAGAGCTTGAGTTGCCGAATAACTGGCTGTACCGCCGGGGCTATTACATCGATTCGGCCACGGGCCAATTGGTCTCGGGACTTTCGAAGTATGGGGATTCCGCATCGACGACATGGTGGGTGGATTTCAGTAATTTCTTTGAAGGAGTGGGAGCGCTGGGTGGCGGCAATGTGACGCTGACGGCCGGGGACGACGTGGCCAATGTGGACGCGGTGGCGCCCACCAATGCGCGGATGCCGATGGGCGCACCGAGCACGGCGGCGCTGGTCGAGCTGGGAGGCGGCGACGTGACGGTGACAGCGGGCAACGACATCAACGCGGGTTTTTATTATGTAGAGCGCGGGCAGGGAACGCTCACGGCGGGCGATGAGATCCTGACAAACAGCACCCGTTCGGCGACGCTCACGGACATCGATGCGTCGCTGCCCGCGGATTCGGAAGATGCATGGCTGCCGACGACGTTGTTCCTTGGGCAGGGTAACTTTACCGTGACGGCGGCGGAGAATGTGCTGCTGGGACCGGTGGCAAATGTATTCCTGATGCCGGAGGGACTAAGCAATACTTATTGGTACAAGAGTTACTTCTCCACTTATGGCGCGGACGACTCCGTGGATGTTACTTCACTGGCGGGAAACGTGACGCTGCGGGAGAGCGCGACGCCGGATGGAGGCAACGGAGCAGTTCCCCTGCTCGAGACATGGCTGAGTAATGTGGACCTTTATACCGGGGGGGCGGATACGGTTTCGTGGTACGAGCCGTGGCTGAGGCTGGATGAAACGAACGTATCGGATTTTGAAACTGCTACTTCGCTGCTGCCGCCCATCGTACGGGCGACCGCACTATCCGGCGATGTGGACGTGGTGGGCGATCTGACCCTTTTCCCGTCTGCCGAAGGCACGCTCGATCTGGCGGCGGCGGGATCGATCAACGCCGTGCAACCGAATGGTGAGGGGTCGGATAATGGGGTGCAGGCCACGGCGTGGGATGAGAGCATCATTGATGTCTCGGATGCGCCACCGAGTGGTATCCCGGGCATCGACGACCCCTTCGCGTATGAGTCGATCGTGGGGACATCGAGGAGGTCCAACGCGTGGGTTACTGGAGAGAACCTTCTGGAAGCGATCGATGTGTTGTTCGACGAATCGGGTGAGACGGACGCGACTCTCCAGACGAAGGAGGAACTGCACGGCGAGTCGCCCAGCGGAGGACCACTGCATGCGGGTGACGCGACGCCAGTGGATTTGTACGCGGAGAATGGAGATATATCGGGACTAACCCTCTATTCGCCGGTGGAAACGCAAGTGATCGCGGGCAAGAACATCACGGATATCTCGCTCTATATTCAGAATGTCGCCGCGAGCGACATCAGCGTGGTGTCGGCGGGGGAGAATATCATTGCGTATGATCCGGACTCAGCGCTGAGGACGGAGGCGGAGGAGCCGGGGAATTTCTTTGAGTCGCCGTTGCCGAACGCGGGAGACATCCAGATCAGCGGGCCGGGTACTCTCGAGGTGCTGGCTGGGAATAATTTGAACCTGGGAGTCGGGCCGAATTACTCGGCCTCGACGGGGGTTGGGATTACAAGCATCGGCGATCAGCGGAATCCGTTCCTGCCGCAAACGGGCGCGGATGTGATCACGGCGGCGGGGATGGGCCCATTGACGGATCTCAGCACGAGCGAATTGGGATTCACGGCGTTCATCAATCAATTCGTAACCGGTCCGAATGCAGCGGCATATCTGGCGGAGCTTCCATCCATCGCCACGGATCTGCCGTCATTCTCCGGCGCGGCCGGTTTTGACAAGCTGTTGCCGGAGGAGCGGGATATCATCGCACTGGACGTGTTTTACTTGGTGCTGCGCGACGCGGGTCGCGACCACAACCTTGTGGGATCACCCGGATACGGGAATTACGACGCGGCGGATGAGGCAATCGCGGAGCTATTTCCGAATGCCGGCACGACGGGAGACATGTCTCTTACGTCGCGTGAGATTGCGACAGAGAATGGAGGAAATATCAGTATCCTGGACCCGAGCGGGCAATTGACCGTGGGCGTTGACATCTCCGGGAACCAACCGCTCGACCAAGGGATATTTACTGAAGATGGCGGCAATATTTCCATCTACACGAATGGGAGTATCGTTGTGGGCACATCGCGCATCTTTACGCTGCGGGGCGGGAACGAAATACTCTGGTCCACGACGGGAAATATTGCGGCGGGCGAGAGCCCGAAGACGGTGCAGGAAGCGCCGCCCACGCAGGTGATCGTCGATCCGCAAAGCGCGAACGTAAAGACGGACCTCGGCGGCCTGGCGACAGGAGGCGGCATCGGCGTGCTGGCTTCGGTGGAAGGGGTGCCGCCGGGCGATGTCGATTTGATCGCGCCGAGTGGAATCGTCAACGCGGGTGACGCGGGCATTCGTGTGACGGGCAATCTGAATATCGCGGCGGTACAGGTTTTAAATGCCGGTAATATTCAGGTTGGCGGAGCATCGGCTGGAGTGCCGACGACCGTGGTGGTGGCTCCGAACATTGCGGCATTGACCGCGGCGGCAAACAGCGCCGGAGCGGGCGCGGCGTCTGCCACCGTCCAGGCGGAGACGGCCACCACGCAATCGAGCGAAGAGGGGACCGGCAACCCTCCGACTGTAACGGTGGAGGTGCTTGGATACGGAGGAGACGATTCGGATTAGCGCGACTCCGTGACCGAGAGTCGCATCACAATCGGCAGCGGCATATCCGAAGGCGGAGGATCGGGCAACTGGAGGCCGGCAAGGATGCTATTCTGGACCGTGGTCTCGAAGCCGGAATCGGAGCCGCCGGAGACTTTCGCCCTTGTAATGCGGCCCGTCTGGTCGGGCCAAATTCGCACGATGAGAGAGACGTTCACATGGCGGGCGCGCGAGTCATCGCGAATAGCCTTGGCGATGCGGCTCTGAATTTCACTGGCGTACCAGGCGTATTTGCCGCCGCCGCTGCCGGAGCCATCGCCATAACCGCCGCCTCCGCCGAGGCCGCTACCGAGGCCGAAGGGATCAACGCCGGAACCGACAATGGAAGTGCCGATCGGGCCCGCAGCCGGGGCAATCGGCTTGGGGGCCGGCGGTTTTGGCACATTTTGAACCGGATTCTGGATCACCATCTCCTGCTTTTGCTCGGGTGGAGTGAAATCCGGCGTCGGCGTGGGGCGAGGTGTTGGCTTTGGGAGCGGAGGCAGCGTGGGAAGAATCGCAATGATGACCTCGTTGTGGGAAATGGGTCTCTGGTTGATCCGCGAAAGGGCGCGCGCGCCGACGAAAACGCCCGCGCAGAGGACGACAAAACCCGCCGTTATAAAGGTGGTGCGATGCCGCCAAAAGAACCCATGATCCTCCTCGAGGTCGTAATCGAACATGCTTAGTTGCCACCGTGGACCTGGGCCAATTGGGCCTCGATGAATGCCTCCGAGCCAAACTGCTGCGCGAAGTTGGAGTCACTTAGTTCCTGCGCGACCCGCCAGGTTTTTGCATAGGCGGCACTGTCGAAGTTTTGACCCGGGGTGGATACGCTGCTGACGAAATCGTTTTGGAGACGCTGGAGCACGGCGGCCTGTGAGGGAGTCGCACCGTCGGCAGGGGTGGTGAGGGCGAGGGGTGTGGAGGCTGCGGGTGGCTCGACAACAGTGGCGATCTTTCCTGCGATAACGCCGACGGGGGAGCCACCCGCGATAGCCGGGTGGGATGCCGGGGACCAGGAGGCTGGCGCCCCTGAGTCGGTGGGATTATCATTCGCGTTGGGCGAGTCCGAAGGCAGGGAGGTGAAAGTCGAAGCCCGCATCGTGGAATCGGGCTGGCCGGCGGATGGAGCAAGGTCTGCAGAAGCGGAGGAAAGCGTACTGGGTGAGTCCGGCCTGGAAGGAGAGACGGGCGCTTGAAGAGGAGCGTCAGCCGGTCCGGGTTGTTCCGAAACGGTGCTGCCCGGCGCAAGGGCGGCATCCTTTGACAAGTAAGAATTCGGGGAGCCGATGAATTGGGAATTTCCCACCGGAGAGAGAATCAAATAGGCGCACACTCCCAAGAGGAAAACGTTGATGACAGCCATCATGCAAAGAATAGGCCTGGTGGCTAATTGAGAGATAAGGATGGGCATCGGGAGGAAGGTGGTGTTGGTTTCAACGGCAACATCCGGCGCGGTAAAAACCGCGCCGGATGCCTACATGAGAAATGAGGTTGATGGATGGGAATTGGATCACAAGCTCCCGTACGGATTGCCGCCGAGGACGAGTTCGCCGTCCTGTGTGCGATAGACGTTCATGTCTTTCAGCAGCACCGGCGAATCCGTATGCCTCAAATCGTTAACCAGCGCCTGCTCGAAAGCATAGGCGGTGGCATTTACAGAATTGCTCAACTTGCTGGTCTGGTACTGCAACTGGAGGTAACTCCAGAAAGTATACTGGCCCTCGGAGAGCGAGAAAGAGGCGCTGCCTGTCTGGCCCGCGCCGTTGCCATAGGTGCCCAGGGTGCCGAGATAGAATCCGTTCCAGGCCACCTCGTGGGCTCCCTTGGCGAACACAGTCTGGGCGTCCGAGTCCGCAAGGCCCGTCACATAATAGCCGGGCAGATCAACATTGGCGGTATTTGAGAGATTACCCCCGTTGCTGTTGGTATAGGCCTCGAGGGCAGCCTGAAGACCGCTGAAGCTCGAGTATCCGCCGTCGCCTGTCCCAAGCGAAACACCATTGACCGTCTCAGCGGGATAGAGCACCTGTGATGCAACATAGGTGAGGGAGTTCGTCGTACTGACTGTTGGCTCGTACTGCTGGACGCCGGTCTGGACGCCAATTGCCGTCTCCGAGAGCAGAACGGTGCGCAGGCCGGAGCCGATGTCGCGGCCAATGGCGTACGCGGCGAGATTTTCATCGGCATTGGAGCCGGTCAACTGGGAGAGATAGATCCAGCCTGTCTTAAAGAGCAGTTGGGCTTGATGGGGAGTAATGTTGCTCAGCCTGCTTGGGGCATCCACGTTGGAGACCCAGCGATACGGCAGGACCCCGACGATATCATCGCCAAACAACTGCTGGTAAGCGACCGAGGTGCCGGTGAGACTGTTAGTGCCTTGCCAAGGGGTGGAGGCCTGGAATTCGTCGGAGGCGGTGAAATTGGGGATTTCCGGGTCGTTAGCGTTGCCTGCGGTGTTTGGCTCCGCATAGGGCGATCCCGCGGCGGTAGCTCCAATTGGCAGGAACTTGGCGGTCAATTGCGCGGCCACGTCCTGAATGCCGGCGGAGGAGCCGACGTAGGATACCTTCACCGTGACGGGCGTGCCGTTGATATTGCCGCCATACCAGGTGAGGGCATTGGCTGTGGTCAAGGTGGTGGTATTGGTGCCGGAATAGGCGACGGTGACAAGGCCGGCGGTGGTGCTGGAGGTCAGGAGCCGGTTGATGGCCGTGCTGAATGGCTGCCGCGCGGCCGGGGCGCCGGAGATATAGATTACGGTTTGAGCGCCGGCAGTGGAGGCGGCGAGAATTCCGAGGATTCCCGCAAGGAGGAGGTGTCTGGTTTTCATGTGACTAAGTGGATGGGTAGGTTTCTTGTTAGTGGAGGATGGGTTGTTTTATTCTCAAAGGGGTACGTGACCGGCGACGAAGCTGGAAGAGGCCAAGAAAGAGCGCGCCGCTGATGAGCGAGAGCCAGGTGGAGGGCTCCGGCACTACGGCGGGGGTGAAGGTCAGATCCCCCGAGTTATTGAGCGTGAATGAGCCGATATCCACGCCGTTGCCGCCGCCGTTGCGTCCATTTGCCGCAAGCTCCCAGAGGATTAACGTGGAGTCGGTCGCGGTATCATCTCCGGCCTGCTCGATATTGAAACCGGTATCGAATGCTTCCGTAGCCGGGGTAAAGGAGTCCCAACTGCCAGCCGCTGAGGTGAGAATGCTGGCCGCTTCGGTGCTGTTCGTAGTCGAAGGACTCTCCTTGAGCGAGGCAAGAAGCGTATTATTGATGTCCCCCGAGGTGGTATCAGCTCCATTGAGGGTCTGCCGTTGCGGGATATTCGAATTAGCGGAATCCTGGCTTAGAAAGACCGTGTTCCCCACGGCTCCGGCGAGGCCCCAGAAGAGGAGCGAGTTCGAGTTCCATCCGGCGCCGAAATTTGCCGTCAGGTCCGCATTGAGGCTGGTGACGGTGGTGCCAGGATTGGTCTGGTCGGCGGGGACCACTCCGAAGGTGACCGGGAATGCTGAAGTGGCGTCGAGGTAGGTGTTGAGGGACCCAATATCGACCTCCAGGTCGTTTTCCCCGGACAATTGGAACCCGAGGATGAGGTCACCGTCGGAGCCGGTGACATCAGGCTCGACGGCTCGGGCGAGAGATGGAACAAGGATCAGGCCGGCGGCGGCGGCCAGAGCAGCGGAAAGAAGGGACTTTTTCATGGGATGTCAGGTTGGTTGATTAAATCTATATCAAAATGATAGGGTTTCGTTTCGCTGAATGTCTATTGGTTTGATGGAGTATTGTCAACAAACTTTTTTTGGCGATGTTTTGGACCGGTTTTGAATAGCTGAGATTCCGATCCGCGCCGCCTGGCGCCGGTTCTCGGGACGATTGAGAATGTGCTGATATCCGGGGGCTGGATACTTCTCGCGGTTGCGAACGGTGCGGAAAGAAGAGAGACTCCCGCATCAATAGAGCGCTGCCGACATGAGAAAACGCACAGAGACAATCCCGCAGCCGGCTGAGGGGCTTTTCGGTCGGTTTCGGCGGCACCGTGCCGGGCTTCCAATCCGATACGCCGTGCCAGCGGTCACCGTGTTCGTGACTCTGATGCTGACCGATCGGCTCAGGGAGACTTTTCAGGGAACGCCGAACTCGCTGTTCTTCTGCGCCATCATTCTTGGCGGCTGGTATGGCGGATTCGGTCCTGGGATTGCTGCCAGCCTTCTGTCGGTCCTTGCCATCAAGTTCTTTATAGCACCGCCGCCTTTTACCCAAACCTTCCCCCTTGGTGACACGCCGCGTTTCGCGATTTTTTTCGTAGCAGGAGTCTTCATCAGCTGGGTGTGCGAGCGGCAACGGCGGGACGAAGCAGCCCTCATGCGGGCTCGCGACGAACTGGAGGGGAAGGTGCAAGCGCGTACCTCTGCGCTCACAACGGCCAACGAAGATCTGACCGTGCAAATATCGGAGCGAACGCGAGCGGAATGCGAACTCCAGCGATTGAACCGGGCGTGGCGGGTTCGCAGCGCGTGCAATCAGGCTCTGAACCGGTGCAATGAGGAGATGGGCCTGCTGGATCAAGTCTGCCGCGCGGTCGTCTCGGAGGGCGGCTATCGTCTGGCCTGGGTCGGTTATGCCCAGAACGACGCTGCAAAATCCGTCCGCCCTGTTGCCCGGGCGGGAGCTGGCCGGGGCTATTTGGACACCGTGTTTGCGAGCTGGGGGGACAGCGAGCATGGACGCGGGCCGACGGGCACCGCGATTCGTACCGCCCGGCCTGTCGTGTGCAATCTGATATCGTCGGATCCGATTTTTGCCCCATGGAGAGCCCGGGCTGAAGAATACGGCCTCAAATCCTCCGTGGCTCTACCCCTCACGACGGATGGAAGAGCCATCGGCGCATTCCTGGTTTATTCGGATGAACCGGAGGCATTCGACGAGAAGGAGACGGACCTGCTGGTGCAGGCTGCCGACGACCTGATGCACGGCATCGCGCTGCTGCGATCCAGAACGGAGCGCCAATCCGCCGAGGAAGCACTCAAAAAGACAGAGGAGGAACTCGCCCGCGTGGCGCGGGTTACTGCGATGGGTGAATTGACGGCTTCCATCGCCCATGAAGTGAATCAGCCGCTCGCGGCAGTTGTCACCAATGGCAATGCGTCTTTGCGCTGGCTCTCGAATGACCCGCCAAATTTCGACGAAGCCCGCATGGCGCTTCGCAACATTGTCCGCGACGGGACTCGCGCCAGCGATGTCATCGCGCGAATCCGCGCCGTGCTTAAGAAGAGCGAACCGACCGCCCAGCGGCTCCACCTCAATGAAATCATCCGCGAAATTGTTGCGTTGACGCAAGGCGAGGCGGATCGGCGTGGAGCGTCACTCCAGACCGATCTCGCACCGAATCTCCCGTCCGTAACAGGGGACCGCGTGCGATTGCAACAGGTGCTTTTGAATCTCGTGATCAACGCCCTCGATGCTTTGAATGATGTCATGGATCGTCCGCGTATCATCAGGATTCGCACGGGAGCGCGGGAACCGAAATCGATTCTTGTCGCCGTCGAGGATTCCGGCGTCGGGCTGGCCCCGGAGAAAGAGTCGTGGCTGTTCGACGCGTTCTACACTACCAAGCCCGCGGGGCTCGGCATGGGGCTATCCATCAGCCGCTCGATTGTCGAAGAGCATGGAGGGAGGTTGTGGGCCGCGCCCAATGAAGGCCCCGGCGCGACGTTTCAGTTCACATTGCCCGTGGAGGATGGACCGTGAAAGGCGCCGGGCCGATTGTTTATGTCGTCGAGGATGACGGAGCGGTGCGCGAAGCTCTAAGCAGTTTGATCCGCTCTGTCGGCTTGCGCGTTGAAGTCTTCTCCTCCGCACGCGAATTCCTGCGCGTGAACAGGCCCGATGCGCCGGCGTGCCTTGTCCTCGACGTGCGGCTCCCGGGCCTGAGCGGAATGGATCTCCAGCGTGAATTGACATCCGCCGACAATCCCATCCCGATCATATTCATCACCGGTCACGGCGATATCCCGATGAGCGTGCGCGCGATGAAAGCCGGCGCTGCCGAATTCCTGACCAAGCCCTTTCGCGATGAGGATTTGCTCGCCGCCATTCATCAGGCAATCGATCGCGATTCGGTCGCGCAGGAGCAGCGAGTCGAGTTGCGCGAGCTGCGCGCCCGCCATGTGTCGCTCACGCCCCGCGAGCGCGAAGTCATGGCGCTGGTCGTCCAGGGCCTGCTGAATAAGCAGGTAGCCGGCGAGTTGGGCACGAGCGAGATCACTGTGAAGATTCAGCGCGGCCAGGTCATGAAAAAGATGCAAGCCGAGTCGCTAGCCGACCTGGTGCGGATGGCTGAGAAACTCAGCCACAACAGCTAGCGAAAAAGCGCAGGCCTCTCCCGGCGGCAGTGATCACCGCCTGCGCCTTCGGAGCGCATCGGTTCCCTTCGCGCTCTTTACGGTGAATTGCTTAGCGGCTTACACCGTACATACCAACGTATTATAGCCGGGCGGGCCGCGTGGCGCGTATTCTCCGGTGAAGATTAAGGCCAATAAGAACATGAACACTGCAAGCGCACCGACCAACGGAATCATAAAAACGAGGCAACTCGGAAACTCCGACCTATTCATCACGCCCGTGGGCTACGGCTCGTGGGCCATCGGCGGCTCAGGCTGGCAATTCGCCTGGGGAAAACAAAACGACGAGGACTCCGTCGCGGCGATCCACCGCGCGCTCGAATTAGGCGTCAATTGGATCGACACCGCGGCTGTTTACGGCCTCGGGCATTCCGAGCAGGTCGTGAGGCGGGTGCTGGGTACCTGGGTGGGGCCGCGGCCTTACGTATTTACCAAATGCGGACTTCGCTGGGACGGAGATGGGCGGCCCCGCCGCCAATTGACCGCGGATTCCATCCGTAGGGAATGCGAGGACAGCCTGCGCCGGCTCAAGGTGGAGGCAATTGACCTCTATCAGATACATTGGCCTGTCGAGGATACAAAGGAACTCGAAGAAGGCTGGAGCACGATGGCGAAGTTACAACGTCAAGGCAAGGTTCGCTGGATTGGCGTTTCAAATTTCGACGTCGAACAATTGAAGCTGGCCCAGGCCATCGCGCCGATCACTTCGTTGCAGCCGCCTTACTCGCTGGTGCATCCCGAGATGCAGGAGGAGATCCTGCCTTACTGCGAGCAGCAGGGGATCGGAGTGATTGTCTATTCCCCGATGGCCTCCGGCCTGTTAACCGGCGCGATGACCCGCGAGCGCATCGCCGGGTTGCCCGAGGATGATTGGCGCAAACATCACCCGGACTTCAATGAGCCCAAGCTATCGGATAATCTCGCGTTGGTAAATCGCTTGCGCGCAGTTGGCAAGCGGCGCGGCCTTGCCCCGGGCGCGATTGCGGTCGCCTGGACATTGAGTAATCCCGCGGTCACTGGCGCGATTGTCGGCGCCCGCAGGCCCCAACAGGTCGACGATGTGGTTGCGGCCGCCGGAGTTCACCTCACCCAATCAGACCTCGCGCATCTCAACCCTGTCGCGGAAATCGCCGGGAGGCACCCATGAATTTTGCATCCATAGTTCGTTATCTTTCGTTCCTGTTTCAGACCCGCGGCCTTCAATGGTCATACGTCAGAGTCAGGGTAAGTGAGATCGGCGCCCGGCGGCCCGCCCGTCGCGCGAGGCTTAATTCAAAATATTAACCCGCCACGCTATGAAAATATCAGACTTATGAACCAGAAATGGTGAGTTACCCTGCTAATACCAACGTATAATTGAGCCATCCGTAACTTCAGCCCACATTGTAACCATGAAACTAATGAACACCAAAGAAAGAAAACAATCACTAATCTCGATCGTGGACGACGAAGCATGTGTCCGCGAATCGCTCAGCAGCTTAATGAGATCAGTCGGTTACAAAGTTGAGGCATTTGACTCCGCGGAGAACTTCCTCTTGGAGGGAAAGTGGGATGAGACGGCATGCATAATCCTCGATGTTCGTCTGGATGGCATTGGGGGGTTGGAGTTGCAGCAGCGCCTGATCGACATGGGGCACGAAAATATTCCAATCGTTTTCATCTCGGGGCACGCCACGGAGAAAGAACAAAACTGGGCGGACGAAAAGGGCGCGTTGGCCTTCCTGCGCAAGCCATTCGATGACGAATCATTATTGAAGGCGGTTCGGGATTCCGGCGCGCGCCGAGAGCCCTACGACAATCCTCTTCAGCTTCTTCTAGGGAGCACGGGGCGATGACCGAAAAAAACCATTCAACAGCCCAAGCCTGGCAGAAGGAATAACACCATGTGGATCGTCAAACTCGCCCTCCGCCGTCCCTACACCTTCATCGTTGCGGCATTGCTGCTCCTTATTGTCAGCCCCGTCGTCATCCTGCGGACGCCCACGGACATTTTTCCGAACATCAATATCCCGGTCGTCGCCATCGTCTGGCAGTACACCGGACTTTCGGCCCATCTCTTTGAAGGCAACATCACGTGGCCCTATGAGCGGACGCTGACCACCACGGTCAATGACATCGAGCACATCGAGAGCCAGACCATGAATGGCATCAGTGTGGTCAAAGTTTTCTTTCAGCCGAACGCGCAATTGCCCGCCGCCCTCGCCCAGGTGACCGCCATCTCCCAGACCGTCTTGAAGGGGATGCCGCCTGGCATCACCCCGCCGCTTGTGATCAGCTACAACGCCTCCAGCGTACCGGTGCTCCAGTTGGGATTGAGCAGTTCCAAACTCTCGGAACAGCAACTCAATGACATCGCCATGAACTTCGTGCGGCCCCAGCTCGCCACCGTGCCGGGCGCCGCGATTCCATGGCCCTACGGCGGCAAGATTCGCCAGATGATGGTCGACATCGATCCCGGCAAACTCAATGCGTACGGCATTTCGCCCACCGATGTCACCAATGCCATCAACGCGCAAAACCTCGTGCTCCCAAGCGGCACCGCAAAGATCGGCAGCCTCGAATATGACGTCGAAATGAACGGCAGCCCGCTCCTCGTGGACGATCTCAACAACCTGCCCATCAAAACCGTGAACGGCGCCGTGATTTATGTGCGTGACGTCGCGCATGTCCGCGACGGGTTCCAGGTCCAGACCAATATCGTGCGTCAGGACGGACAGCGCGGTTCGCTCCTCTCCGCCTACAAAACCGGCGGCGCTTCCACTCTCGACATCGTCGCCCAGATCAGGGCCGCGCTGCCCCGGATCGCCGCCAGCCTCCCGCCGGAGCTGCGCATCCAGCCGCTCTTCGACCAATCGCTCTTCGTCCGCGCCGCGGTCCAGGGCGTGATCAAAGAAGCCATTATCGCCGCCTGCCTCACCGCCATCATGATTCTCCTGTTCCTCGGCAATTGGCGGCACACGGTCGTCATCGCGATTTCCATCCCGCTCTCGATCCTGAGCGCGATCGTCATCCTGAGTTGTCTCGGTGAAACGATCAACATCATGACCCTTGGCGGCCTCGCGCTTGCCGTCGGTATCCTCGTCGATGACGCCACCGTCACCATCGAAAACATCGATCGCAATCTCGCAGGGGGAAAAGAACTCTACCAAGGCATCCTGGACGGCGCGGCCCAGATCGCCACGCCCGCGTTTGTTTCGACTCTGTGCATCTGCATCGTCTTTGTGCCGATGTTCTTCCTCACCGGCGTCGCGCGTTACCTGTTCGTGCCGCTGGCGGAGGCCGTCGTCTTCGCGATGCTCTCCTCCTATGTCCTCTCCAGGACGCTGGTCCCCACGCTGGTGATGTATTTCCTGCGCAATCATCCCGAGTTGCACGGCCACAGCCATGGCGAGGCGAAAAACTTCTTCGGCCGCATCCAGCAAAATTTCGAGCGCGGCTTCGACCGTCTCCGCAATGCTTACGGCCGCTGGCTGGAAACTTGCCTCCGCATGCGCTGGAAATTCATCGGCATATTCTTCGCCCTTTGCGTGGCTTCGCTGCTTCTCATCCCGCTCGTGGGTCAGGATTTCTTCCCCACTGTGGACGCTGGCCAGTTCCGCCTGCACATGCGCGTGCGCACGGCCACGCGCATCGAGGAGACGGCGCGCATCGCCGATCTGGTGGAGCAGACAATCCGCAGGGATATCCCGCCCGGCCAGATTACCAGCATCCTCGATAACCTCGGTTTGCCCTACAGCGGCATCAACACCGCCTATAGTAATAACGGCACCATCGGCACCGCCGATGCCGAAATCCTCGTATCGCTCAACTCGGAGCATCACGACCCGACCGCCCAATTCATCGCAAAGCTGCGCGAAGAGCTGCCCCGCGAATATCCCGGCGTCGAATTCTTCTTTCAGCCGGCGGACATCGTCAGCCAGATTTTGAACTTCGGTCTTTCCGCGCCCATCGACGTGCAATTCATCGGCAACAATGTGGCCGGGAACCTCGCCGTCGCCCAGCGTGTCGCCGACAGGATTCGCCAGGTCCCCGGCGCCGTGGATACGCACATTTACCAGCTCTACAACCAACCCAAACTCCAGCTCGTCGTCGATCGCTCCAAGGCCGATCAACTCGGCTTCTCCGAGCGCGATGTCGCCAACAGCCTCCTGGTCGCCTTGAGTTCCAGCTTCCAGGTCTCCCCCGCCTTTTGGCTCAACCAGCAGAACGGCGTGAACTACAACCTCGCCGTGCAGGTGCCGCAGTACAACATCAGCACGTTGCAGGACCTCTATGACCTGCCGGTCACCAACGCGAATGCCACAGCCCGCCAGTTGCTCGTCAATCTCGCCTCCCTGAATCGAACATCCGGACCCGCGGTCCTCACCCACTACAATGTCCAGCCTGTCGTGGACATCTACGCCAGCGTCCAGGGCAGGGATCTCGGCGGCGTCGCGGCCGATGTGCGCAAGATCGTGGACGGCGCACAAAAAGATTTGCCGCGCGGAAGTTTCACCGCCATCCGCGGCCAGGTGCAGACCATGCGGACCTCGTTCGTCGGGCTGGCGGCAGGCCTGGCGTTCGCCGTCGTGCTCGTTTACCTCCTCATCGTCGTCAATTTCCAATCATGGGTTGATCCATTCATCATCATCACCGCCCTCCCTGGCGCGCTTGCCGGCATAGCATGGATGCTCTTCGTCACAGGCACCACCCTGAGCGTGCCTGCCCTCATGGGCGCGATCATGTGCATCGGTGTCGCAACGGCAAACTCCATCCTCGTGGTCACATTCGCGCGCGAACAATTGGCGCTCCACCAGGACGCCTTCCAGGCGGCGCTTGAAGCCGGCAAAACCCGCCTGCGCCCCGTTATCATGACCGCGCTTGCAATGATCATCGGCATGATCCCCATGAGCCTCGGCCTCGGCGAAGGCGGCGAGCAAAACGCGCCCCTCGGCCGCGCCGTCATCGGCGGATTGATCGTCGCCACTGCCGCCACGCTCTTCTTCGTTCCGGCCGTATTCGCCGCCATCCGCGGCCGTACATCACCTGCCGGGGCGACTGTCAAAAACATTGCGCCAGTCCCCGCGCGAGAAGAATCCCTGGTTCCCGCCTGATCAAAAAACCAACGGTCCAAACTCATGAACGCAACCATCAATCACAACGGCGACACGGAGGCGGAGACTCAACCACTGGAACGCGGCCGTCCCGTATTCCCAGACTTTCCCGGCGACCACAGCCATCCCGCCCCGCCGCGCATCACCTCCCGCGAGGAACCATCGCTCAACCCAGCCCAGAGCCCGCCCGGCAGACGCCGTCCCGGAAGAAAGTTACTATTCGCCATCCTCGTCGCCCTCGTGATCGTCGGATCCCTGCTCTGGCAGCGTTCCGGCACTTACAGGCAACTCGCGATCACAACCAGCCAGATGGCCGTGCCCACCGTATCGACCGCGCTTCCCCAGGCTGCTCCCGCCGACGTCGAGATCAAACTGCCCGGGAACCTCATGGCCTACAGCGAAGCCTCCATCTACGCGCGCACCAATGGTTACCTGAAAGCATGGTACACAGACATCGGCGCAAAGGTTGCGACGGGCCAGTTAATAGCCGAAATCGACGCCCCCGATGTGGACGCGCAATTGCGCCAGGCTACGGCCGACCTTTCCCGGGCTCGCGCAACACTCGATATCGACCAGCTCAATTTCCAGCGCAGCAAGCAACTCCTCGCCACACTCGTTGTAAGCCAGCAGGACTTCGACCAGAACCGGACAACCCTCGAAGCCCAGCAGGCCGCCGTTCGGGCCGACGAAGCCAGCGTGCAGGACCTGACCGTGCAACAGGGCTTTGAAAAAATAATCGCCCCCTTCAACGGCGTCGTAACCAGACGCAACACCGACATTGGAGCCCTCATCAATGCGGGCAGCAGCGCCGCCAGCACCGCTCAGGAGCTTTTCCACCTGGCCCGCACCGATATCTTGCGCGTCTACATTTCCGTGCCGGAAATTTACAGCCCCCTCGTCAGAGTCGATACGCCCGCCTGGCTCGGACTCGCCGAATATCCCGGCGTAAAATTCCAGGGCAAAGTCGCCGACGTCGCCGGCGCTATCGACCCCGCCTCGCGCACCTTGCTCACCGAAGTGCAAGTCCCCAACCACGACGGCCGCCTCTTCCCCGGCGCATACGCCGATGTGCATCTCGTCCTCAAGCTCAAGAATCCGCCCACCGTCATCCCCATTAATACCCTCATATTCCGCTCGCAGGGCACCCAGGTCGGCGTGGTGGACAATTCGAACATCGTACACCTGAAACACGTGACCATTGGCCGCGATTTCGGGACCTCCCTGGAAATAACCAGCGGAATCGAAAACATCGACCGTCTTATCCTGAATCCGTCGGATTCACTGGCTGACGGCACAAAGGTTCACGTGCAACTATAAGTTCCGCATCGTGCAGGAGAAGAAGTTCTGACTCGGGGCCGCCAATCAGCGGAACGCTCCCTTTCTGCCGCGGCCTCCCGAGTATTTCACCGGCTTCCGCATCGGCGCGATCTTTGAAGTACCCGTGCCATTCTTCAATTCCATGATTTGATCTCGCAGCAGCGCCGCGCGCTCGAATTCCAGGTTTGCGGAGGCGATCTCCATCTCCTCCGCCAGTTCGCGCAGCACCTCCGTGACGCTGAAGTCCCCGCCGCCCTCGCGCACGACCGACTCCGCGATCTCGCGGCCCTTGAGAATGGTGTGTAGGCTCTCCTGCACGGCTCGCTGCACGCTGGTGGGGGTAATGTTATGCGCCTTGTTGTACTCGATCTGCCGGCGCCGGCGGTACTCGGTGATCGAGATCAGCTTTTGCATGCTTTGCGTCACGGTATCGGCAAAGAGCACCACCTCGCCGTTCACGTGGCGCGCGGCGCGTCCCGCCGTCTGGATGAGCGAGGTCTGCGAGCGCAGATAGCCCTCCTTGTCGGCGTCCAGGATGCAAACGAGCGAGACTTCCGGCAGATCGAGCCCCTCGCGCAGGAGATTGATGCCGACCAGGATATCGAACTCCGCTGCGCGCAGCGCCCGCAGGATTTCCACCCGCTCGATGGTATCGATGTCGCTGTGCAAGTAGCGCACTTTCAGCCCCACGTCGCGCAGGTAATCGGCCAGGTCTTCGGCCGTGCGCTTGGTGAGCGTGGTAATCAGCACGCGCTCGTTGATCTCGACGCGCCGCCGGCATTGCTCGATGGTTTCATCGATCTGATTCTTGAGTGGGCGCAGCGTGATGCGCGGGTCCAACAGGCCGGTCGGCCGGATGATCTGCTCCGCCACCAGCGGCGCGCCGGGAGTAGTGACATCGAAATCCTCGACCGGCAGATTGACTCGCGAAATTTGCAGCCCCGTCCCGTTCCCAGTCCCATTGGCCGCCTCGCCCGCGACTGCGAATGGCGCCGGCTCACCCCGGCCGATCCGTTCCCGATTATTCGGAATGTAGCCCTTATTGCCGACGATGGAATTGCGCAGCTCGAACTCCGCCGGCGTCGCGCTCACATAGACAATCTGATTGGTCATCCCCATGAATTCCGAAAAATTCAGCGGACGGTTGTCGAGCGCGCTCGGCAGCCGGAAACCGTAATCGACCAGCACCGATTTGCGCGACTTGTCGCCCTCGTACATGCCTCCCAGTTGCGGGATGCTCGCGTGCGATTCATCCACGACGAGCAGGAAATCCTTCGGGAAAAAATCGAGCAGCGTGTACGGCCTCGAGCCCGGCGGCCTGCCGCTCAGATGCCTCGAGTAATTCTCAATCCCGCTGCAAAAACCCATCTCCTGGATCATCTCCAGGTCGTATTCCGTCCGCATCTTGAGCCGCTGCGCCTCGAGCAGCTTCCCCTGTTTCTCGAAGAAGATGATCCGCTCGTCCAATTCCTCGCGGATGGTCCGCAGCGCGCGGTTGAGCTTGTCATGCGGCGTCACGAATTGCTTGGCCGGATAGAGCGTGAAGGTCGTCAGCGCATCGTGCGCGTGGCCCGTCAGCGGGTCGAAAGTCTTGAGCGAATCGATTTCATCGCCAAAGAATTCAATCCGCAACGCCTCGTCGTCCAGATTGGCCGGATGCACCTCCACCACGTCGCCGCGCACGCGGAAGCGTCCGCGCCCGAAGGCGATGTCGTTGCGCTCATAAAGCATATCGACCAGCTTCGCCAGCACCGCTTCGCGGGAGATTTGCTGGCCGCGCTTCACCGTCAGCAGCATGTCCATATAATCCTCCGGCGATGCCAGGCCGTAGATGCACGAGACGCTTGCCACCACCACCACATCGCGCCGGGAGAGCAGCCCGCTGGTGGTCGAGAGCCGCAGCCGCTCGATCTCCTCATTGATCGACGAATCCTTTTCGATGTAAGTGTCGCTGCGCGGGATGTACGCCTCGGGCTGGTAATAATCGAAGTACGAGACGAAATACTCGACTGCGTTGGCCGGGAAGAATTGCCTGAACTCCGAGTAAAGCTGCGCGGCAAGCGTCTTGTTATGCGAGATCACCAGCGTCGGCCTGCCGAGATTGCGAATCACATTGGCGGCGGTGAAGGTCTTGCCCGAGCCGGTCACACCGAGCAGCGTCTGGTGCCGGTTGCCCGCTTCGAGCGATTTGGTCAGCTTGGCAATCGCCTGCGCCTGGTCGCCCTTGGGCTGGTAACTGGAAGCGAGCTCGAACTGCATCCGGCAAGCCTAGCATGCGGCGGGGGCGGGCGCGCGGGAAAATCGCGGGCCGTGCGACCTGCTGGCTTCATCGCCGCTCGTATAATAGTAGTAGCCACTCCGCCGGATTCGGGGCATTATTGGACCTTGACAGCGGGGGCTCGAACGCTAGGTTGCCCGCTCCTTTTTTGACCATTTCACCCACCGGGACCAGATCATGAAACGCACCTACCAAGCATCCAAGCGCACGCGCAAACAGCAGTTCGGCTTTCGCGCCCGCATGAAGACCAAGAGCGGGCGCGCCATTCTCTCCCGGCGGCGGCAGCGGGGCCGCAAGCGGCTGCTGCCAAAGGGCGTCGAAATCCATTTCGCGCGCCACACCCAGGCCTGATCACACCGGACCAACCCGAATCCGCCGAGCCGTCCGGGCCGCAGCATGGCCACGAGGCGCCGGATGCCATTGTCCCTGCCGGCGATTCCCGGGGCTTCAAGTTTCCAAAATCGGCCCGGCTCAATGATTCGGGCGAATTCAAGCGCGTCCGGGAGGAAGGCCGGGCGTTCCATGGGAGATACATGATCCTTGGCGTCTATCGGGACAGGGCGAGCACGCGCTTCGGCCTCATTGCGCCCAGGCGGGTGGGCAATGCCGTCCTTCGCAACCGGCTTCGCCGGCGCCTGCGCGAGATGGTGCGCCTCTCCCAGCCCAGGATCGTGCCAGGGCTCTGGATCGTCCTGGTCGTCCGCACGGCCGCCGGGCGCGCCACGGGCGATGCCCTGCGTGCGGAATATGTCGCGCTCGGGACCCGGGCGGCTATCTTTGTCCGGCCATGATCCGCCTGCTCATTCGCGGCTACCAGCTCCTGATCTCTCCTGCGCTGACCCTGCTGTTTGGCCCCGGATGCGGCTGCCGATTCCAGCCGACCTGCTCGCATTATACGCTTGAGGCGGTCGAGACCCACGGCCCTCTGCGCGGCCTCTGGCTCGGCGTCAGGCGCCTCGCGCACTGCCATCCCTGGGGCGGGAGCGGCTTCGACCCCGTGCCTCCTCCCTCCAGACCGGTCCATACCGGCCTGTCCGGGGTGAAAGAGTCCTGATTTGAGGGCTGGACTCGCCGCCGTTTTTCCTTCATCCCCTCTCACTCTCAAATGGATCGTAAAGGCATTTTTCTCATCGTAGTCGCGGCTCTCGTCCTGCTGACCTGGCAGATCTTCTTCGCGGCCAGGTTCGCCCCGCCCACGCCGCCGCCGGGCGCGGCCGCTTCCCCGTCCCCCTCCGCGTCCGAGACCGCCGCCGCCGCGAGCGGCTCCCCCACCACCATCGCCCCCGCGCCGATCCCCGCGGCGGCTGCCCAGCCCAAGGTTGCGGAGCAATTTACCGAGGCTTCCGGCCCCGTTGCCCTCTACCGTTTCACGAACCTCGGCGGCGGCATCGCCTCCGCGGAATTGACCCGGTACCCCGCCGAATCCGGCAGCAACGTCGATCTCAACGCGTTCGGCTCGCTCCCCATCGGCGCGCTCAGCGAGACGCCGGGCGAGGGAGGCGACGTTCCCTATGTCGTCAGCCAGCAGGGCAACGACGTCCTTTGCATCCACGATCAGACCGGCGGCCTATCGATCGCGAAGAAGTTCCACCTGCCCCAGTCCGTCAAGGACGCGAACGGCTACCTCATGACGCTCGACGTCACCTTTACCGACCGCGGCCCGCAGCCCGTCAAATCCGGCGGCTATTACATGTATATCGGCTCCGGCGCGGCCATCCATCAGCGTGACCTGTCGCTCTACACCTCGTTCGATTGGTATGGCCAGGGTGGGAAATCAAATGACATCAACGTCAATTGGTTCAACGCCGGCAGAATCCCCCTCCTCAACATCGAGACTCGCCCCGAGCGTCCCGTTTACCAGGTCGACGCGGATGGCATCGGCTGGGCCGCCGCCAATAGCCAGTTCTTCACCACCGTCGTCGCGCCGCAGAATGGCGCCACGGGGGGCGGCGTCTGGGCGCGCCGGTTCCCCATCAAAATCGACGACCACGACCTGATGGGCATCGAGGGTGCGCTGCGATTGCCGGCCTTCTTATTGCAGCCGGGCCAGAGCCTCACGCAAACCGTCGCAATTTACGCCGGCCCGAAGATTTACGGCGTCCTCGCCGGCCTGGGCGATGGCCAGGAGCACATCCTCAATTTCGGCCTTTACGCCCCGATCTCCGTCTTCCTGCTCGGCGCGATGAACTGGATTCACGGTTGGACCGGCAATTACGCCATCGCCATCATCCTCCTCACCGTCGCCATTCGCGGCGCCCTCTGGCCGCTCCAGAACAAGGCCACGGCCTCGATGCGCCAGATGCAGGAGCTTCAGCCGCGCATGACCGAGCTGAAGGAGAAATACAAGGATGACCCCACCCGGATGAACCAGGAGGTCATGAAGCTCTACAAGGAGTACAAGGTCAATCCGCTCGCCGGCTGCCTGCCGATGCTGATCCAGATCCCGATCTTCTTTGCCTTTTACCGGGTGCTGGGCACCGCCATCGAGCTGCGCAACAGCAAGTTCCTCTGGGTGCATGACCTCTCGCAGCCGGACACCGTCTTTCACATCGGCACTTTCCCCGTCAACATCCTGCCGCTCTGCATGGCCGCCACCATGCTGGTCCAGATGGCCATGCAGCCAAAGTCCGGCGACAAAAGCCAGCAGCGCATGTTCATGTTTATGCCGTTGATTTTTATCGTGATTTGTTACAATTACGCCTCGGCGCTTGCGCTGTACTGGACCGTCTCGAACCTCTGTGCCGTCACCCAGATGTACGTGACCCGCAGACGGACGGCCCCGGCTCCGCTCAAGCCCGTCGCCGCCAAACGCAAATCCCGATGAGTTCGCCCGCCAAGGATATCCTGGATACCATGCTCGGTTACCTCGGCTTCGTGTGCGAGATCGACGAGGAGCAGCGGGAGGGCGCTATGCTCCTCCAGGTGCACACCCCGGAGAAGGAGCGCCTCATCGGACGCCATGGCGAGGTTCTCGAGGACGTGCAATTCCTCCTCAACCGCCTCATCCAGGCCCGGTTTCCCGATGAGCCGCGCGTCCAGGTGGACATCGAGTATTACCGCGAGATGCGCGAGGACGGCATCGTCCAGCGGGCCAGGCAGATCGCCGATCTCGTCCGCAAGACCGGGCGCCCCTTTCATCTCGATCCCATGAATTCCTATGACCGCCGCATCATCCACAACGCGTTCAAGGACGACCCGGATATCATGACATCGAGCCCCCCCGACGATTCCAGGGTCAAGCGGATCACCCTTAAAAAGAGAACTCATACAGCCTAAGGACCTGCCGTCGAGGGGGGTCGAAACGCATTTGTGGCTAAAATGTCATTTGACAAACCACGGGTCCGCTTCCACTCTTCCGCTCCTCTTTTCCCAAATTTTCTCCCCGGTTCGTTCGTTTTCCAGCATCATGACCGCCCAACTCCTTGAAGAAGCCTCCAAAAAAATCACGGTCCCGCAAGTGCTCATCAACGTCGTCTCCCGGCGTGTTCGCCAGTTGAGCGCCGGCCATAGGCCCTTGATCGAGACCACCCCGCGCATGGGCTTCTCGGATATCGCCCTCACCGAGATCATCAACGGAAAACTCACCTACGAGTATTCCGTACCCGAGGAAAAGCCGGTCCAGTAGTCCCGTCGGAGCCTCCGGTCGGAGCCTTGGAGGGGCTGTGCGGTCTCGGCCCGGCCTGGTCACCGGTCCCGGGTGGGTGGCAGAATTTGATGCGAGCTATATTGGCTGCATCCGGTCCAAGGCCCACAAATGTCCGATATTGCCACAAATCGCCGCGCGCTTCACGATTACCATATCCTGGAGCGTTACGAGGCGGGCATTGAACTCAAAGGCACCGAGGTCAAGAGCATCCGGGCCGGCTTTGCCAGCCTCAATGGCGCCTTCGCCCGGGTCGAAAACGCCCAGGTCTGGCTCTACGGCGCCGACATTCAGCCTTACGAGCGCGCCAGCTTCGAGCAGCATGAGCCCAAGCGCCAGCGCCGCCTTCTGCTCCATCACGGCGAGATCAACAAGCTCTTCCAGGCCACCACCGTGGGCGGTCACTCCCTGGTCGCGCTACGCATGTATTGGAAAGGGCCGCGCGTGAAGGTCGAGATCGGCGTCGGCCAGGGCAAGCAGGCCCACGACAAGCGCGCCGACATCAAACAGAAAACCGACCGCCGGGAAACCGATCGCGAGATCGCGCGCTTCAATCGCAAGCGCGGGTAATGAGCGCGGCCCCTGCCGTTCCCGTCAAAGCAGCGGCGTGATTGCCATGACCGCCTTCAGGTACACCTTGTGTTTACCGCCGGACATCAATTCGTCCTTCAGCAACGCAACCAGGTCATCCTTCCCGCCCGGCATCAGCGAATGCGATTCCCGGTCTCCCGGCAGCCGGATTTCCCCGTGCAAAAAGTCCGATCCCTCCCGGTGCGCCACCAGGAACGTCGCCTCGCCCGCTTTCAATTCGATGCTCCCGAGCGCCCGCCCCGGCGCCTCCCGCAGCGTCACCGCGACCTTCTTCCCAAGCCGCGCCTGGAATTGGATGGGATCCGTCCCCGGTCCTTCCGCATTCCACCCCAGTTGCGCCGCCAGCCAGCCCGTCATCAGCAGCGCCGTCATCCGCATGCCGGGCGCGTGGACCAGATTCACCGCCTCAAGGCCGGCCAGTTCATCCAGGTACTCGGGATCGTCAAAAATCTGTGCGATGGCCTGACGGAGGTAGAGCGAGCGGGTCCAGTTGAGATCGCACAATGTCATCCGCGGGCTCTGCGGCTCGATTTCCCCGCGCAGCAATTGCATCGAGATCGCCGGCTGGCGCCACGTCTGGCTGTCGTAGAGCAACCGGTCCACCCAGGTCCACAATTGCTCCTCGGATTCCGAGGGCAATTCTCCGCGCCACCAGAGCACCAGCGGCAGGTCCGAGTCCAGGTGCGAGAAAACGATATTCGGGATCAACGGCAGGCCGTCCCTGCCGAGCAGGAAGGAAATCTGCTCGCAGCAGACCTGCTTCGCCCCAGCCCGGCTCAAGTGGCAATGCGCAGAGATGCACGCCTCGACGCTTGCACCCGGCGTCCCCGGTTCCATGCCAATGAGAATCGCCCGGCACGCATGGTCGCGCGTGATCTGCGAGATGATCTCCGTTGTCTGCCGCATCATCTCCGCTCCTTCGCAATACACTGCGAAATTGATGAGCGAGGCGCGCGTCGCCGCTCCCGCTCCCTCCTGCCAAAGCCGGTTCAACTCCCGGTCGATCTTGCCGATCTCGACCGGCAGCCCCTGCGTCAGACTGGCAATCCCGTCAGACATGGGAGGACGGTGGCTTCGCCGCCGGAAATTCGAAGGATTTGAGGGATATCACTGCGGGCTTGAGGGCTTCCTTCAAACCTTTCGAATTTCGAATTTCGAATTTCGAATTTTGAGCCGCAAGGCGATTCATAATCTCCTCCACGATCTCCCATCCTTCTCGATTAACTCATCCGCCTCCTTCGGCCCCCATGAGCCGGACGGGTAGAGGCAGAGCGGCTCTGGGTTCGGGTTCTGATGCCATGCGTGCTCGATTCCGTCGATGAACTTCCACGCCTGCTCGACCTCGTCGCGCCGGGCGAACAACGTCGCATCGCCGCTCATCGCGTCGAGCAGCAGCCGCTCATAAGCCTCCGGGCTCGCTTTGCCGAAGCTCGTTCCGTAATGGAAATCCATCTTCACCGGCTCGATGCGCAGCGCGGTGCCGGGAATTTTCGCCTGCATCTGCAGGGAGGTCCCTTCGTCCGGCTGGATGCGAATCACCAGCACGTTCGCGCCCACTTCGCCGCCGGCGGCCTTGTTGAAGAGCACCGGTGGCGCGGCGCGGAATTGCACCGCGATCTCCGTGCCCCCCTTCGGCAGCCGTTTGCCGACCCGGATGTAAAACGGCGTATCGGCCCAGCGCCAGTTGTCTACGTTGACCCGGATCGCCGCGAAAGTCTCCGTCATCGATTGCGGATTCACGCGATCCTCCGCGCGATAAGCCACCACGCTTTGTCCATTGATCGCGCCCGCCGCGTATTGGCCGCGCACCACATTCTTCGCCACGTCATCTCCGCGCAAGGGGCGCAGCGAGCGCACCACCTTCACCTTTTCATCGCGCACGCTATCCGCCGAGAGGTCCGTCGGCGGTTCCATTGCCGTCAGGCAGAGCAATTGCAGCAAATGGTTCTGCACCATGTCCCGCAACGCGCCGGAATTATCGTAGTACGGTCCGCGGCCCTCGACGCCCAGCGGCTCGCTGGCCGTGATCTGCACGTGATCGATGTAGCGGTGATTCCACAGCGGCTCAAAAATCCCATTCGCAAAACGCAGCACCATGATATTCTGCGCTGTCTCCTTGCCGAGGAAGTGATCGATCCGGAATGTGTCCGATTCCGCGAACGTATTGTTGACCACCGTGTTCAACTCCCGCGCCGTCTCCAGGTCGTACCCGAACGGCTTCTCGACGATCACCCGGCTCCATCCGCCCGAAGGCGATTTATTCAGCCCGAATTCCTTCAGGTGCTCGAGGATGCCCTCGAACTCCGACGGCGCGACGGAGAGATAAAAGAGCCGGTTCCCGCGCGTCCCGTATTGAGCGTCAATCTCCTCGAGCCGCTTCGCAAGCGTCTTGTAACCCTCCGGATCGCCGAATTCGCTTCGGTGATAAAAGACGCGGCCCGCAAAGCTCTTCCATAATTCATCCTGCACGCTCTGGCGCGAGAACTTCTTCGTCGCCTCCTCCAGTTCCGAGCGGAATTGCTCGTCCGTTTTTTCGCGCCGCGCAAAGCCCACCACAGTGAGCGACGACGGCAAATCCCCGTCCGCGGCCAGGTTGTAAAGCGCCGGGATAAGCTTGCGATGCGTGAGGTCGCCCGTTGCGCCAAAGATGACGACCGTGCAAGGCTGCGGCATCGGCCGGCTCGAAAGGCCTTCGCGGAATGGATTCGTTTGTTCGGTTGGTGTCGTGGTCACGGCGGCGCAGAGCGTGGGCAAAACGCGATTTCAGTTCAATGCAATAGTAACGCGCGCGCGGCCATCGGCGGATGCGCCGATTTCACCGGCGGCAATTACGCCCCGAAGAGAAATCCGTGATCGAGCGGAACCGCAACACTCTTCCCCGACTTTGAGTAAAATTTCGCCGCTCCCGGGACAAAATCGATCTTATCGACGCGGTCGAATCCGCGCGGTACGCGCGCCGCTCCCTGGATGTAGCGGATTTCCACTGCGCGATCGCCGGGAAAACTCAAGCAAGTAGGAATGCCCTCGCCGCTGATGGGATTCGGGCCGCAGGAATCGGCAACGCCCTCCGCGAAATACATGCACCCGTCTTCAATCCCAAGGCAACTGTTGCGGCCATTCCACGGCGGCGCATGCCGTCCTCGGTTCTCGATCCAAAACAAGCGTCCGGGCATGACCGCCGGGTCCTTGAGCGCAAACCACATCCAATGCTCCGCGACATTGACGGCGGCAACCCAGGAGGGTTTTTTCGCCGGACGCTCGAATTGCTGGATCAAATCGCAGAAGCCGGGCCGCGCGGGGTACGCGCTGCAATCGCACGGCGGCTGATCCCGGTAAATGCTCGGCACACGGTCGAGCGAGCGAAACGGGACATTCAACGCGACGGATTGATACTCGCCGTCCGCGGGATTGCCCGGTGGCGCCGGATTAGTGCGGCCGATTTGAAACTTGCTTGTCGAGACCAGCAGCATCTTCTCCGCGCCGTCCGTCCTGAGGATGGCGTGATGCGCGTATGGCGCCTTTCCCGCAAATCCCTCGACAATGGTCCGGCAATAAACCGCGTTGTGTCCCTCGATGAGCGTAAAAGCGCGCCGCACGATTCCGGGCCGCACTTTGGTCTCGCAATGGATTTGCAGCGTCACCGCCTTTTCGTCGCGCGAACAAGCTTCGAGCGCCCATTCATTCCCGCTGATTTCTCCGTGCGGCGGATGTTTCTCGCCACGCCACGGCTTTTCATTCGCGCCGAATGGCAAACACGCGAAATCTCCCCGCAATGGAACAAGCACCGGAACTAGACCCGCGATCTTTTCATTGTGCCACGGACTGATGTAATAGGGCTGCACCGGTTCGCGCTCATCGCGGCAAAAAGTCACCGGCGCCATGTGCGCACCCAGCCTGGTAACTGCCAGTTCAACTTGCCCGGTGCGTACGACCCACGATGGCTGCGACGCCATCCGCTTTTCCGTGACGAGTGGCCTCCTCATACCAACGTTGCGGCAATCAGTTTTTCGGCCGGCCCGATATTATTGGCGGGTGCCGCCGTATTGAATCCGGCCTCCCCCGGTGGAGTGGTGGCTTCGGCGTTCATGGCGCCACTTATGATCGGAGCCGCGCGCGCAGGCAAGCCCCGGCGCCCACAAACATCGGTCACAGAGATGGCATAGCCTCTGCTTCAACAGGTTGCGGGAGTTAGGGCACTCCTAGTTAGGGACAACACGCACAGAGTTGCGGGGCCGCGCGAAATGCCGGTCCCGCAGCTTGTGCGTCTTTTTCGTGATGCCGGCCATCTCCATGCGCGGCTTGCCTCGATGAGCGATCTCAGATTAGCAATGGCCCATCCGTATGAAGCTGCGCCCCCTTGGAAAAACAAATTTGATGATCTCGGAAATCGGCGTCGGCGCCTGGCAGCTTGGTGGTCCGCTCTTGCTGGATGGAATTGTCGATGGCCACCCGGAACTCGGACGCGAGTACTGCGTGCGCCTCATCCGCGAGGCCGGCGACCTTGGCATCAACTTCGTCGATACCGCCGAGCAATACGGCAACGGCGAGAGCGAGCGGCGCGTCGGCGAGGCGCTGGAGGGCCGGCGCGACAAATGGATTCTCGGCACGAAATTCGGGCACCAGGTCGGCCCGAATGGCGAGCGGGTGCGCGATGCCTCCCCCCGGCGCGTGCCGGTTTCCATCGAGGGTTCGCTCCGCAGGCTGCGGACCGACTACATTGATATCTACGTCTATCATATCTCGCCGAAACGCGGCGACGCGGAGACGGTCGTCGGGTTTCTCCTCAAAGCGAAGGCCCAGGGAAAAGTGAGAGCCCTCGGCATCTCGACCGCCGATCTGCGCGACGCCGAATATCTCCATTCATTGGGTTGCCTCGACGTGGTCCAATACCCGAAGAACATGATGGATCCGCAATTGGAGATGTCCAATTGGATCGACGCCCACCAGGCGGGCGGTGTCGTGCGCGGTGCGTTTGCCGGCGGGCGATTAAGCGGGCGATACTTCCACCGGCGTCCGGAATTCGTCCGCGACGATAATCGGAGCCGCTGGCTGACGCCGGAGTTGGCGGCGCAATACGAACGGTATGCGGTCTTCGAGGAGTTGCTGACTCCCGAGCGCGGAATGGTTCAGCTTGCATTGCGCTTTCTACTCGATGAGCCGGGGACGAGTACGATCATCCCGGGCGGAAAGAGCCTGCGCGACTACCAGGAGGCAATCAGGGCCACAGAGCTGCAACCGCTCACGGAATCCGAGCGCAATCGAATCGCTGTGCTGCGCGAGGAAATCCAGGCGCAGGCTGTTTGATTTTCAAGAGGCTCCCGGGGTGGGCGTTTTCTTCGCCGTGCTCTGAATATACAATTCGCGAAGCTGCTTGAAATCCACCTCCACCGGCGATTGTGTCATCAGATCCAGCCCGCGATTGTTCTTCGGGAACGCGATCACATCGCGGATATTATCCGTCCCGCACATGAGCATCACGATGCGATCCAGGCCCGGCGCCATCCCGCCGTGCGGCGGCGCGCCGTAGGTAAACGCGCGCAGCAAATGGCCGAACCTGTGTTGTTGATCCTCCGGGCTGATGCCGAGCGCCTTGAAGATTTTCGCCTGCAATTCGCGCTCGTGAATCCGGATCGAGCCGCTGCTCAGCTCCACGCCGTTGAGCACGATGTCGTAAGCCTGCGCGCGGATCGGGCCGTAATCGCCCGATTCCAGCAACGGCAGATCCTCGTCGCGCGGGCGGGTGAAGGGATGGTGCATCGCGTCCCAGCGATTCTCCTCCGGGCTCCAGGCAAACATCGGAAAATCGACCACCCATAGAAAATTCAGCGCGCTGCTGCCCTCCGTGAGCTTGAGCAGGTCGGCGCAGCGCAGCCGCACGC
This sequence comes from Chthoniobacteraceae bacterium, assembly GCA_049521415.1. GTDB lineage: Bacteria > Verrucomicrobiota > Verrucomicrobiia > Chthoniobacterales > Chthoniobacteraceae > DATAXI01. Next base: position 62,932 of record JBEKOV010000002.1, read on the forward strand.
GCCCCAGCACGTCGCACACGCCGTGCCATTTGTCGGCTCCGAAGAACAGCACGTCCCCCTCGGCGAAATTCATTTTCTCCGCCAGCGCGCTCTTCTCCGCGTCGCTGAAGAACTTCACGATGGGCGATTCCCATTCGCCGCCGGCGCTCCATTTGATATAGGCCAGCCCTTTCGCGCCGAATTCGGTCTTCACCCACTCCTCCCATTTCTTCAGTTGCTCCTTGCTTAGCACTGCCGCGGCGCCTTTTGCGTTCAGCGCCTTGATCGCGCCGCCGCTGTCGGCCACGGACCGGAAGACCTTGAACTGCGACTCGCGGAACACATCCGCCAGATCCACCAGTTCCATCCCGAATCGCGTATCCGGCTTGTCGCTGCCGTAGCGGTTCATCGCATCCGCATAAGTGATGCGCGGGAACGGCGTCGCGATATCCACGCCGATGCCGATTTTCCAGATTGCGCGCATCAATCCCTCGGCCATCGCGTAGATGTCCTCGGTCGTGACGAACGACATTTCGATGTCGATCTGCGTAAACTCGAACTGCCGGTCGGCGCGCAAATCCTCGTCGCGGAAACAGCGCGCGATCTGGAAATATTTGTCCAGGCCCGCGACCTGGAGCAATTGCTTGTACTGCTGCGGCGCCTGCGGCAGCGCGTAGAACGCCCCGGGGCTGAGGCGCGAGGGGACCAGGAAATCGCGCGCCCCCTCGGGCGTCGGATTCGAAAGGATTGGCGTCTCGATATCGATGAATCCCTGTGAGTCCATGTAATCGCGCGCCGCCTTGGTCACGCGATGGCGCAGCCGCAGATTCTCCTGCATGCGCGCCGTGCGCAGGTCGAGGTAACGGTATTGCAGGCGCAGATCTTCGTTCACGCTCGGATCGTCGAGCGGGAAGGGCGGCACATCCGCCTTGTTCAGGATTTTCAGTTCGCTCGCGATCACTTCCACGCCGCCGGTGGCGAGCTTCGCGTTTTCCGTGCCCGGCAGCCGCGCCGCGACGATGCCCTTGATCTGGATCACATCCTCGCTGCGCAGGCCGTGCGAAGCCTCGGCGACCTGCGGGTGCTCCTCGGGCCGAAAGACCACCTGCGTCAGTCCTTCGCGGTCGCGCAGGTCGATGAAGATGACGCCGCCATGGTCGCGGCGGGAATTAACCCAGCCGGCGAGCGTGACAGTCTGGTCGATGTGTTCTGCGCGAAGCTGATTGCAAAGGTGCGTGCGGTACATGAAATCGATGGTGGATATTCTCTGGTGGATGAGGGATGGATCAATGTGGAATTGACGGGAGCGCCGAATCGAGGGCCCCGGGGGAGATCAGCGTTTCCTCGCGGGTGGCGAGGGTCTTGACCTTGATCTGCGGCCACTCGTCGCCCACGAGCAGGGCGACGCGGGCGCCGGCCTGCTCAGCCGCTTGGAATTGTTTGCCCACCTTGGCGGGGGCGAGGGGAAAATCGACGCGGTACGCCTTGTCGCGAAGCTGCTGGATGAGTCCGAGCGCCTGGGGCCGCAATGTTTCCTTGGCAATCACGACGTAAATATCCGCGGCAGCTTCGCGCGCGAGCACTTGCTGCATTTGCGCGGTCGCGCCAGGGCTCAGGTCGATCAATTGCCCCAGCGTCACGTCGCCCATTCCGAAACCGAATGCCGGCAGCGACAGCCGCCCGTCGCTCATGAGGCCGATCAGGTTATCGTACCGTCCCCCGCCTGCGATCGCGCGCAGCGTGCGCTTGCGGTCGAATACCTCGAAGACGACTCCCGTATAATAGGCCAGCCCGCGCACCACAGTCGGGTCCAGCTCGTAATACCTCTTCATCCCGCGCGCATCCAATTCCGCGGCCAGTGCGTTGAATTTTTCGAAATGCCCCCCGGGATTGGCGATAAAATCGCGCACCTCGGCAAGCGTGACGCCAAAGCCGGTGAGCTTGTCGGACAGCGTCTTCTCATCCTCGCGCTCGATCTTGTCGATGATCGGCAGAAAATCCCCGGCGCGGCTGTCATCGATTCCCTTTGCGCGCAGGAAAGCCAGCCACGCCTCGCGGTCGCTGACTCGCAGGACGAAATCCTCCTCGCCAAGCCCGAACGCCCGCAGCAAATCCACCGCCAGCGCGAGCATCTCCGCATCCGCGGCGATCGATGCCTCGCCCACGATGTCGCAATTCAACTGGCAGAATTCGCGCAGCCGCCCTTTCTGCTGCTTCTCGTAGCGGAAGAACTGCGACGCGTTGAACCAGCGCAACGGCTTCTTATAGTCGCGCTCGCGGGCGATGATCATCCGCGCGAGCGTCGGCGTCATCTCGGGCCGGATCGAGACATGCCGCCCCCCTTTGTCCTGAAAATCGAAAAGCTGGCCCACCAGCTCGCCGCCGCTCTTTTTTTTGTAAAGCTCGACAGGCTCCAGCAGCGGCCCGTCGTACTCGACGAAACCATACCGGCGCGCGGCCTCGCGCCACGTCGCAATGATGTAATTGCGCCGCGCGCAGTCGGGCGGGAAGAAGTCCCGAAAACCGGGCAGGAGTTGCATGGGGAGGGCGAGGGTAGGGGGAAACGGCGAATTTCGAAACACGAAATATTGGCTGCCAAAGCCCGGATTTACATGCCATCGGTGGATTGCGTGCTCACCCACCTCTCCCTGCGCCATTTTCGCTGTTTTGACAGGCTGGCCTGCGATTTTGTTCCGGGTCTCAATGTCTTCGTCGGCGCCAATGCTCAGGGTAAGACCTCGCTCCTGGAGGCCGTCTGCGTACTGGCCAGGCTTCAATCGCCGCGAACGACCCGGCTCGGCGAGGCGCTCCAGCATGGCCGGCGCGGGTTCGTGGTCGATGGCCACATCGACGGCAGGCACATGCAATTCTATTACGCCCCGGAGCGGAAGAAACTCGCGCTCGATTCCGTGGTCCAAACCGGCACGTCCGATTACCTCGAGATCGCGCACGTCGTCTGGTTTGGCAATGCCGATATCGACCTGGTCCGTGGCGGGGCGGAGTTGCGGCGGCGATTCATGGACTTTGCCGGGGCGCAGGCAAATGCGGGCTACCGCCAGACGCTGCGCGCCTATGAGCGCGCTCTCCGCTCGCGCAATCGCCTGCTAAAGGAGCCGCGCTTGAATTGGCGGGAGATCGCGGCCTTTGACGGCCCGTTGATCGAGCATGGCGCCGCTCTGACCGAAGCCCGCGCCCTGCTCCTGCGCGAGCTGGAGCCGCACGCCGCCGCCGGCCAGCAGGCCATGAGTGGCGCCGCCGAGGAATTGCGCCTGCGTTATGCAAGGGGAGGCGGCGAAGACTTGCGCGTCTCGCTGGAGGCGGGCCGCGACAACGATGCCCGCCTGCGCCAGACCTGCGCCGGGCCGCATCGCGACGACATCGAGATCCTGCTCAATGGACGTCTTCCGCAGTTCGCCAGCGAAGGCCAGCAACGCTCGATGGTTATCGCACTCAAGCTTGGGCAGGCGCACCTGCTCCGGGCGCGGAGCGGCCGTCCGCCGCTTCTGCTCATGGACGATATCTTTGGCGAGTTGGACCTTGCCCGGCGCAATGCGTTGCTCGGGCATCTCCCCTCGGAGTCGCAACGCCTCGTCACCACCACCCACCTCGACTGGCTGTCAGCCATAACGCCCGACCGGGTCCATCGTGTGGACCACGGCCGGGCAAACCTCATCGACGAATCGAGCGGCGCGAACTGGCGGGCTACTTGATGTGCTGAGAGACCAGCTTGGTCATCTCGAACATGGTAACCTGCTTCTTGCCGCCGAAGACCGCGGCGAGTGCTGCATCCGCATTGATGTTGGTCCTCTTCTTCTCGTCTTGAAGCTTGTTCTTTTTGATATAGTCCCAGAGCTTTTTCGTGACCTGGCTCCGCGGAATCGGCGTCGAGCCGACGACGGCGGCGAGCGTCGCGTCGGGCTGGACGGGCTTCAACAGGGCGGGGTTCACTTTGCGCTTGGGAGTCTCGGAGGATTTGGCCATGGGCGCTTCTAACGATATCTCCGCCCGTTTCGCAATGCGAAAGCAGCGAGGAGGTTCTAAATATTTTGGACGGTTTAAGCTTGCTTGGGCAAAGGAAATGCTCTGCGCGCACGCGGATCCGCCCCGTTTAGCCTTAATTTTTCGCCCGTTCGCCGCCCCGCGCTTGCCTTCGTGCGCCCCGGCGGCAATGGATTGACGCGGTGAACGCAGTACAATTGACCGAGTTGACAGCCGCCGCGGCAGCCGCGGGCGCGATGAATGCAATCGCCGGCGGCGGCACGCTGGTGACCTTTCCGACGCTCATCCTGGTCGGCACCGGGGCGGAGGTGGCAAACGCCACGAGCACACTGGCGCTCATGCTCGGCACCGCCGGCAGCATGCTGGGATACCGCGAGCACATGGCCGCAATCCGTTCCTGGATGGCTCGCTTTTCGCTGGTGAGCGCCGTTGGCGGCCTCATCGGCGCCGTCCTGCTCACGCGCACCAGCGACGCCATTTTCTCGAAGATGGTTCCGTTCCTCATCCTCTTCGCGACCGTCCTCTTCGTCGCGCAGGATGCCTTCAGGCGTTTTGCGAACAAGAAAACGGGTCCGGCGCGGGGCGGGCGGGGCGCGGTCTGGGGCGCCATGGCGTTTCAATTCGCAGTCGCGGTGTACGGCGGATATTTCGGCGCGGGCATCGGCATTCTCATGCTCGCGTCGCTCGGCTTCCTGGGCATGACGAACATTCACGAGATGAATGCGCTCAAGACCGTGCTCGGCTCGCTCATCAATGCCGTCGCGACTGTCTGGTTCATCAAGGCCGGGCTGATCGATTGGCCGAAGGCGGGCATCATGACCGCCGGGGCGCTGGTCGGTTATTACCTTGCCGCCCGTTACGCGCAGCGCATCTCCCAGCACCGGGTGCGGCAATTGATCTCCGCGATCGGGTTTGGCATTTCCGGCGTGATGTTTTACAAGCAATTTGTGAAATAGCCGCGTCGGTGCAATGATGGGCCATGTCATTGAGCTTGAATGATGAGCGGAGACCGGCCGCGGTGCCGGACGCGCCGCCGGGCGCGCAAGTGATCACGCTGGGAGCCGGTTGTTTTTGGTGTACCGAGGCGGTTTACCAGCGAGTGCCCGGCGTCCTCGCGGCGACCTCGGGTTACATGGGCGGCCATGTCGAGCGGCCGACTTACGAGCAGATTTGCGAAGGTGACACCGGCCACGCGGAAGTGACGCGAATCGTCTACGACCCCGCCAAGGTGTCACTGGGGAAGATTCTCGAAACGTTTTGGAAATCCCACGATCCGACCACGCTCAACCGCCAGGGCGCCGATGTGGGCCCCCAATACCGCTCGGCCATTTTCTATGAGACCGGCGAGCAGCGGGAGATCGCGGAGAAATCGAAGGCCGCCGCGCAGGCCGCCTTCTCCGAGCCGATCGTGACGGAGATTACGAAAGCCGGCCCGTTTTATCCCGCCGAGAATTATCACCAGGATTATTATCGGCTCAACAAAGGCCGGAATCCGTATTGCCAGATCGTCATCGCCCCCAAGCTGCACAAGCTCGGCATGGAGGCGTAAGATTCGCGCCCCGAATTCTCCCCGATGACTTTGCCCGGTGAGCGGCAGCAGGCCATTCGCCAGACGCTCGGCGGCATCGCCGATCCGCAGGAGCGCCTCACGGTCGCGTTGAACTGGAAGGCGGACCTCGAACCTCTCGCCGACGATGAGCGCACCGACATCAACCTCGTGCGCGGATGTGTTTCTCGCGTATGGCTCGCCGGGCGCATCGAGGAGGGGCGATGCCGATTTCGCGTGGATGCGGATTCGCCGCTGGTCCGCGGGCTCGTGCGGATGCTATGCGCCATTTACGATGGTGCGACGCCCTATGAAGTAATGGCCGTGGAGCCCGTCGTGCTCGAGGAAATGGGAATCCTCCAAAACCTCTCGCCGACGCGCCGGAACGGCATCGCGGCCGTCCGGCTGGCGCTGGCAAGTTTCGCCATGAAGACGCGGCTATCGCAGATGGATGGCTGATGAAATACTTCGACGCGCACAATCATTTGCAGGACGAGTGGCTCGCGCCGCATCTGCCGGAAATCTTCGCGGCGCTTCACAAAATGGGGATGGGCGGTGCGGTGGTGAACGGGACGGTCGATGGCGATTGGGATGCCGTTGCGCGGCTGGCGCGTGAGCACGATTGGATCATCCCGAGTTACGGCGTGCATCCGTGGCGGGTCGGGGAGCGCGGCAAGGACTGGGAGTCGCTTCTCCGCGCGAGGCTGGACGAGGGCGGAGCGGTCGGCGAGATCGGGCTCGACCGGTGGAAGGAGGGATATGATTTCGCCGATCAGGAAACCGTCTTTCGCGCGCAATTGCTGCTCGCCGCCGAGCGCGACGCGCCGGCGACCATCCATTGCCTGCGCGCCTGGGGCGCATTGTGGGAGATCGTCCGCTCCGAGGCGGCGCCGGCATGCGGCTTCCTGTTGCATGCGTATGGAGGCCCTGTGGAGATGGTCGAGGGATTCGCGGCGCGGGGCGCTTACTTCTCCTTTAGCGGCTCCTTTCTTGCAGCGAATCGGGAGAGGAAGCTCGAGGCCTTTCGCGTGGTCCCCCTCGATCGACTGCTGGTTGAAACCGATGCGCCCGCGATGCCACTGCCGCCGGAACTCAACCGCCATCCGCTCCCGGCCGCGCCGGATGGCGAGCCGGTGAATCATCCTGCAAACCTCGCGGTCGCGTATGAGGGCCTGGCGAAACTGCGCGGGTTGGAAGCCGAAAAGCTGGCCACGATCGTGGAAGAGAATTTTCGACGATTATTTGGCGCGGCAAAGCGGCGCTAAAGGTCACTCGACAATTCTCCGCACAATCTCCGCCGCCGCCGCGAAGCCGAAGGCGCCCGTGACGAAGCTTGCGGCTCCAAAGCCGCTGGCGCAATCCATGTGAAGATTCGACCCCGGCTCCGCGGTGGCGCACACGTCACCATTGGACCATGGGTAAACCTGCGGCTCGTTCGAATAAACGGCTGTCACACCCATGACGCACCCTTTCCCGGCGGGCCAGCCGTGGGAGCGGCGCAGCTTCTTGCGCACGAGCCGCAGCAGCATATCGCCGGACGTGGCGCCGAGATCGCCCACGCGGATGCGCGTCGGATCGCGGCGTCCGCCCGCGCCCCCGATGGTGAGCGCATCGAGCCCCAGCTCACGGGCGCGAGCGACGATCAGCGCCTTCGGCGTCATCCGGTCCACGGCATCGACCACGAATCCGCTTTGCGGATCGATCAATTCCGCCGCCGTGGCCTCTGTAAAAAATGCATGCCGGCGGGTGACATCGCAGGCGGGATTGATCCGCTCCACGCGCTCGGCCAGCACATCGATCTTTGGCCGCCCATATTCGCCCTCCAGCGCGGGAACCTGCCGGTTTGTATTGGTAATGCAAACGTCGTCCAGGTCGACGAGCGTCAGCCGCCCAATCCCGGATCGCGCCAGCGCCTCCACAATCCATGAACCGACGCCGCCCGCCCCGATCACCGTGCAACGGGTGCGCGCCAGCTTCTCCAGCGCGTCGCGGCCATAGAGCCTCGCCAGGCCGCCGAAGCGGTCGGGATCGACGGTGACGGGCAATTGCCCGGGCCGTGGTGGTGTGGAGATCATGGAATGAAGATGGTGGAAGAGGGATGAAAATCAATGCCGGGCGAAAGCCGGACTAGCCCTCGGCCACCTTGATTTTCCCCGCCTTGATCGCCTTGGTGAAAACCTCGAAATCCGCCGCCGTCTGATCCGCATAAATGGCCGCAAATTTCGCAATCGCCTTGTCCAGCTTCTCCGAATCTCCGCAGTATCCATATAGCGCCAGCGCGTCGCCGGTGCGAGCGTGAGCCTTGGCCAGCACCGTGCCGCAAACCACCGCATACTCCAGCAGCGTCTCGCCCTTCAGATTCGCCGGATCGATCGCGGCCTTGTGATCGGCGAGCTGCCGCGTCAGGAATGGCCTGCCCTCGATGGTCGCCCATCCAAGGAACGGATCGACCGCTGTCTGCATCCGCTGCTGGCCCTCCGCCGCGCGGCGGCCCTGGTGCTTGAATCGCTGGTCCAGCCACGGCGCGTAACACGACTTCAACTCCTCCTTCAGTTGCAGGAACATCGGGTCGCCCACGTTTTTGCCTAAAAGCAGAATCACGTAATCCCGCGTCCCGACGCTCCCCGTCCCCACCACCTTGAACGCGACGTCCACCGGGTGATACGCGTCCAGGATCAATTGCCGGTTCGCCGTCACCGTCTCGCGGTACGCCTTCAGCGAGTCGAATACGACGGTCCTCGTGCGGTCTGGAACGTGCCACAAATCCGGCAATTGGTCGTGGAATCGCGGCCATCCGTCCTTCACGGGTCCGGTCAATTTCCTGAACGTCTTCGCCGGCGTAACTCGCTCGGCCTTTTGCAGGAGTTCATTGACCACCTTGTTCTCTGATTCCCGCTGGATCGCGTATTTCGCGAGGTCGAGAGCTTTCATTTTCGAAAACATGTCGAGGGATTCGCGGTAACGCCGCACCAACTCCAGCACCGCCGAGGCGCAATCGCCGGCGGTATCGCCCGATGCGCGCCCGGCCAGGACCACGCTTGCGGCCAGCCGCTTCAGGTCCCATTCCCACGGTCCCGGGAGTGTCTCGTCAAAATCGTTCAAATCGAACACCAGACACCCGTCCGGCGCGGCGTAAGCGCCCAGATTCTTCACGTGGGCGTCGCCGCAAATCTGGACGCGCAGGCCGGTCACCGGGTTCTTCGCAAGGTCTCGCGCCATGAGGGATGCCGCGCCTCGGAAAAAGGCGAACGGCGAGACGGCCATGCGGGCCATTTTGATTGGGATCAACCTGGGCACGCGCCCCTCCTCGGTCGCCTTCACCGCTGCGAGTACGTCGCGGTGCGGATCCGGTTTCCAGCGGCCCAAGTCGATGCGGCTGAGGCGGTTGCGGATATGTTTGCCATGGGCACGGCGATCGGCGGGGGAGGGGAAGGAGGGTTTGGACATGGGTAAGCCGCGGATGGAGTTTTGCAGATTTCCGGGGACAAAACCAGCGGGGCTTATCCGTATTTTTCGCGGATATATCCTAATTAAATGCCGTCTCGCGTGTCTTTACCTCGGAGGACATGATTGACCAGCAGTTTTATGACCGATTCCACCGCCCAATGCTCCGGCCTGGGCGCCGGTGACGCGGACGGCACGGTGGTTCCGATTGTACTCTCCATGAAACAGGAGGAACCGGCCCAGCCCACGCTGATTGCGCTTTTCGAGAGCGAGGAGAGCGCGTTGCTCGCCTTTGCGACCGGGCTGGTGGGGCGGAGGCCGGTCGCGGAGGAGCTGGTGCAGGACGCGTTCCTGCGGCTGCACCAGGTGTGGGGGCAGGTGGAGAATCCGCGCGCGTGGCTTTACCGGAGCGTGCGGAATATGGCGCTCAATCATTTGCGCGACCACCAGCGCGAGGCGCCGCTGGAGTGCGCGGACGATCCGGCCGCCGAGAGCCGGCCGGACGAGGAGTTGGGGCGGATGGAGGCCATCGGGATGGTGCGGCTGCTGCTGGCGGAGATGCCGGCGGAGGATCGCGACCTGATTCGCATGAAATATCACGAAGATTTGAAATACGGGGAGATCAGCAAGCGGACGGGGCTGGGCGTTGGAAACGTCGGCTACAAGTTGCACCACCTCCTCAAAAACCTGGCCGACGCGCTCCGCCATGCCGGCATCGAAGGAAGCCGCGGCTGAAGGAGACAAACCATGAGCGACGAAAACAAAGACCCGAATTTGCAGGAATGGATCGACCCGGAACTGGAGGCGCGCGTGGTGGCGTGGGTATTGGGCGAGGCGTCGGAATTCGAGGCGGCGGAACTGGAGCGGATTGTCGCGGAGAAGCCGGAATTGGCGATTTTCAAGCGGCGGATCGAGGCGGTGCATGGGCTGGTGCGGGCGGCGACGCGCGGGGAAGGGGAGGCGATGAAGCTGAATGAGGATCGGCGGAGGAAATTGCTGGAGACGATAGGGGAGAAGGAATCCGCGGCGGTGCAGGTGGTGGCGATGCCGCAGAAGGAGACGAGGACATGGCCGGTCTGGAAGGTGGCGGCTATCACTGCGGCGTGCCTGGTCCTTGGGGCGTTGGTTAGCCATATCCATATACATCCTGCGATCAACGCGAGTAAGAGCGCCGCCATGGAGCAGGATGTGGAGATGGAGAGGAGCCTGGCGACTGCCGGGTACTTGAAGCCAGCTCTGGCCCCAGCGACGAGCGCCCTGTCGCCCGCCGCCATGCCCGTGGAGGCCGCGCCGTCTCAGCCGGAGCGGCTGGCGGCGCTGGATGAGCTGAAGCAAATGGGGGAGCAGCAGAAGCAGCAGGAGGGTGAGACGCTCGCTCAAAATGAGCCGGTGGCGACGACGGGCGGAATCGGCGGCGCTCAGGCATCCGGCGGCTATAAGGGGTATTTGGGTACGCAGGAGGTGGCCCGGCAGGACGAAGCTGTTCGCGGACCTATGATCGCCGATAGCGTGGCGGAGCCGCCTCCGCCTCCAACGGAGAGTGCTGAGCCGGCAACGGCGGACGAACCGTCCCAGGTTCAGCGTAAGCTGCTGGACGACTTCAGCCAATCGACGGCCGGAGCCGCGGCGGGTAACCAGAGCGATAGCGACATGGTCGCTGGAGGCTCCATGGCTGTGCAAATGCAGCGCGCGTTGGGTGGGGAGGTCCTGACCCATGGCGTGGCCAGGTCGGCTCAGGCAGCGCAGGACGGGCAGATGCTTGCCCTCAATGAAGGCAGCATCACATCCCCGACTGAAGCCCCCGAGATGAATACCAAGGCCGCCTCGGCAACGTCTACGATGGTCTTCGGGATGAACCCGATGATCCCGGCGTCCCAGATGGAAGTCAGCGCGAAGGATCAGCCGTTCTCGACGTTCTCGCTGCATGTCAGCGATGTTTCGTTCCTGCTCGCGAAGGCGATGCTTGCGCAGGGACAGTTGCCGGATCCTGAATCGGTGCGGCCGGAGGAGTTTTATAATGCGTTCGATTATGGCGATCCCGCGCCGGCGACGGGGGAGAAGATCGCCTGCCATATCGAGCAGGCGGCGCATCCTCTGCTTCAACAGCGCAACCTTGTCCGCATCGCGATGAAGGTCGCGGCGACCGGGCGCGGCGTGGGACAGGCGCTGCGGCTCACGGTATTGCTGGATACGTCGGGGTCGATGGAGCGGGAGGATCGTGCGGCATCGGTGCAACGCGCCATGCAGGTGCTGGCCTCGCTGCTCGGGCCGGATGATTCGATCACGCTCATTGGCTTTGCGCGCCAGCCGCGGCTGCTCGCGGAGGCGGTGCCGGGGGACCAGGCCGGGAAGCTGGTCGAAATCGTCAAGCGGACTCCGCCGGAGGGCGGGACCAATATGGAAGAGGCGATCAAGCTGGCGGGGCAGCTTGCGCTGCGGCATTTCCAGGCGGGCGCGCAGAATCGCGTCATCATGCTCACCGACGGGGCGGCGAATCTCGGCGACGCCGATCCGGACCAGCTCTCGAAGGTGGTGGCGGAACTGCGGGAAAAGGGGCTCTCCTTTGACGCTTGCGGCGTTGGGGCGAGCGGGCTGGACGACGACATGCTCGAGGCGCTGACGCGGAAGGGCGGCGGACGCTATTATTTTCTGAATCAGCCGGAGGATGCGGATGCGGGTTTCGCCAGCGAATTGGCCGGCGCGTTCCGGCCAGCGGCCGAAAATGTGAAGATGCAGGTGCGGTTCAATCCGGACCGCGTCGGGAATTACCGGCTGATCGGTTTCGAGAAGCATCGGCTCAATACGGAGGATTTCCGCAACGACAAGGTGACGACCGCGCAATTGGCCGCGGAGGAAGCGGCGGTGGCGCTGTACCAGGTGCAGGTGCTGCCGGAAGGCGAGGGGGAGATCGGCGAGGTGTCCGTCCGCTTCCGCGATCCGGCGAGCGGGCAGATGGTCGAGGAATCGTGGACCATTCCCTACGATGCGAACGCGCCGGCGCTGGACAAGGCTTCGCCGTCGATGCAACTGGCGGGGATTGCCTCGCTGCTGGCGGAGAAATTGCGCGGCGGGGCGGGGGCTTACAATGTGAACCTGGATGCGCTGGCGCCGATCGTCGGGCAAATTCGCGGTCATTATGCGGATCAGCCGCGCGTGCAGGATTTGGCAACCATGTACGAAGAAACCCGCCACATGAGCGGGGAACAGAAGTGAGAAAATTAAACAGAAGGAAGCAAAGGAAACAAAGAATACAGTTTAAGTATAACCTTCTCCTGAGTTTCCGATAACTCGGTCACTATTTGGTAGCGGGGCGTTTCAAGAAATACGGTAGCCGTATTTTGTGGAGAAAGGACATAAAGGACATAAAGGACGAAAACGACCCAAAGGACGCCCGCCCGCATCCCGTAGGGGCCGGAAGCGTTGCGGGCAGGAGGGCGGCTACATAAACTTTTTGAACACCATAATACGCGAGACGATTCAATTTATGAAAACAAGTCACTTAATCTTACTTACCATTGTCTCTCTACTTAGTCCCGTTTTATCCCGGGCGGATACGGCGACTAATGCCACTGTTACCACGGGGCTTGCGCCGGATGGGGGGAGCATCGTTGTGGAGGCTCACGGTTTGCAGCCGAAGGCGCCGCTGTTTTTTTCGGCGACGGTGGATGACGTGATCCATGCGGGAGCGGATGCGGTGACGGGGGAAATGAAGGTCAAATTGATTGTGATGCAGGGGAGGCCGGATGTGTTGACTCTCGGGCTTGCGGGGAGCGGGGAGGTGATTGCGGTTACGGGCGACGGTCTTCGCGATTGGGCGGTGAGGCAGGGGGCCGGGAGTTCGGCGCGGTTCCTTGATCTGCGGCCAGCGATCGAGGAGGGGAAGGCTGCGCCGAAGGAACTGGATGTCACTGTCGAAACGCGGCTCGATAAACCGGAGATTCCCGGAACCATCAGGCCGCTCATCGCAACGGCGGGAGACGCGTCGGGATTTTCCGAGACGATCAAGCTGATCCCGGATGCGCGGGCGGACTTGAAGGTGACGAATGCGGCGGGGCTGTTGCCATTCGGGTCGCAGGATGGTCCGCATTCAATCCAGCAATTTTATTCCACGGGCGCTGGCAGCCTGGATGTGACGCTGGCGCAGCGCGGGGGCGCGCAGCCGGATGCGGAACTGGAGGGAGCGCAATTGACGGGGAAGCTCAACGACAGCGGGGACAGCATGACCTTTACTCTCACGGCGCAGGCGCAAGTGAGCGCCACGAATGCGCGCCTGCCATTGCTGGCGGGCCGCGCGGCGCTAAGCGATCTGGCGGCCGGCGACGGCTGGCATGTGGAGCTAGCGCGCGAGGGTGAGGGATTTATCTACCAGATTGCCTTTGACCGCACGGGTGTCATCCCGATCAGTCTCACTTTTTCCGCGGCGGTGGAGGAGAATGGCGACTGGCATAAAATCGATTTCCAGATGCCGGGCGGCGTCGTGGTGCCGGTGTTCCTGGAGGGCCTGCGGGGCCCAGTGCAATTTGATGCATCCGCTTCCGTGGTACCGGGGGCGGCGGCGCAGGCATGGCGGGGATTCCTGCCCGCCGATGGCCACGCGGCGCTGGCATGGAAGCCCGCGCGCGAGACCGGCGAGGGCACGCTTTTCTTCACCGGCAATGAGCAGACTGACGTGCATGTCGGCGCGGGCCTGCTGAGCGAGACCTCGCGCATCACGCTGCGCATTCTGCAAGGGAAGATGCCGGGCGTGAAGCTATTGCTCAATGGGCCGGGAGAAATCCTGAGCGTCGAAGGCGCGAATATCGTCGGCTGGACCGTGCAGCCCGGGCCGAAGCAGCGCGTACTCGATATCCGGCTAAGCAGGCCCATCGAGAACAGTGGCGACTTCGTCATTCGCAGCCAAGTCGCGCTCGGCACATTCCCGATCACGGCCGAGCCGTTGCGGTTCACGCCCGAGGGAGCGGTGCGGCATTCCGGCTATATCCGCGTCTCGAATGACGGCGCGGTCCGGCTGGAGGTCACCGACGCCACTGGCATGATGCAACTGGCTCCCGAGCAATTCCCGGGAAGTCCGCTCGATAACGTCCGGCAGGTGCTCGTGTATCGCTTCGCCTCCGCCGAATACGGCTACCGGATCGCCGCGGACCAGATCGCGCCCGAGGTCAATGTCTCGCAAATCGCCACTTACGAAATCGCGGAGACCGTGCGGGCCATCAATGCGGACATCGAACTCGATATCCGCGAGGCGCCGCTCCGCGATTGGTCGATGACGATCCCGGCGGATTACTCCGTCGTGTCCGTGACCGGGGAATCGCTGGCGGATTACGTGCCCGCGACCGAGGCGAATGGCGGCGGGAGAAACCTGAAGATCATCTTCTCCGATGCGGTCGACGGCCGCCAGCTCCTGCACCTGCGTCTGGAAAAAAACGAACCCGCGGCAGCCGGCGATTGGAAATTGCCGCCGCTGCTGTACCCGGGCGCGAAATCGGTGCGCGGAGACATCGGCATCATTTCGATTGCGGGTTATCGGATCGCGCCGAAGACAACCGAAAATCTCGCCGAAGTCCCGGTGAGTTATTTTCCCGACCAGGTTGCGGGCCTGCAACAAGCCTTCCGGCTGCGCGAGCCCGGCTGGAGCGCGACGCTTGGGATCGAGGCGCTGGGCCAGAGCGTGCAGGCCGACGTGTTCCACCTCTACTCGCTGAAGGAGGGGATGGTCTATGGAAGCGTGTTGATCAATTGCCTGGTGGTCGGGGCGCCGGTGAACGAATGGCGAATCGCGGTGCCGAAATCCGCCGGCAATATCGACGTGGTGGGCCAGAACGCGCAGCGCGAGTGGCGGCGGGAGGGGGATGTGATCGTCGTTCCGCTGCACCATCCCGTGCTGGGTCCGGCGACGCTGCTGGTGACATTCGAGCAGCCGATGAGCGCGCGGGGCGGGACGATCGATCCCGGCGAAGTACGCCCGCTCAATGTGCAGGAAGAGCGCGGCTACATCCAGGTGGTGAGCCCGCTCGAAGTGAAATTCGACATCGAGAAGGCCGAGGGGGGCTTGCTGAAACTCGAGCCCCAGGAATTGCCCGCCGAATACCGGCTGCTCACGAGCGCGCCATCGCTGGCCATCTATCAATATACCGCGCGGCCCTTTGCGCTGGAAATGAATGTTCAATGGTATCAGCCCGCGGACACGGCGGATCAAGTGGTCGATTACGCGAGGCTCTCGAGTCAAATCTCGCGCGATGGCGAGGTGGTGACGGAGGCGCGCATTTTTGTAAAGACGCGCGGCCAAAAGGCACTGCGCATGGTGCTGCCCGACGGCGTGAAATTGTGGGAGGCGCGCGTGGACGGCCAGGAAGTCAATGCGCGGGCCGACGGCGATGAAACGCTGATCCCGCTGCCGCCGCGGCTGAATCCGAACGATCCCGCGGAGGTTGTGCTGCGGCTTGGCCAGATCGCGACGCACGCCGCGCGCCTGACGCTGGAAGCGCCGAAGCTGCTGGCGCCGGCGGTCATCAGTCAATGGACCGTGCGGAGCGATCCGGACCGGCTGCCGGCGCCGCGCGGAGGCACCGCGCAACTGCGCGGGCCGAACCTGACGGAGAGCGGCTTCGAGTGGATATCGAGCCGCGGACGAGCGGGATTGCCGGCGCTGCTCGCGGTTGCGGCGGCGGCGGGCGCATTGCTGCGGCGTGCGCGGGCGTGGCGGCAAATCGCGGGCCTGCTGATGTGCGCGCTGGCGATGTTCATCGCGATCAATATGGGCGCCGATGCGTTCTCGCACAGGCGCGTGAATTCGCGGACGGTGAGTTACTCCGCGACGATGATTCCGGCGGGAGATACCGTTACGATCAACGTCGCGAATCTGCCGCCGTGGAGGGCGATGATTTCGTGGCGGGGAGTAATCGCGGGCGTTGCCGGCGCGGCATTGCTCGCGCACGCGCTGCTCTGCCTGATGAGGGCGGGGCAGAGGAAGGCGGGCGTTTGCGCGACTGGCGCGGCGCTGTTGAGCATGGGACTGCTGGCGCAGCGCGGCGGCGCGATTCTTTTCTTCGCGGCGGCAGCGATTGGCGCGTTGATCACGGCGCTGCCGGCCATTCGGGGATTGGCCGTCTTGTTGCGCGCGCGGCTGAAAGAGCGTGGAGCGGGAGGGGCGGGAGGGGCGATGCGAGGCGCGGCGCTCTCGCCGTTGATCGTGGCGGCAGCGTTGATTGCCATTGCGCCGATTGCGCGCGCGGCGGCTGTCCCGCAGGGCGAGGGCTTGAGCGCGGAAACCATCGTCCAGACATGGAAAATCCAGAAGGAGCGATTGTACGGCGAGATCGATTTCTCCGCGCGCGGCGTTGCGGGCGACAGTTTTCTGCTGCTAAATCCGCCGGCTGTCCTGACCGATTTCCAAAGCGATGGCTTGCGCGTTGCAAAAGTCCTTCAGGATGGCCGGACGGCGTATTTCGTCGCGGCGCTGCGCGACGGCCTGCTCACAGCCCATGCGAAATTCGAGATGCCGGCGCCGGACCTTTCGCAGGGCATCCCGATGCCGACGGGAGTCGCCGCCGTGCAGCGGGTGACCATTCTCCTGGATCAGGCGGGATGGGAATTCGGGTCGCCGTCCGCGGTGAGCGTGCTGGCTGCGACAGGGTTGGCGGCAGCTCAGAGCGGCGCGACGCTCATCCTGGCGCCAGCCGAATCCGCCACGATCAACTTCAGCCCGAAGCGGCGCGACGCCGCGACCGAGGCGACACAGTTTTACGCGGAACTGGCGAATCTTTACATTCCCGGCCCCGGCGTGGTGAACGGCTATCACCGCGTCACGATCAGGCCGGCGCAAGGCCGCGTCTCCGAGTTGCAATTTGACGTGCCCGCGGGCTTTACGGTCGGCGATGTGAAGAATGGGCCGGTCGGCGACTGGCGTTTCGATCCGCAGACGCGGAAGTTGAGCGTGTCCGTCGAGCCGCCGCAGACGGACGCGTTCAATTTCGACATCGAGACGCAATCTGGCATCGAAGCGCTGCCGGCCAACGTGGACCTCGAGCCGATGCGCGTTGAGGGCGCGGCGGGAGAAATCGGGATGATCGGGCTGGCGTTTGGAAACGATGCGCAGGCGGAGGCGGTGCAGCCGCGCGGGGTCTCGGCCATCAATATCGAGGATTTTGATTCCACGATGATTCCGCGGGATCAGAGCGGGCAACCGGTGGCGGTCCTGCAGGATGTCTATCGTTACGGCGCGGCGGGCGGCGGGGTGGCGCTGAGGGTGGCGCCCGTCGCGCCCGAGGTGCGCGTGACGACGAAGCAGACGCTTTCACTCGGCGACGACCGCATCGTGCTGGCGGTGGATATGAGCGTCGAGATTACGCGGGCTGGAATTTTCAGCCTAAGCTTCCCGCTGCCCGACGGCCTGGAAGTCGAGGCGCTGAGCGGGGACGCGCTGAGCCAATGGACGGAATCCGATGCGACCGGCCAGCACATCATCACCATGCAGCTCAACGGGCGCACCATCGGCACGCAAACTTTCGCGCTGACGCTTACCGGCGGCGCGCCTCATCCGCAGGCGGAGTGGGTTGTGCCGCGTTTCCAGATTCGCGAAGCGACGCGCCAGACGGGCGAGATGCTGCTCGTGCCGGAGCAGGGTCTGCGGCTGCGGGCCGTGACGCGCGAGAACGTGTCGCAACTGGATCCGCAGGCGATGGGCGATTTGCGCCCGACGGTCCTTTACTTCCGGCTCCTGGTGCAGGATTACAAGCTGGGCGTGGCGATCGAAGCGCTCGATCCGTGGGTGACGGCGCAGGCGTTGCAGGAGGTGACGATTCGCGAGGGGCAAACGCTCTCGCGCATCGCGGTGCGCTACAAGGTAGAGAACGCCTCGGTCAAACAGACGCGCGTCCGGCTGCCGGGCTTGACCGCCGCGCAGGCCCGCACGGTCCGCGCCACCGGGCCGGCGGTGAGCGATTTTGTGAAGGTCGCCGATTCGCGAGACGAGTGGGACATCAAATTCCAGCGCGGGATCATCGGGGAGACCGACGCGCGCATTGAATTCCAGGGCGAATCCGCAGGCGAGCAGGGCGACGGGGGCAACGAGACTATTTTGAACCCGGAATTCGAAGGGGCGCGGCAGGTGACGCTGTTCGTGGCCGTGCGCGGCAGCGAGCGGCTGGAGCTGGACGCGTCCAACGCGCCGCGCGGGTGGGAGCGTGTTGATTGGAGCGGCGTTCCCACGGACCTGGAGGATCGGGGCGATCTGAGCGTGCCCGCGCTTTGCTTCCGCGTCGCCGATCCGGAAGGGCCGCTGACGGTGGCCGTGCGCCAGCACGATCTCGCGGGCGCGCTGAAGGTGCGCATCACCAAGGCGACGATGACCACGCTTTTTTCGCCGGAAGGACCGTTTTTGACCGCGGCGGTGTTCGACGCCGAGGCGATTGATAACAGCACCATTCGCGCGCGGCTGCCGGATCACGCGCAATTGATCAACACATTCATCAACGGCGTAAGCGTGCCGGTCGTGCGCGACAGCGATGATTATCTCTTCAATGTGTCGCCGGGAGTGGGGGAGGGGAGCCGCGCGGCGATTCGCATGGTCTATGCCGTGCCGGAAGCGCAGCGCGGCGGCATCGAGTTGTGCGGGCCGGTGCTCGGGGTGCCGATGGAGAATGTTTCGTGGCGCGTGGTGATGCCCGCGGGATTTCGCCTGGCCGATTACAGTGGCGATATGCGATTGAACGAGAAACGGTCGGCGGGAAGTTTTGGCATGGCCGAGTACAAGTCGCTGATCCAATCCGCGCGCGCTGATCAAACGAAGAATGCGATGGCCCTCCTTGCGACCGCGAACGCCTACCTGCAAAACGGCGACCAGCA
>JBEKOV010000003.1:0-83987 GCA_049521415.1 Chthoniobacteraceae bacterium
AACCTTCGATGACCTCGTCAAGGCAATCGCCCACGCCCTCAACTGCTTCTCAGCCTCCGAATGCCTCCACTTCCTTCATCATGCCCAATATGCTTCAGATTAAATAGAAAATGCTCTAGCCGTCAGGCCCTGAGCCTGCCAAAGGGCAATTAGCAATCTCCCCTCCCCCCTTCCCTTCACTCCTTCGCATACGCCCCATCCAGCAGCCGCACCGTCCCCCGTATCCTCTCCACCAATTCCCGCGGCCCCAGCACCAGCGCCCTCTTCCCCCAGCTCAGGATCCACCGCTCCACCTCCTCCAGACTCCCCAGTTCCATCCGCATCTCCACCCCGCCTCCCGGCAATTGCTTGATCTTCTGCGACCCGTGCCACCGCCGCTCGCTCACCAATTGCCCCGCCAGCGCATCGAACCGGATTCGCACCGCATAATGCCCGTGCCCCGAGAACACCCCAAAACTCCCGCTCAGATGCTTGTTGATCGAAAAATCCGCCGGCTTCCGGAACCGCGCCGCCGTCCGCCGCGCCCCCCGCATCCGCTGTAGCACAAACGTCCGTATCTGCCCCCGCGCCAGGTCAAACCCGAACAAATACCACTGGTCCGACACGCACCCCAGGTGATAGGGCCGCACCCGCCGCGCCTCATACGCCGCGCTCTTCGCCTTCTTGTACTCAAACTCAATCTCCCGCGACTCGATCACCGCCTTGCTCACGCACTCGAACAGATCGATATCCGCCGCCGATGTCCCCAGCCCCCGGAACGACACCGCAGACTCCAGGTCGCTCCACTGGAAATCCACCTTCTCCCGCAGCCCGTCGCTGATCTTCTGAAACGCCGTCCGCAGCGACCGCTCGAACGACGTCCCCCGGTATTGCTCCAGCGCCTTCCGCGCCACAAACAGCGCGATGATCTCCCCCTGCGACACCTCGATGCTCGGGAAATTCGTCACCGGCTCCGTATAATAAAACCCGAACTGCAGCGCGTCATACTCGATCGGCAGCCCCAGCCGGTCCCGCATAAAATCGATATCCCGCTGGATCGTCTTCGCCGACACCTCCATCTCCGACGCCAGCTTCCGGCAATTCGGGAACTCCCGCGCCTTCAGCCGCTCGTGCAGCCTCATCATCCGCTCCAGCGGCGGGCGCGAATATCGCCCCGGAAGCTGCTCCCCCGGCCATTTCTGCGTGTTCTGCACCATGTCCCACCCTCATAAGGAAAAAAATAAGCCGCAAAAAGCAGAAACCGCCGGGGGTAAGACAATCTTTGTCCCACCGTCTCCGCTTCAATCGCACGCGTGGGTGGCACAGCCGGCCCCGCGGACATGGGCGCAATGGATGAACTGGGCGCAGTGAGGCGCGGGGCCGGGCGGGGGTGCTGGGTGGGAAGTTAAGCCCTCGGGGCAGCGGTACTCCTGGCATTTCCCATTGAAGGCGCGCAAGCAAATGATCAAGCGACACGGACGAATCGCCTGCCTCCATTTTGGCCAATCGGGATTGACTGGTCCGCAATCTTTCCGCCACCTTCTGCTGCGTCAGTTTGCTTTGTTGTCGAGTCGCCTTCAGTAGTTTGCTTGCCGCAAGTCGAGTCTCGATCATCAGCATGTCAGCGTCAGAAAGCTCCAGAAAGTCCTGGACCGATCCCTCGACCCACTCGCTTTCAACTTTTGAATTTTTTGCACTTGGCTTCTTCATAGCTCTTTCTTCTCTTTTTGCAGATATCGATCATTGCCTTCGGTGTCTGCTGGGTTTTCTTTTCCGCAACGTCAAGAATCACAATTGCCTCGTCGTCAATTTTGTAAAAAAGGCGCCACGTTTTATTCTGGTCGTGTACTCGCAATTCGTGACAGGCCTTGCCGATCGAGGGCATCGGACGTGAATGCGGCAGGAAAAGGACTTCCCCCTCCTGCAATTGCCTCAACAGCAATCCAAATTCACGCCGGGCCTCAAGGCTCATCGGAGGGGTTTTCACCTCCCCTGCGAGCCATCTTAGCGGTTTGCCCATTCCTGACGATATGTCAAATCTGATATAATTTCAAGGGAATTCTTGCCTTCCATACTACGCTTCGGCTGGCTCCCGGTGAGCCGCAAACCACGCATCAGCTTCCCCTCCGGCTCAAAACCTTCCCCCTCTCATCTCACAACCTCAGAACACCAGGATCGACGTCCGCACCGTTCAGCCAGCCAATCCTCGTAAACGTATATATCCAAATCGGATTATACTTGACCCCGCATGCATCGAGTGCGATTCCGCATCCCATGCAAACCCGTCGCCGCCCCCCCGCGCACGATTCCGCCGAGCTGATCGTCATCTACCAATGCCTTTGCGACGAAACCCGCCTCCGCATCCTCAACCTCCTCGCCGCCACAGACCACCTCTGCGTCTGCCATCTTCAGCGGCTTCTCGACAAGACCCAGGTCCAAATCTCCAAGCACCTCGCCTACCTGAAGACCAAAGGCCTCGTCGATTCCACCAGGCGCGCAAACTGGATGCTCTACCGCCTCCCGAACAAACGCTCCCCCGAACTCAGTGCAAACCTCCGCTGCCTCCAGGACTGCGTTCAGACGCACTCCGTCTTCAAAAGAGACATCAAGCGTCTCCGCGCACTCCAGCCCTCGTTAAATTGGCTCTCCTGTTCCGCAAAAGCAAAAGGCCGCAAATGATCCCTCTGCCCAAACGCCTCTTCTCCGAATTCCTCGGCACCTTCGGCCTCGTCTTCGCCGGCACCGGCGCAATCATCATCGACCAGGTCAGCCGCGGCGCCATCACCCACGTCGGCGTCGCCCTCACCTTCGGCCTCATCGTCCTCGCCATGATCTACGCCTTCGGCGAAATCTCCGGCGCACACCTCAACCCCGCCGTCACCCTCGGCTTCTTCGCCGGTCGCCGCCTCCGGGGCCGCGACGTCCCGCCCTACATCGCCGCGCAACTCGCCGGCGCATTCGCCGCCAGCGCCACCCTCCGCCTCCTCTTCCCCACCCATCCGAATCTCGGCGCCACCCTCCCCGCCGGCTCCGACATCCAATCCTTCATCCTCGAGACCATCCTCACCTTCTTCCTCATGCTCGTCATCCTCAGCGTCTCCACCGGCGCCAAAGAAAAAGGCATCACCGCCGGCATCGTCGTCGGCTCCGTCATCGGCCTCGAAGCCATGTTCGCCGGCCCCATCTCCGGCGCCTCCATGAATCCCGCCCGCTCCATCGCCCCCGCCCTCCTCAGCGGCCACCTCCAGCATCTCTGGCTATACATCCTCGCCCCCATCCTCGGCGCCCTCCTCGCCGTCCCCGCCTGCTGCGCCCTCCGCGAGCCCGGCTGCTGCTCCGTACCCCACCGATAATCCTGCTAACGCGAAACATCCCGCCTCAAGAGAATCGCCCACCTTATGTGAAGATCAACCCGCTCGCTGCCTGCCCGCAGCGCTTCCCGCCCGGGATGCGGGCGGGGCGTATCCCCCGCCACCCGCGATCTCTTCAATCAGCAATCTCACTTCATCAATCAGCAATTCTGTCACCCTTCTCACTCGAAATCCAATTGACGCACCGCCAATGACTCCCCCCCTCACCCTCATCCTCTGCACCGGCAACTCCTGCCGCAGCCACATCGCCGAGGGCATCCTCCGCGCCGCCGCCGGCGATTTGATCGAAGTCGCCAGCGCCGGCTCAAAACCCTCCGGTTACGTCCACCCCTTCGCCATCCAGGTCATGAAAGAAATCGGCATCGACATCTCCGGTCACACCTCCAAACACATGGACACCTTCCTGACCCGGAACGTCGAGACCGTCATCACCGTCTGCGGCAACGCCGATCAGGCCTGCCCCATCTTCCCCGGCCAGCTCAACCGCTACCACTGGGGCTTCGACGACCCCGCCCGCGCCACCGGCTCCGATCAACAAAAACTCCTCATCTTCCGCCGCGTCCGCGACGAAATCCAAAAAGTCTTCCAAGCCTACGCCGCCGGCAGAAAAGACCAGGCCAAAGCCCTCACCCGGCTCGCTTAAGCGCCGGATTTCGCTCGAACGGATGCGTCGTCGCCATCGACGCGCCCGGCAGGACCCAGTTCTCCAATCATCGAATCACGACCGCCTCACAACCGCCGTTCCATCCAGCCGCTTCGACATATCCCTCGCCTCCCCCAGCGCCACCCCGCCCGCGGCCACCTGGTAACTCCAAACCTCAAAATACGTCAACTTGGCTTCCCCGTAAATCGTCCCAAACGCCCCATCCACCGCATCCAGCCCGTGCGACATCTTGATCCGCCCGATCCGTGGCCGATTAAACCGCGCATCAAACGTCCACCACTTCCTGCCCAGATACACCTCGCAATACGCATGAAAATCGCCCGGTGACCCCGAATCCACATAACCGATATCCGGCAAATGCCCCGTCACATACCGCGCCGGCAGATTAAAAGTCCGGCACAGCGCGATCACGCAATGCGCAAAATCCCGGCACACCCCGTACCGGCGCCCAATAATGTCCGACGCCGACAAATCAGGCCGCCCCGAGCCGAATCGATACTGGATATTCGTGTGAACCCAGTCGCAGATCGCCTGCACCCGCCGATATCCGTTTTCGATTTGCCCGAAGTGATCCCACGCGAATTCCAGCAGCTTGTCAGAGTCACAATACCGGCTCGGCAGCACGTAACGCAAAATCTCCGCCGGCAGCTCGCCGATCGGCGTCACCTGCTCGTGTACCGGCATCTCCTCCGGCGCCGAAGCCACCAACACCAGCGCGTCATGCACCACCGTATTCAACCCCGGCGCCAGCGTCGTCCGGCACGCCGTATTCCCGTGTACATCCTGGAATTCCTGCAACGCCAGCCCCGGACTCACTACCAGTTGCTCGGAGGTCGCCAGATGGTTTTCATCCAGCCGCGGCCGGATCACAAACACCGCCGGAGTCGGCACCGAACATTCATAATCGAGATGGCATCCCACCCGAACAGTGAGGTCTAAATAAGTTGAGATCATCGATGGGTTGGCGCCTCCCGCGCGCCTCGGGGTCCTGCGCAGTTGCAACAGTTGGATTCTTCAGGAGATAACACCGGCGCCTTACTCCGAACGCCATTGAGGAGAAACAACCGGCTTTGCAATGGCAGACGGCGCATCGATTTCATTTCGGAGCCACTCCGGCAAAATGGCGGGTGCCGCCTGTTTCTCCGATGCCCGGGGAGCGGGCGCCTGCTCACTGCCGGCTACCCGGATTGCTCCCCTCTTTTTCGCCGCCTCAATAATTTCACGTGCTTCGTTAATATCAAAATTCATAATTTACCTCTGACTGATGCCTCAAAACGACCGATGACAGCAAAAACCGGCGCTTCAGTAACAAGTTCAGGCCCTCGACGCAAAATACGTCCGCCGAAAGAATCAGTCACCGGTGAGTCTACCATGGATTTGGCAAATAGCGAGGTCGCAATGCGCCGAAACTTCATTTTCTGCACCCTGCTCGCGTAAAACAGGCGGAACCGTCAAACGCCCCTCTTGCCCGGCTCCTTTGCCTTCGCGGGTCTCTTTGAGCCTTAACGAGCCGCGACCAAGCAGGTTAAGATCCCTCAGGCGAGCCCATCCTTGAGTAAGTCGCTCACGAAGTAGTCGGTCCGAATTCGATACACGGCGGAATTGCCTGCGCGATTCCGGCAGGCGGCGCCAGCTTGAGGGTAAGACAAAATGTCGTACCGAAGCCGAGGCCCTCGCTCGTCACGATCAGCGAACCCTCCTGGGCCTCGGTCAGTCCCTTGGCGATGAACATCCCCAATCCCAGGCCGCCATAGTTTTGACGATTAACAATCCGATCGCTCTGCTTAAAGGGATCAAACACCAGCGGCAACAATTCCGGTTCGATGCCGATTCCGTGATCGACAAACAGGAGAGTGACATCGCCCGGCGCTTCATTTTCCGAAGAGATCGAGATGCTGCCGCCGGGTGGCGAGAACTTCACGGCGTTCTTGAGCAGGTTCCACATGACCTGCTGGAGCCTCAGCGAATCCGCGAGCACGATATTATTGGATGCCCGCAAATCCAGCTTTACCTCGATTCCCGCGGCTGCAATCTCGCTCCGGCAGATTTCCATCACGAATCGCACCGCTTCGTGGACGTCGATCGGTTCCGGCCGCAACCGGACCTTGTGCTGGCCCACGGAGGTGAAATCGGACAGCTCCTCCAGCAACCGCGCCTGCAGCTCGATGTTCCGTCGCATGATCGCCAGCATCGGCGCCGCCTCCGCGAAGCGTTTGTCCTCCTGCATTTCGCCGACGCAGAGCAGGACGGGCATCAGCGGCGTGCGCAACTCATGCGCGAGCATTGCCAGGAATCGATCCTTCGGCAGCGACGCGAGTGCCGATTCCGCCTCGCGCTTCTCAATTTCAATCCCCTCCCTTGACGTGCGGCTGATCGGGCGCAAACTGAAAACCACGCTGGGGGGATCGCTGTCTTGCAGTTTTCCCAGCGTCGCCTCGATCAGGCTGTACGAGCCGTCGCGAGACCGGTGGTTGAATTGAACCGTGGCATGTCCCTCGAATCCTTCGACCACGTTGAAGAACGCGGAATGGGCCTCGGGCAGGTCTTCCTCGCGGATGAGTGTGAAGATGCTTGTACCCACCAGTTCCTCCGGTTCGTAGCCCAGCACGCGGGTCACCAGAGGGCTCTGGGAAATGATCGTGCCTCCGCGATTCACCACCGTGATGACATCGGGGACACTCTCCATCACCGCATTGAGCCGCCGCCCGTTTTGGAGCAGGTGCTCCTGGGCCGGACGCAGGAGATAAGTCTTGCCGTCCGCCCCTACGACCGCGTCCACCTGGTCGGAGGTGAGCGAGCGCAGCGCGTCTTCGGCCTGCGCCAGGGAAAGCGCCATGTCGTTCACTTCAAAATGGTTCGGAAAAGATTTATGGGTCGTAGTAGTCATTTATTTTCCTTTTGCGGCAACCCGAGCGCCTGGAGGACCGCCTCCTCTTCGCTCAGGTCACCGATGATCTGTTGCTCCGGCAGCGGGGAAAGTTTCACTACCGTCGGCGTCACCAGGACCGCCTCGGCCAGCGCGCGCAACGGTTCTTTCAGGACATCGATCACCTCGATGCGATGGCTCCCGGGGAAATGCTTCCGGCAGATCGCGTACAGATTCGCAAACGCCCGCACGGAGTTCGGCGCCCCGCCCGCGAGATAGAGCCGGAAGACATAGGCCCCCTTCGGCTCGCCGCCTGTATCGAGGGCATCGCTCATGATCCGTTTCCCCCATCCACGTGCATGGCGCTTTCCTTCTCGAGCCGCAACGTGCCCATCAGCACCTTGCCGCCGGCCGTGTATGGATCGGTAAGCGTGATACCCAAGTCGCTGAAAACCAGTTCGCGCAGTTGATTCGAGTGCTTCGAGCCGCGCGATTTGATGATCGAGAGCGCGCGGTTGCGCTCCCCGTCCAGCAGCGCGTACGAAATCTGGATCCACGAGTCGGAAATCGTCGAGACATGGAGCGTCGTGGTCTCCAGGTGCGGGTCGCTCCCTTCCAGCAGGCTGGTAAAGAGAACGGTGATTCCCTTGTTCCGGCAAAGATAAATCAACCGCTCGGCCACAGCCCGGGCCGCGAGACCGCCCCCGACGCGTGCGAGCGCCGAGAGAGGGTCGATCGCGACACAGCGCGGGTGTTGCTCGGTAATCATGCGCTTGATGTGCATGAAATGCTCCTCCGAGGAAGACGCCTCCGTCCGCACCGCCTCCATCCGCAGCAGGCCGCTGTCCAGATAAGGCGCCAGGTCGATGCTCATCGTGGCGAGATCGCGCACAATATCCCGGGAATTTTCGTCAAAGGATATGAAAAGCGCGCGTTCATCGCGGCGGCAGGCCGCTTCGATAAAGGCGCCCGCGAGCGTGGACTTGCCGCCGCCGGAGCTCCCGGTGATCAAGACATTGGTCCCCCGGTAAATACCCCCGCAGAGCATCTCGTCCAGGCGTTCGACGCCCGTCGATATCTTGTCGTCAAAAGGCTGCGGCTCCGGATGCACTCCGTTCGAGGAACCGATTTCCACACCCCCCGGTCCGATGACAAACGGCACCTCATTGAGCACGTGCGGCGAGCCGCGATACTTCAGCACGCGAATCGCGCGCACCGCCATGCGATCCGCCACTCGTTGGCTCAGCAGCACCGTGCAATCGGCCATGAACGGCATGAACCCATAGCGCGACGAGATCGCCGGCTCACCCTCCTCGACCTTCGTCGTAAGAATGCCGGTCAGCTCATGACGCGTCAGCCATTCGTGAAGCCGGTAAAGCTCGCGGGATTCGGCCGCGGGATCGTCCAGCAGGCTCAGCAGCACGTCGATCGCGTCGAACACGATCAGCTTCGCTCCCATCTCGCTCGACTTCGCCTCCAGCACCGCGAGCAGCCCGGTCAGGTCGAACGACCCGGACTTCACCACATCCGAGCGCACGCAGGCATCAACGAAAAACAATCGATTCTTCTCAAGCTCGCGCATGTCCCAGCCGAAGGTCTCCCCGTTCGCCGCCACCTGCCGCGCATTCTCCTCAAACGCGACAAAAATGCCCGGCGTCCCGTGGTGCCGCGATGCGCCGACCAGCATCTGAAGCGCGAGGACCGTTTTTCCGGAACCCGGGCCGCCCATCAACAACGTCGTCCGCCCCAGCGGCAGTCCGCCGCGCGTGATGTCGTCGAAACCCTCGATCCCGGTGAAGATTTTCTCCAGGGCCTCCGCGCGATTTTCGTCATTCATTTCAACCTCCAGGTGCTTCTAAAAGTCCGGAAAACGTGGGGCTCTCCCCCGACTTCCTAAACCTGCTAGAGTATGGAGCACGCTTGCGGATTCGACCAATACCTCCTCGGCGTCCGCCCCATAGCCGAAAGCTATGAACCGGGCAACCTGGCGCGTTTTCCCTCTGAAATAAGGTCTTCTTCCCCAATATTCCGATAGCTATTAGCTATCATCCAGTCGATCGCGCCGCATCGCCGCGCAAAAAGCCCTCGAAACACACTGACAATGGAAGTAACGTGCCCACATGCCGAAACGTCCCACAAAATCCAAAGGAAATCCGGATATGGCAAGGAATGCCAATCCGAGAGGAGAACGCCTCACCGCCAAGCACGGAAAACTTACCGCTCATAAATCGATGGAACGCCGTGTCTCAAATAAAGGCCGAGGCTGATTGCGACGCCGGCGCATTGCATGAAACTCTTCAGCCTGTCTCATTTGAACGAACTGGCCAAAGGCTTGCCCGACCCCAGTACCGCCGGGTATCACGTCCTTCGCCTCCCTCTTCGGGACTGGAGTTCCGTGCGGGATGCCGACCATCCGGATCGGGAATTCGAGACCCACGTGGATGATTATATCGAATTCGAGGTCGTCCGATGGAGAGATTCCAAGGGCAACAGCTATCCCCGATGGGTCCTCCGTGGCCTGGTGGCGATGTGAAGCCATATATTATCAGAATAAGCAACGACATGTTGAAACTTCGCAACTAGAGTACGTGATGCCGGCCAAAGGAATTTTGATTTTAGCGATGGTAGGAATGATCATCGGCGCCTTGCCCGTCTGGCCCTATGCAAAAAGGTGGGGCTTTTATCTGAGCGGCTGGCTCAGCGTCACTCTGCTCGTCTTTATCGGGCTGTTGCTTTGCGGTCTGTTCTGACCGCCTGGCGGAATCCTTTCTCGCGAAAGAAAAGGGCCGGATATGGTGAACACATCCGGCCCTCTTTATATTTTCGGAGTTGAACGATTATTGCAGCCCGAGCGATACGAGCAACGGCCCGTCAATGCGGCCATTTACCTGCAATCCCTTGTCCGACTCATAATGGGCTATCGCGTGGCGCGTGCCTCTGCCTATGTACCCGTCGATGGGACCGTCATAATATCCCTGCCGGGCCAGGCTCGTCTGGACATCGGCTGGAACCGAGTCAGTCGTATTGTAACCGGGCGCGGCATAGCCGGTATCGATAATCAACCAGCCGCCGTCGTACCACCGATAGTCATGGTTGTTCCACTGATGGTCCGTCTGCTGGTCCCAATCACTGTGGCTGCTGGCCGAAGACCAGCGTCCGTCGTAATGATTGGCCATATTCCCCTGGACTGCGAGCGCCGGAGCCTGCTGCTGGCTTGCCTGGCTTCGATCTGTTTGCCGGACACCCTGGCTGATCGCGTCGCTGTTCCCTTTCACCGCGTCCTCTGATCGATAGGCGCCCGCCGCGGAGGTGTCATTCGTATCGCCATACGATTTCTCAACCTGGGACGCCGCTTTCTGCGTGTCCCTGTCGCTGGTTTTGTCGTACGATTTGTCGCTCTGGGTCGCCCCTTCCCTCGTGTCCCTGTCACTGGTTTTGTCATACGATTTGTCACCCTGCGACGTATCTTCCCGCGCGGCCTTGTCACTGGTCTTATCGTATGATTTGTCACCCTTCGACGGTGTTCCGCTTTGATCGTACTTGGTGGATTGGGGTGTTTCCCCCGTTGTTATTTGATCGCTTGCCTGGCCGAGAGCGGTCTGACCCGCGCCGCCAATAGCGAATGCCAGCGCGGCCGCCGCGCTTAAGTTGAAGATTGTATGTTTCATGGAGTCAACAATCACCGTGCCCCGCCGATCCCGCCAATACCTCCTCGGCGTCAGGCCGATAGCCGAAAGCTATTCGCAAATCGCCGTTCAAATCGCAACGACGTGAAAAGCGCGCAGGGCATCGAGCAAAAAGAGAAGACCCAGGACAAACCCTATGATCTGCAAAGGCTGTCCTTTGATGAACATCCCAACAATGAAATAGATGATGTAAAGGACGAGTCCTGCGATGACGAGCGAGATGAGTATGGAGAGCATGGTGGTGATAGGTTTGTTGTGGGCGGTTATTAGCCCGGGGTTACTTGACTGATCTGATAAAAATGGTCGGCGACACTCTGGGAAGTATCCATCGCCGGTTTTGATTCCGCCGACTGCACGCCCGTCGTCTTTGCCTCGGATGCGATGCTGGAAGCCTCCCGTTGAGCCAGGACAATCCTCTCCGCGGAAGTGCGCCTCAAATGATCCGCGAGCCCGGCCTTCGAGAGCGTCCAGATAATCCACTTCGTCGGGTCAAACTGCCACGGCTTTACGCCGTTGCGATAATCGTACGGAAATTCGTGATGATAGTTGTGATAACCCTCGCCAAACGTCACCAGCGCCGCGAGCCACGAATCGCGTGCACTGCATCTCTTCGAATACGGTTGCCTGCCAAGGTAATGGCAGAGCGAATTGATGCAGAAGGTGCAGTGCTGGAGCACAACCACGCGCGCCACGCCCGCGATCAGAAAGGCCCCCAGCGCCGCCCTCCATCCGCCCCATGCGTAACCAATCCCGGCCGGCAGCACAAATGCCACGAACGCCCCGATCCACTGCACATACCTGTGTTGCCACATCACCATTGGCTGCTTTTTCAAATCGGAGACATTGTCAAACGGCGGAGGTGGATTGAGCTTGAACAGCAGCCAGCCGATGTGCGCCTGAAAAAGCCCTTCGCGAATGTTGTAAGGGTCCTCTTCATGATCCACGTGCTTGTGATGCGACCGGTGTTCACACGCCCACAGCAAGGCGGAGTTCTCAAAAGCCGCGGCGCCGAAAATCAGCGTAAACAGCCGCACGCTCCAATGCGCCTGAAACGTCAGATGCGAGAAGAGCCGGTGATAACCGAGCGTAATGGAAAAGCCGCAAGCGCAAAACATCACCAGAAAGAGAGCCGCCTGGAACCAATCGATCCCGAAGTGCCAGACGTACGCCGGGACCAGCGTGAGCGAAATAATGAAGGTGCCGATGAGAAAGGAACTGATCGGCCAGTTGACTTTGTCGAAGGGAATGCGGCGAAAAATTGCCGCCGCGGCCGGCCCGCGTCCAGCGGAATGAGGTTGCGCCCGCCGGGCGATGTTTTCCGCATTCCTTTCCGAATCGTTGAGGACGTTGTTCATGGCGCTTGCTCCAAAGGTCCGGGTGCCGGGGGGCTTCTTTCCCCCCAATGACTGGAACCAGCCCCAGCATCGCGCCCCGCGGCCTAACCGGCCAATACCTCCTCCGTCACCGCGTCATAGTCGGAGGCTATGGGCAATGCCGCCTCGTCCGCAGCGGCTCTGTAAAGAACGCATTTCCCCCGC
This sequence comes from Chthoniobacteraceae bacterium, assembly GCA_049521415.1. Taxonomy (GTDB): domain Bacteria; phylum Verrucomicrobiota; class Verrucomicrobiia; order Chthoniobacterales; family Chthoniobacteraceae; genus DATAXI01. Next base: position 12,105 of record JBEKOV010000003.1, read on the forward strand.
AACATTCGTCATAGCTATTTGCTATGACCCGCGCCATGCTCCCGCAAATGGAGCTTCGTCACCTGCGTTATTTCGTCGCTGTCGCCGAAGAACTGAGCTTTACCAAAGCCGCCGCAAAGCTGCGCCTCGCTCAGCCTTCCCTCACCCGCCAGGTCCGCAATCTGGAGGACGAAATCGGGGTCCAATTGCTCGATCGCTCAAACAACCGCGTCGCCCTCACCGAGGAGGGGCGGCTCTTTCTATCCGACTCCCGGAAGCTGCTCGCCATGTGCGCCGAAAGCATCGCCGCCGTGCAGCGCGTGAAACGTGGAGAAAACCAGGATCTCAAGATCGGCTACGTTGCAAACATCCACTACGGCCTCCTCCCGGCCACCTTGGGAGCATTCCGGAAAGTCCACCCGGGTGTGGCCCTCAACCTTTTCGATATGACCAGCGCCGAGCAATTTCGCGCCCTCGATGACCGCAAGATCGACCTCGGCTTCGTCGGCCTCCGCCCCGCCCTGTCCGGCCACGCCTTGCTCTCCGAATGCGTGTCGCAAGATACCATGCTCGTCACCCTCCCGGCCGATCATCCGCTCGCAAAAAAGGCCAGGGTCAGGCTTGCCGACCTCGCCTCGCAATTCTTCATCGGCATGTCCGCGAAAACCCATCCCGGCGTGCGCGAATGGCTCGCCGAGACCTGCCGCGCCGCCGGATTCACCGGAAGGATTTTGCAGGAGGCCGATAGCGAGACCACCGTCATCCAGTTCGTCGCCGATGGCCTCGGCGTGGCCCTTTTGCCCGAGCAAACCACCGGCCTCCCTCATGAAGGCGTAGTATTTCGCCCGGTCGCCCCGCCCCTCCTGCGGGAGTCCACCATCGCCTGGCGCGCCGATAACCCTTCAAAGCCGCTCGTGGATTACATTCAGATCGTGAAGGAACTGTCGCGCGGTTCGTGATCGGAAGCGAATCTTACAGCCACCTTATTACAGGTTACTTGGCGACCCTGACGGGATTCGAAACCAGAAGGTACTGATCCACATTCACTGAGCACCGGACAAACCATCTGGTTGTTGGAGACAAAATAATTGATGCCGCTTCCCGATTCCGGTGCGACATTGGATAAAACAGCGGATAAAAATGGATTTAAACGAGGTTTGTGAAACCTACAAATACAGCGTGGATGGAAATGACATCGTGGTTGGTTTGAGCGACAATTGGCGGAGTTTTTCTGATAAAAATGGCGGCGGTGAGGGTTGTTATCCGGGGAATATAATCGGCTCATCCCTCTGGCGTCACATTTGCGAATGGGAGACAAAACAACTGTATGAAATAATACTGCAGAAAGTCAGGGAGCATAATCATCGGGCGACTTTTTCATTCCGGTGTGACTCGCCGGAGAAGCGTTGTTTCTTCACCCTGGCCGTTATTCCAATGGAAGAAGCCTCCATTGCTTTTGAAAGTACGATTATAAATACGGAGTTAAGGGAGCCGGTGGTGTTGCTAAATGAGGGAATTAAAAGGTCGGGGGAATTCCTGAGAATTTGCAGCATGTGCAAGAGAATAGCCGTCTCCGCAACTGAGTGGGTGGAGGTGGAGATTGCTGTGCAGCAATTGGGTCTATTTCAAAAAGTAGTAATGCCGCAATTCACACACGGAGTTTGCCAATCTTGTTTTGACGCCGCTATGGCGGAACTTGATAATCAGTGATTGGCATTTATTGAGAACCAGCAAACGGCATTTGATGATTTTGGCGATTTAAGCCTTTGAATGAATGCGACCCTAACGGGATTCGAACCCGTGTTACCGCCGTGAAAGGGCGGTGGTTTACCTGAATAAATTTGCAATAGTGCCAATAAAGTGCCAATTTCGGAGGATGAGCAATCCCAAGGCGAAAAGTACAAAGGACTCGAAGAAGTGGCCATTTGTGAAATTCCTTCTCACTCGAAACCGTTGGATGGTGGACGGTCGCACCAAGGACGGCGGGAAGCGGGAGTTCTTTGAAACCCAGGTGGAGGCTTCTACCCGTGCGGCTCAACTGCGCTTGACCCGCCAAAACGAGGGTGGCTCTGCCTTTGACAACTCAGAGCTAAAGGAATTCGGCTGGACGGTTGCCGATGCCATCAAATTTGCGTTGAAGCATCTTCGGGCGCAAAAGGCCAGCGTCACGGTGGAGGTGGCTGTTAAAGGGCTCATAGACGCCAAGGAGGCGGCGGGGAGGAGCGCCGGGTATTGTGATGACCTTGGATGGAGGCTGGCGAAGCTGACGACCTTTTTTGACAAGCGGAGCATCGGGCAGATTTCGACGGGCGAACTCGAAGCATTCTTAACCTCCTTGAACGTGGCAGCCGAAACCCGGAACACGTACCGCCGAGACTGTCGTACCCTTTGGGGATTCGCGGAAAAGCGTGGGTGGGTAACAATCAACGCGGCGGCGAAAACGGAACGGGCAAAGGCAATCGGCAAACCGCCGGGCATTCTCACGCCGGAAGAGGCTGCGGCCTTGCTGGTCGAGTCTCACGATGCCGATCTGCGGGCGTTTCACGCCATTGGCATGTTCTCCGGGTTGCGTGTGGCGGAAATCAAGAAGCTGGATTGGCGGAACGTGGACCTTGGAGGCGGCTTTATCGAAGTATCGGCGGCGACGAGCAAAACCCGCTCGCGGCGGCTGGTGCCGATTCAGGACAATCTCCAGGCATGGCTCACGCCCATTTCGGAGACTGCCGGTGCCGTCGTGGGCAGGAACCTTCGGAAACGCCATCTGGACGCCCGCAAACGGGCTGGAATCACGAAATGGCCCGAGAATGCCATGCGGCACTCCTTCGTGTCCTATCGGCTCGCGGCGACGGGCAACGCGGCACAGACTGCATTGGAGAGCGGCCACGATCAGGCGATCCTCTTCGGCCACTATCGCGAGCTGGTGCGGCCAAAAGAAGCTGCGCGGTTTTGGGAGATACGGCCCTCGGTGGTTGGGGACAAGCTGGTTGCGTTCCCGCTGGAAGCCGCTTAAACTTTTCGCATGTCCACAATTACTGTTCCGCTACCGGATGAGGATCTCGCGTTCCTACGCGCTTGGTCTGAGGAGCAGGGCACATCGGCGGAAGAATTCCTCGCACGGCAGGCGCGCAACCTTCGCGAGCATTTGCAACGGCCCCTCCATCCGGGCGTCGCGGCGATATCCGGCATTATCCCGTCGGACATCGACGCTGAGAAGGTGTACCACGAGTACCTCGAAAAGAAGTACCTGTGACGGTCACGGTGGACATCAACGTCTTCCTGGACGTACTCCAACGTCGGCAGCCTCATTATCCGGCGTCAGCTAACGTCATGGGCATGGTGGAGTCACATGCTCTCAGTGGGGTGTGCCCGGCGCATGCGCTGACGACGGTCTACTACCTCGTTCGCAAACTTTCCACGAAGCAGGATGCGGACACCGCAATGGATTGGATTTTGGATCACTTTCAGATTGGCAACCTGGACATGGCTGGCTGGCGGGAAGCGAGATCGCTGCCGATGGATGATTTCGAGGACGCCGCGGTCGCGACTACCGCAAAGGCGACGCAGTCAGATTTCATCATTACGCGCGATGTTGGCGACTTTGTCGGTTCTCCGGTGCCTGCTATCAGCCCGGCAGACTTCCTGGGCAAGTTTCCGGCCAAGCCTTGAGGCGCAACTCCCTTGTTGACGTAATGGTATTCGTTTTGTAGGGTATTGCGATGACTACGGCGCTTACCCTGTCGGCAACCGAAATGGCCCGTTCCGCGAAGGACCGGACCAAACGCAAGGCGGAACTGGCGCGGGAATTGGACGATATGAGCGCCGTCATGGTCCGGGAGGAGGGCCTGCTGAACCACTCGCAAGCGGCGCTGCTGCTCGACATCACCCCGGCTCGGCTGACGGAACTGGTGAACTTGGGGAAACTCACCCGGTACGATTTCCTGGGGCGCACGTACGTCTCCGTAAAGGAAGTCAAGGCGCGGCGGGATCAAGACCTGAAAGCGGGCAGACCGGCACGTGGCCTCGTCGGGAAGCTGGCCGTTGGGATCAAAGCTGCGTTCAAGACGGATGCTGTCCAGGCCAAACAGGGCGGGTTCGCTGGGCCGTTCGAGAAGGCAAAGAGCAGGCGGAAAAAATAACACTTGTAGTCTTAATGGGATTAGGTATAATCGTCCGGCATGAGAGCAGGACGTACACAGGACTATTTGAACAAATTGGAACTGGCTGAACGCCTCGGCCTGACGCGGCGGGGCGTCGAGGAGCTGATGCGGCGGCGAAAAATCCCTTTTCTGACGTTGGGGCATCGTACCGTCCGATTCTTTTGGCCGGCGGTTGAGCGGGCGCTTGCGAAATTTGAGCACAGGGCCATCGGCCAGGAGGTGCAATGACGCGGGTCGAGTTGATGAGGGAGGTTGTTCGAGGGCGGCTCCTGATTGTGGGAGAGTTCCGGGGTGCGCGCGCCGAGGCTGACGGCTATGTGGATCGCACCACGGGTGAGAAGATCGGATACGTTCGGGGAATTCTCCTTGCCGAGTGTGAAGTGCGGGGAAACCTGTCGCGCGCCATCTTCTATCAACGGCTACCAGACAGCGTAGAGAAGCCAGAGGAGGCCGTGTTCCCATATCAGAAGGGCAAGTTGTACGTCTTCTTCCTCACGAGTTTGAAGAATGACAACGGGCAGGTGATTGGCTCCTTGTCGGATCGCGCTCCTGAATTGCTCCAGGATGAGCAAGCAGAGGAGGAGACCGTGGGTGCCCCTTCACGGGGCACCCACCGGGCTCCCCCTAACCTTGTTAATATAAAGAACAACTCCACAGAGATGATATGACCAAGAGTAAATCCGCCTTCCTGTTCTCGTCCCGCAAGCTCGCGAAAGACAGACTGTTCATGTGGACCTTCACGTTCAAGGAACTCCTGTCCGTCAAGGACACCCGCAAGCGTTGGAACCGGCTGCTCACCGCGATGAAACGGACATGGCCAGAGCTTCAAGGGATTCGGGTTTTCGAAATGCACAAGCGGCACGGGCTGCACGTCCATATGGTGACGAATGAACGCATTGATGTCGTCCAGGCGCGTGCGTTGGCGGAAAAGGCCGGTTGGGGCCGCATCCATGTCACCGTCATGCCAGCAGAGCACGCCCGTTACCTGGCGAAGTACCTCAGCAAGCAAAGGCCGCCCTGTCTCAAACGCTGGAGGCTTTGGGCTGCGTTCGGTGAGGGCTGGGAGCCAACGAAAGTGAAGGACCTTGTAAAGGAATCTCTTTTCAGCACCGTCTATCGGGCCTGCAAAGAATGGCAGGGATGGACCGGACGGGACAATTTTTTCGAGCGCCTTGATCTGGTGCGCCGGATGGTCTTCGCGACCATCGAGGCTGGCTGGCGGGCAGGATTTGGCCCCGGAGACAAGCCGTATTGGATGTGCTGCGACGAGGAATTGAGTCTGGCAGAAGTGGCGTTTGGAACCGTCGTTGCCGCTCCTTTCTGACTCTCCGACCAGCGCCATCTCTCACTCGATCTCCTCGCCTCTCTCCTCACACAAATGAGGCTGTGAGGCCGCCTCTCCATTACCTCTGAGGCTGTCGAGCAGCCGAACTCGAAACCGGCTTGGGGGAAGGGAGCAGAAAATGTGACGGGCAAAGCACGGCGCGTTTTGTGGGCGGTGTGTGCGGCAAGTCCCCGGGAAGGTTGAATCGTCGGAGCTTGCGCAGCGATTCAATCTTCGTGGTGGGTTCTCCGGCAGAACGGTTGCGAAGTTTTCGGCCTTGGAGTGAAGCGGAGTCGCGGGCATGTGGGACGCAGCGTAATGGAAAGGACGAAGGCTTCGACTGGCGTGCCGGGGGCCTCTGCACTTGGACGAAGGTCTTCCCGACAATGACCAGTCGGTGATTCTGTTTCCTACAACGCTTAAGCCAGTCTCAAACGCCGCCCGCGCCCGATGTAGCATTTCGGATTTGGATGAATAGTGTAATCCGCCCGTCCCAACGTGAATACCCAGCCGATCTGTGTAATACGGACGTGTGCAGGGTTGAATAAAACGATGTTCGTTCCTTCCGGCTTTAGCGCGCTGGAGAAGCAAATGCCATCGTAACCAACCGACCTAATTACTTCGGCCAAATATTGAGTGGGTATGTATTCAATACTAGAGTCCTCCGGGTGAACAGGCTCGCCTAATGCTCGGCCAAGCGATCCGAGCAATGTACGGTTCCTGACCTCATCAGCGAGATTGTTTGTTGCGAGAGGTTCCAGGACCGATCTTCTGTCTGTAAGGTCCGCCAATCGGAGGGGCTGACGGGTACGAAGCTCGCGAAGACTCACCACCGCGCCAGGAAATCTCCCGGTTTCAACGATGGCCGTCTCCGGTTCCAAAGCGCAGTAAAGAAAGGAAATCCCTTCCGGATTCGCTCGGCCCGCCTTGGCTAACTTAGGAGGCGGTGCTCCCATCTGTTCGGGTGGCAAGGGCGTCTCTCCTCCCCGTGGTGGAGCGGCATCTACACGGCCTAGTCTTCCGCGAAAAAGGCGCTTATTCTCTTTTAACTCACGAATCGCATGCGCCTCAACCAACAGGTCGGGCACCCATGATTCGGGGTGCATTATTTCGCCCGCGGTATCCTCCTCAATAATAAATCGGCGATGTCGTTTTACATAATCGGCGAACCATGACCAGCGCATGTGCAATGGATTAGTAGTCCAGTGGTCCGATTTGGCCTCCCAATCATCAAACGCGGAAAGGTCACCATCACGACGGTCGAAGCCCATGATATCGTCGAGAATGGCGTTTTGAATTTTCTTTTCGCAAACCTCGCTAAAAATCTCCCAATCTTTTAAGCATTCAGCTAAGGTTTCCCCGTCCCAGCATTCGGTGCCTGGGGCGGGATCGTACATACGATAGAGATTTATCAACTCCTCGAAAAGGTCTCGCAACTGGCGAGCTTGCAAAACTTTGCGATGTTTTGAGCCGCAGAAGTCGCAATCGCCAAGGGTTCCATTTTTCCTAATGAACTGCCGGGCGGTTTTATCTTCGAAGCAGTTTGAACAGACGTAGCTCATTCGAGTTGAGTTGTCACCGGAAACGCGAAACCTGGAAGTCCAACGTAAACGCATTCACAATGAATAACGTAATTGGATGTTTGGGGTTATTCCGGCAACCTCACATGCCATTCGGATGACTTTTTCCTTTATTTGATTGGAAACATTAGTAGCCACCAACCATCCGGGTGTGAATGATTCTGAGTAAGATTGCAAATCGTCTCGGCCTGGATATAGCTCTGCGGGCGTGCGGGCAACATAAGTGCGTACGCGACCTTGGTTCTCGGGATGCTGGGAACAGCGGGTTGGAAACGTTGGATCGGCGTCGGCCAATTCGTGGAGTATGCCAATCATTACTTCTTTGGCTGAGTGGCATCGGAATACGCGGCCATGCAATTCAAATGCACAGCGAGTATTATTTTGAGAACCTGGCTGGACGGATACCGCAGGTGGTGGTGTCGTGGCGGGCGGCGGTGGCGTTGAAACGTGGGACACCATCGCTCGGAGAGTTTTGAGAAATGCGACGATGTCGTCGATCTCTGGCTTTACTCCACATTTGGTTTCCACTTCGGTTGCAAGACGCTCAAGGAGGCTCGGTTCTTCCCCCTCTACCAAATCCGTCCAAGCCTCGGGAATCGTCTTGCGAGCTAAAGCTCTCCTGTTGCGGTCGCGATAATCGCGCCGCGCATCTTCAATGGCGGAACCTGAAACTGTGCGTTGAAAACTGAGGTAACGTGTCAGCTTTTCTACCGCTTCTTCCGGGGCTCGCTCCTGTAAGTCCAACTTATAAACGCGCCGTTCATCGTAGGTACCCTGCTCGGCCGGCAAGTAAAACCCCCACGTCTTTCCGTCGCAGAGAATTGCCATCGGGACACCATTGTGGAAGGCGTACTCGAAAAGCTGCTGGTCGCCGCCTTCAACGCGCCCCGGCTGCTTTACCTCTATAAAGATAGCCGGTGTTCTTGGGGGAAAGCATAATGCGAAGTCGACACGGCGGCCTCCTACGGAATACTCCGGCCATACGTGATCAGGATTGTAGGTGTCCCAGCCCAGTTCGCTCAGGATTCGCAGCACGATGCCTTGGGAAATCGCCTGCTCGTTTGGATATCGTCCCGTACGGAGATTGTTGATAATGGCTTCGATAGAATCCTGTAATGGCATTTTCGGAGTTGTTTAGCGGAAAGCGGGGCGGAATCCAATCCGTAATGAGACCGCGAACGCAACAGTTTGTCAGTGCCAATTCAGTGCCAATAAAACGAGCTATTTTGGGTTTTTTCGCGTATTTATGCGTGCGAATGGCGGAGGCCGAGAAATGCACGAATACCCTGTATCCATGCTGGTTTCAGAGTGTTTTCAAGCAGCGACCCTAACGGGATTCGAACCCGTGTTACCGCCGTGAAAGGGCAGTGTCCTAGGCCACTGGACGATAGGGTCTTTCAGCCGGAAGGCCGCGCAATATCCCGATTCCCGGCCCCGCGCGCAAGTCCAAATCCCCCGCCCCTACGGAGCCCCTCGCGCAATCGCCCACGAAAGCCCGCCCAACACCACCGCCAGCACCGCCGTCCACCCAAAGACGCTGCCCAGCGCCACCCGCGCATAATTATGCAGCGGCCCCACTCCAAACGCCGCCACCCCATACCCAATCTGGTAAAACCCAATCAACGCCCCGGCCACCGAGGCCGGCATGCTCGTCAATTGCTCCTGCCCAAAACTGATCACCAGAGGCAGCAGCGCCGAGCATCCCAACCCCGCCACCGCAAAAGAACACAGCGCCACAATCAGATGCCCCTTCCCGCTCCAGACAGTCATCAGGAACGCAATCGCCACCACAAACGGCAGCAGCCGGTAAGTCCACCGTTCCGGCGCCCATTTCTCAATCGCCGCAAATAAAACACGCCCCCCAGTGACCGCGCCCCAAAACAAAGTAAGCGCTACCGAAGAAACCGCCGCCGTTGCCCCCAGCGAACCCGCCATAAAAATCGTAGCCCAATTCCCATTCATCGTCTCGCAAACCCCATAGATCAGCGCAAACGCCACAAACAACCAGAACCGCCCCGGAATCCCCTTGCTTCCCCGCCCAGCCCCCGCCGCCTCCCCTTCCATTCGCAACGGCAACGGAGCCGCAAACACCAGCAGCCCAAAAGTAACCGCGCTCATCAACACAGACAATCCCCACCAAACTCCAAATCCCACAAACACCGCCGCAAACACAGGCGCCAGCACCGTCCCCAGCCCCAGCAGCGCATTCAGCGTCAGAATCGCCCCATCCACCTTCCCCGGATGAAACCTTGCCGTGAACAAATTCAGCGCCGGCACCGCGAACCCAAATCCAATCCCCAGCGCCCCCGTCGCCGCCAGCAACAATCCGTAAGCCAGCCCATGCCGTCCCATCGCAAGCCGGCTCGCAAGCAACAGCGCCATCGAAATCAAATCCGCCCCCAGCCCCGCCATCAGCACCCGCTTCCCCCCAATTCTTCTCATCAGCCCCGCCCCCAGCAGCGAACTCAATATCGCCGCCATCGCCTGCGGCACAAACATCCCCCCATATTCCGTCGCCGAAAATCCGTAATACGCCCCGCTCGTAAAAATCGCCCCCGTCGCCGGAAACGTCACCAGCACCACCCCCTGGATGACGGCTGCCGCATAGATCGCCGCCATTTCCCGACGCTGCGCCATGGCCCCCCCTTTACCTCAGCCGCTCCAGCAGATGGTCGCCCACCCGCAGCGCATTCGCCATCGCCGTCAGCGCCGGATTCACCGCGCCAATACTTGGGAAAAAGCTCGTATCCACCACATACAAATTATCCAGCTCATGCGCCTTGCAATCAATGTCCAGCACCGATGTCGCCGCATCCTTCCCAAACCGGCACGTCCCAGCCTGGTGCGCCACACCCGCCACCCCGACGTCATTCTTCATATAGAGTGTCCTGTCAAACAAATGCTCGTGCATATCCAGTCCGTCCAGCATCGACTTCAATTTCGCGTAAAGCCTGTCCGAAGCCCGTTGGTTCGAAGTTTTGTAACTCAGCATAATCGTCCCATCCTTATCCAGCGTCACCCGGTTATCCGCACTCGGCAGGTCCTCCGTCATCAGCCAGAAATCCACCGCGTGCTCCGCCAGCTTCTCCAGCGCCCACTCCGGCGCCAGCATCGTCTCCAGCGGCCTTTCCCCGCGATACATCGGCGCCTGCGACTTGCCCACCATCTGGATATTCCCCGCCGGATACTTGAAATCATCCACCCCAAAATAAAAATCATTCAGTCCAAGCGTCTTCTGGTACCTCGTCGGATTCGGCTCCCTGGATATCGCCAGCACCGCCCGGCTCGTATGGAACATATAATTACGCCCCACCTGGTCCGATCCATTCGCAAGCCCGTGCGGGTGCCTGTCATTCGCGGACATCAGCAGCAGCTTCGCCGTATGCGCCGCTCCGCAGGACACAACAACAATCCCACCCCGGAAAGTCTCGATAGTATCGTCCATCTTCACCATTACTTCCGCAACCGCCGTCCCCGCGCTATTCGTATTTAGTTTCAACGCCCGCGCGTTGGTCAGCAGCGTCACATTCGGATGCTCCAGCGCCGGACGCACTCCCAGCACCTCCGCATCCGCTTTCGCATGTACCAGACATGGGAATCCGTCGCAATCAATGCAACGCACACAAGTGCTGTACGCCATGTTCGCTTCATTCAGCATGATCCCGCACGGCGAGTGAAATGGATGATATCCCCCGCGCGCCAGATCATCCGCAAGCTTCTGGATTCGCGGCTCGTGCGACACCGGCGGGAATGGATACGGCGCGCTCGCCGGCGGCTCCGTCGGATCCTCCCCGCGGATGCCGTGTACCTGGTACATCTGCTCCGCCTTCGTATAGTACGGCTCCATCTCATCGTAACCGATCGGCCATCCCGGCGACATACCGTCACAATGCGCCAGCGGACTAAAATCCTCCTTCCGCAATCGATACAACGCCGCTCCATACATCTTCGTCGCGCCCCCCACATAGTGATAAGTCCCCGGCTGAAATAACTTCCCGTTCTCCGCATTGCGCCACATATCCTGCGAGACATACCGGTTCTTCACAAACACCTCCTCCGCGTCCCAATTCTCCGGCTCCCTCGTCAGCCATCCACCCAGTTCCAGGATCAGAATGCTCTTGCCCGAAGCCGCCAGATGCCGCGCCAGCGTGCCGCCTCCCGCGCCACTCCCAATGATAATCACATCGTAATCGTTTTTCATGCGCCGCCATCCTACCCGCCCCCGCCTTCACATTGAAGCAGTTTCCGTCCCGAAAAACTCCTGCTCAGCCGAACCCGATAACCTTCAACGTATTCTCGTCTGCATCGATCCCGGACCCTCCCAACCCATCCCCTAATACTGGATCGTCACCGTCCCGCTCACCCCGTGCGATACAAATAGCCCCGCCCCGCTCCTGCTCTTCGTCAGCAGCACCCCTCTGATTTCGGTCAGCTCGTGCGTCACCGGATTTTCAAACTCACCGCGAAATCGATTCTGCGACCGCTCGATGATCAGGTGTACGCCATCTGCCGAGCCTCCATCCAGGTTTCCGTCCGATCTCATCGTGATATTCGTCGTCAATGGCGTCACCAGATCCGCTCCGCTCGCGCTGAAGGAAACCGTCGCCCCATCCAGCCCGCCAATCACCTTATCATACGCCGACGCCGTGAATTGCGTCGCCATTTCGAAACCGCCGGGATATCTCGCGCTCGCCGGCTTCGCCCAATACAGCGTCCCGCTGCAGTCGCTGACGTCGGGAACATCCTCGAATACCAACGTCCCCGCCACGCCTGAGTTCACCCCGGCTCCCATATGCCTGTAAATGGTCGCAAAACTTCCCGAAGTGATCAACGTCGCCGTCGAGAACGCGCTCCCGTCCGGCAGCCGCCCCACTAATGACACCTCCCCGTTGCTCCGCACGTACATGTCGCCATAACCCGTCCCCTCCGGTGCCGAACCCGATCCGATAACCTGCCCCGGACTCATGATATATCGATACCAATAGCCCGCCGCGCTCGTATCGCTCACCGGTCCCGCGGTATAACTCAGCGTCTGCATCCCGGCCGAAACAGTTCCCGTTATCCCCGCCGCACCGGTATAAGTCAGCGAGACCCCGATCGCTCCATGATCCTCGGTGCCCGTGAACGATCCGTCCTCAAGAAACTTTCCCGTGAATCGATAATCGATGCCTCCAAGATTAAGTACAGCGCTGAAATTACCATTCCCTTCCGCGGCCAGCCTCATATCTCCGGATATCAATCCCGCTGCCGTCCCCGTCGTCACCAATCCACGAAATCTCGTGCCCCGTGTGGGAACATCCGTTGGCGTGGGAATATCCGGCAGCACATTTGCATTAGTGTCTGCGGCATATTGCATCTGTTCTTGATTCGCAGCCTCCGTCGCCTCCCCCCTCGTTAGATTCAAAAAAATTAGGGCGGTAAATAGATATACTGTCTTCATTCGCATTTTCACGTATGGATTCCTGCTCGCGGCATTCGCGAGCAATGTTGGCCCACTCTTCTGTGCCTCGCACGGTTCTGCAAGTGCTTTTCCTTTGAAAACAGTAAATGCCATCCGGGTTACATTTCACCAAATGATGCCCGTCCCGGCACGATCACAACGAACCACAACTTACTCTTACTTCATTCAGCAATTTCCCTCATCCACCGGCGCCTCCACCACAAACCTCGACCCCTTCCCCACTTCACTCTCCACCGATATCTCCCCGCCCAGCAACCTCAGCAGCCGCTTGCAAAGATAAAGCCCCAACCCCATCCCATCCTGTCTTCTCTTTGACGACCCATCCACCTGCCGAAACGCTTCAAATAGCTTCTCCACACTCTCCGCCTTCATCCCGATCCCCGTATCCGTAACAGTCATCCTCACCTTCCCCCCATGCACCGCCCCCGTAATCATAACCTTCCCCTTCTCCGTAAACTTCACCGCATTATTCACCAGATTCAGCAATATCTGAAACAGCATCCTCCGGTCCGTGTAAATCCGCTCCGGCAACTCAAGCTGCTGCTCCAGCGCAATATTCTTCCGCCCAGCCATCGGTCCCACCGTTCGCAGCACCTCCTCCACAATCTCCCCCGGCGCGATCCATTCCTTGTGTACCTCCGCCTTCCCAGCCTCGATTTTCGATAAGTCCAGTAAGTCATTGATCAAATTCAGTAAGTGAGTCCCCGAAGCATGCGCCATTTCCAGTTGCGACTTCTGCTTCTCATTCAGCGGCCCCGATTTCCCATCCACGATGAATTCTGTAAACCCGATGATCGAGTTCAACGGCGTCCTCAACTCATGACTCATATTCGCGAGAAACTCCGACTTATGCAGGCTCGCCTCCCGCAATTCCTCATTTGCCCGCGCCAGTTCCGCCGACCGTTTCCGGATGCTCCTTTCCAGACTCGCGTTCTTCAGTCGCAGCCGCCGCACGTCCAGTGCCCGCGCCAGCACCGGCAGGATGACACTCAATTTGAACGGCTTCAGGATATAATCAAACGCCCCCGCCTGCATCGCCCGCACCGCCGTATCAATCGTCCCTCCCCTGCCACTCCGCATACGACTCCGTATCCCCGCTCTCCCGCGCCGCCGATTCTATCCCCTTCTCCAAATCCATCCACCGCTCCCGCGGAAAATACAGCCCCATCTCCCCCGCCACAAATTCACTTAGCCGGGATAGAGTTTGCTCACTGAGGCCCCGTTGCATACTTATCCTTCCATTCGTGCCATCGCGCGCTCCAGCGTCTCTCCTTCCTCCAGCGATAGGAACGTCTCCAGGTCGTGAATCAGGATCAGCCCATCCTCAAACTTCACCACCCCCTCGATATATTCCAGCCCCGGCAATATCCCATCCGCCGGCGCAATCTCATCCTCCCATCGTTCAATCACCCCAATCACCGAATCCACAAGCAACGCCACAGCCCGCTTCCCCGTCGTCGCCACAATCATCTGATCGCTCAGCTTCATCTCCCGCTCCGCCAGCTTGAACCGTCGCCGGATATTCACCGCCCGGATAATCCGCCCACGCACATTGATCACTCCCTCCACTATCGACGGCGCATCCGGCAGCATCGTCAGCTCCGCCGCTGGGAACACACATTCCACCGCCGCCAGTCTCAGCGCATAGCACTGGTCATCCAAATAGAACGCGACTAATTGGCAGCGGGATTTCATTCGGGGGGGTGTGCGACTCCGGTAAACACCAGCCGGACCGGTTGCGATTCCGCGAAGCAAAACTCATCGACACACCGCTGCTATTATTCATCCATCAACCCCCGATCACTTTTGTGGAAGCCAATCACAACCCCCCATCTTGCACAAAACATTACAAATTGGCAATACGTAGAACTACGCAATCCCTAGGGAACCGCTCCAACACCCTGTGTAACATCGTTTACACACCCGTTTCAGAGCTTCCACCACCCCCGCCCTTCCCCCGCGCCGCCGCTTCCGTCTTTCCCATTCCCATCCCACCCACCTCCACGACTCTGGACCTTTGCTTCCTTCTGTTCAATCCCCCGTCCCACCCGCCGCCGGCATCGACATCGCCCGAAACGAAACCGTCGGCGCCGGACTGCTGCTCGATGGTTCCACCCTCGGCCCGCGCCGCGTCATATACCAAACGATAAACACCAGGTCGAAAATCACGACCACGAGCAGAATAACAATCTGGGAACGCTTCAAGCGGGAGAGTGGGACATCATCATGAACCGAAAACCCAATTTTCGGAACCTGAATTTCAACACCCCAAACGGCCCCCTTAAATCCCTTCCCTGCCCGCAGTGCTACAGGCGGGCGTCCCTTTACCCCCTCCTACTCCCCCTCCGAGGAGGCGGAAGGGAACCGTGGCGGCTGGCAGGATGGGCGAGCTGCGTATCGACCCCACCCGCCGGGCGGCCATTCAATCAGCAATCTCAGATCAGCAATCAGCAATTTCCCAACATTCGACTCAACCGCTGCGTATCCCCCTCCATCCGCGATCTCTTCAATCAGCAATTTCAGATTGGCAATTAGCAATCTCCCCTCCCCCTCCCCGGCAAGTTTCCCCTTGCCCGGGCGTCAAAACTGCCCTAGATGGCTCCTGTGCGTCCCATTGGGGGCGCATCATCGCCGCGCTCCGCCCGTGCGGCGATTCACACGGAGCGGTGCGCGCCGGGAATTCCGGCGCCCATCAGGCGGACACACACACATAGTCAGAAGCATAGGCCGCTCCCGCCGCTCCCGCCGGCGCGGCTCCAACAAAGCCAGTTTATCCAAACACAACAGATTCGAGTCGACGGTCGTATCCGGGCGCGCGAAGTCCGCGTCATCATCGGGGCCACCAACGAGCAGCTTGGCGTCATGAAGCTGCCCGACGCATTGCGGAAAGCCCAGAGCCTCGGCCTCAACCTCGTCGAGGTCGCCCCAAACGCAGCCCCACCAGTCTGCAAAATCGTCGATTTCGGCAAATACCGTTACGACATCTCCAAGCAGGACAAAGAAAAAAAAACCGCCGCCGGCAAACTCAAGGAAATCAAATTCCGCGTCAACATCGACGACCACGACTACCTCACCAAAGTCCGTCGCTCCGAAGAATTCCTCGACAAAGGCTACAAACTCAAAATCCATCTCCAATTCCGCGGTCGCGAAATGGCCCACCAAGAGTTGGGCATGGCACTCATGCAGCGCATCAAAACCGACCTCAACACCATGGCCCACGTCGAAATGGAGCCCAAACTCATCGGCAAAAGCATCGGCATGACCCTCTCCCCCCTCCCCACCGCCAAGCGCAAGCGCCGCTTCCTCCCCATGGAAGAACACGAACTCGCCGCCGAAGAAGCCGCCGAGGAAGCCGAAGGCGCGAATTAGAGCGCTTTCCATTCAATTTTGTCGCGCCAGCGACAATTCGGGGTTCTCAGGGGACAGCGTCCCCTGAGTCGGGTCGCGGGGCGAAGCCCCGACTTCAAAAAAAGAGCACGGCGGCCCCAAACTCCCCACCAATCCGGTTCCTGCAAGTTAGATCCGCGCACCGTCGCCAAATAGCCGCCGAGGCGGCGGAAGGGAACAGCGGCGGCTGGCGGGCGGGCGAGCAGAAACAGCGCAGCGCCTTTCCATCCTCTTATTCTTCCCCCCGGTTCTCCGACAGATTAAACAGAAACTGCTCCAAATCCGAATCCCGCCGCAGGCCCTGTGAGCCCGTCTCAAACGGCGCTCCACCGCTTCCGTCCCTTCCGTCCCTTTCGTCCTTTCTGTCCCTTCCCCCTGCGCCCCCAACCGCGGGCGGATGCACACCGGCGTCCATCTGTTTCAAATCTTTCGTCCCGCGACTGCGGGATCGAATTTCGAATTTTCCCTCCCCCTTTGCTTCCTTTGCTACCTTCTGTTCAACTCCCCTCTCTTGAAACTCCTCCTCTTCGACATCGACCAGACCATCCTCCACTCCGGCGGCGCCGGCGAGCGCGCCCTCCTCCTCGCCCTCCGCCAGCGCTTCGGACCCGGCCACGACCTCGCAAACGTCGAGATCCCCGGCAAAACCGACATCTGGATCGCCCACCGCATCTTCCAGCTCCACCACATCCATCCCAGCCCCGAAGACATCAATCTCTTCCTCCACACCTACCTCCGCTTCCTCGAGACCGAACTCACCCGCTCCAACAGCCGCCTCCTCCCCGGCTTCCCCCACATCCTCCACACCCTCGCCCAACATCCAAACATCGCCATCGGCCTCCTCACCGGCAACCTCCGCCGCGGCGCCGAGCTCAAACTCCGCCATCACCGCATCCTCCATCACTTCCCCTTCGGCGCCTTCGCCGACGATTCCCTCGACCGCAACAACCTCGGCCCCTTCGCCCGCGACCGCGCCAGCCAGCTCCACCGCGCCCACTTTCAACCCCGCGACATCTACATCATCGGCGACACCCCCCACGACATCGCCTGCGCCAAAGCCATCGGCGCCGTTTCCGTCGGCGTCGCCACCGGCCACTACACCCGCGCCGCCCTCCAGGCCGCCTCCGCCGACATCATCTTCGACGACCTCTCCGACATCCCCCAAGTCCTCCGCACCCTCGGCCTCGCCTGAATATTTCACCCTGAGCAAGCAAAGCGCGTCGAACGGGTCCCCGTCCTCGTCCCGGCGTAGTCCTGAGCCTGTCGAAGGGACGAAGCCGGACCCTTCCGTCCTTTATCTGCCCGCAATGCCGACCGATCCCCACAAGATTTCTGTTCCAGTTGACCGCCCAGGAACGGAACAACTTGAAGTCGCAAATTGCAACTTCGAATTTGGAAGTTCCTCAAAGCGAATCCATTGTGCCGAACTGGTCACAATTTGTGACCAGCTCCAAACGCCACTGCGGTGCCGCCTGCCGCCCAAGGCCCGCCCGGGACCCTCCTTCGAACTGCTTTTGCGGGTGCATATTTTGCAGGCCGAAGGCTACTCAAAAGCGGGGTGCGGGTCCCGTTGGGCGGATTTTGGTGCTGGTCAAGTCGCAATCCTGCCGCAGGCCCTGAGCCCGTCGAAGGGGCCCGTGCGAGTAACGCAGTCCCGCCACTGCGGGACCCTGAGCCCTGAGCGTGTCGAATGGGTCGAAGGGCACCAAAATCCGCACAACCCGGAGAGCGCAGGTCCGTTGCACCCACAGTCCCGGCGAACGCGCAATTCGAATTCCGAGGCAGCCTAAGATGATGTGTAGCCACCAGCACCATCTGCAGGATTTGCGGGACGCACCTCATAGGCCCAAAACCAGCAAATCCCATCCTGTCAATCCGGTTCATCCTGTCTAAGATTTTCGAATCTCCCCAGTCCATTTGTGCCCTTTGAGTTCCCTGCGATTTCCTGTTCCCTCACCCCAGCAACCCATTTCCGTCCCTTGCATCTCCGCCGCAGGATGGGCCTGCCTGAGGTACGGCTCCTGTTTGATCCTCCCCCCTCAAATCTTTCGAATTTCGATTTTCGAATTTTCCCACCCCCTCCAAACCTCAACGGCCAAAGCAACGCGCCCGAGCGCGTCGCCTTGGCCGTCCTGTGAAGACCTTGCTCAGCTCACGATCGTGCTCGTGTCCGAGATCTTGATCACCCGCCCCTCCGGGTCCCGAAAATTCGTATACGGCCCCACATTCGTCACAATGATCCCACGCTTCCGCAACTCATTCAGCACCGGTTCCCGATTCTTCAGCGTCAGGTACAGGTGAAAATAACTCATCATCTCCCCGCTCTCCGACCGCCGCAGGCACAGCGGCACCCCCCCGATTCTCATCTCGCAATAGCGGTCCGGTCGCTCGCTCACCACCTCCGCGCTCAAAATCTCAACATAAAAATCGCGCATCTCCCTCCAGCGATTCGTGAAAATCGTCACTGAATAGCAGGTCGTCGGCTCCTCCGGCGCGTCGGTTTCGGCACGGTTCAGAACCTGCGGGATCGGCATTGGAAACTCGGTTACAGTCATCTTGAGAAATCATTTTAGCAGATTGCATGCACGGTTATGGAAATTATGGAAAATTCTTTCCAAAAACCCCCTTTTTCCTTCCTCCTCCATTGCGGATATATCCGCGAAAAAAATCATTTCATCCCCCTCCGCAAAACTACGCACACACCCACGCTCGCCATCTTCCCAATCCTGCGCAATTCTCCCCCGAAATGATCCAAATTCCCGAAGGCGATTTCGCCGCCTACATCTTCGATTGCGACGGCACCCTCGGCGACACCATGCCCCTCCACTACGCCGCATGGCAGGCCGCACTTAAAGCCCAGGGCTGCTGCGACTTCCCCGAGGCCCTCTTCTACGAACTCGGCGGCACTCCCACCGAGGACATCGTCGAAATTCTCAACCAGCGCCATGGCTGCCACATGCCCGTAAAAGAGACCGCCCGCCAGAAGGAAGAATTCTACCTCCAAGGCATCCGCCAGATCGCCCCCATCGAGCCCGTCGTCGCCATCGTCAATCAAATCCACGGCAAGCTCCCCATGGCCGTCGCCTCCGGCGGCCACAGGCGCATCGTCACCAAAACACTCACCTGCCTTGGCATCCTCGATAAATTCAACGTCATCATCTGCTCGGAGGATTACCTCAAGGGCAAGCCGCACCCCGACCCGTTCCTCACCGCCGCGCAGCGGCTCGGCGTGCCGCCGGAGAAATGCCTCGTCTTCGAGGATTCAAAGACCGGC
Source organism: Chthoniobacteraceae bacterium (assembly GCA_049521415.1). Classification (GTDB taxonomy): domain Bacteria; phylum Verrucomicrobiota; class Verrucomicrobiia; order Chthoniobacterales; family Chthoniobacteraceae; genus DATAXI01. Next base: position 31,267 of record JBEKOV010000003.1, read on the forward strand.
ATCGACGCGGCCCAGGCAGCCGGCATGAAGTGGGTTCTCGTCCCCCCGCCGCGCCGCGGCGCCTCATGAAACCCCGTCAATGATGCGCGTGACAACGCGTCATCAGGAACATCACCCCGAAGATCACGATCGGCAACATCGCCGACAATATATAAATCCGGGAGCCGTGCCACCGCGTCGACCACTCCTTCGGCGCCCGCAGCCGGCTGTGCCTTCCGGTCAGCTTCACGAGCGACAGATCCTCCAGTTGCGCCTTCATTTCCTTCGCCGACTGGAATCGCTTGCTCGGGTCGCGCTCCATCGCGTGGAGAATCAATTCCTCGACCTCCGGCGGCACGGACGGCCTCACCTCCCGCGGCGCCTTCGGGTCGCCGGTCACGCGGGCATTCATCACCATGAACGGATTGTCCGCCTCGAACGGCAGTACGCCGGTGGCCATCTCGTAGAGCATTGCGCCGAGCGAATAGATGTCCGTGCGGGCGTCGCCGCGCCTGCCCTTGACCTGCTCCGGCGCCATGTAATCGGGCGTACCCATCGCCGGGGTAAACCCCACAAAAGTCAGCCGCCGCATCTCCGAGGCGCGGGCAATGCCGAAGTCCATGATGCGCAGCGATCCATCCTTGGTAATCATGATGTTCTGCGGCTTCAGATCCCGATGGACGACCCCCTTCTCGTGCATGTGAGAGAGGGCATCCGCCACGCGCGCGGCGACCTGCAGCGCGTCGTCTATAGGGAATGGCTTCACCTCGCTGAGCACCTGGGCCAGCGTGCGGCCCTCCAGCAATTCCATGACGATGTACGGCCGGCTCTGCTTCGGGTCCGGCTCATAGAATTTCAGGATATTCGGGTGATTGAGAATGCGCCCGATTTCCGCCTCGCGCTGGAACCTGGAGAAGAAGCCGACGTCCGACTCATACTGCATGTGCGGAACCTTCATCGCGACGGAATGATTCTCCTTCAGATCGGATGCCTTGTAGATGGTCGCCATGCCGCTGCGACTGATCTTTGAATCGATGCGGTACCGGTCATCGAGAACCTGGCCCGGCGTCAGTTCATTCTCGTCGTGGATCTCGGCCGGCTGGCCGGCGGCGGTGAGGATCGAGAGCGGCTTCTCCTTCTTCGGCGGCAGCACCCGGTCCACCTGGATCAATTGCGCGGTCAGGTTGTCGTCCGTGCCGCGGCGTTCGGCGAGGTTGACCAGGTAGGGGCAAATCTCATCCAGGTTCAGCCGGTCCACACCCTCGCAAATCTCCCCGTCGTTCATGAAGCAGTAGAGCCCGTCGGTGCATTGCAAATACCGGTCGTGCTGCATGGCCGTGACCCGCTTGTAATCGAAGCGCACGATCGGCTCGACCCCAACGCTGCGCGTGAGCATCGAGCGCAGATGGCTCGCGCGCGCCTCGACCTCCGTCATCAACCGCAGCTTCAGTTGGAGGCCGGTCATCGAATGATCCTGCGTCAGCTTTTTGATCTCCTCCTGGCGCACCATGTAAAGCCTGCTGTCACCCACATGCCCGACGTGCACGTCCCTGCCCTTGAAGATGCAGACGTTCATCGTCGTGGCCATCCGGGTCGATTTGCGGGCGTTCTCCTCCGAGTCGTAGAGTGACATGTTCGCCGCGAAGAAAACCTCGCGAAGGATCGCCTTGGCGGGCAGGTCCGGGCTGCACTCCTGAAACTTGCGGATGGCCGTCTCGACCGCCAGACGGCTCGCCACATCGCCGCTGCCATGGCCGCCGACACCGTCGGCCACGACGGCGATGGCGCCCCGCGTCTGGCGCTCGTCGACCTCCTCCGGCTCCCAGAAGCCGGCATAGTCCTCGTTCTTCGGACGGACGGGACCTTTCGAGGACAGAGTGAACACTTTTAATTCCATGGATGAAATCGATTATAGCTGATTCCGGATCGCGGATCGCCGGGAGACCCCGGCGTAAATCCGACAAACAGAGGGAATACGGGAATCGGGCCATGGATGGCAATCGCGGAACGGGCGGAGACGACGATTGCCCGGCGCGCGACGGCGCTGGGCCGCACAAAATACAAACGGCCACACCATTGCGGTGTGGCCGTTTGACCGATTTCCCCTGTTGCGAATGCCGTACGGGCCGCTAGGTGGCGGCTGCGGTTTGCACGAAGATGGGCTTCTCCTTCTTCTTGCTCCCCATCACAAGGTGTATGGCCCCCCACGCGGCCCAGAGCACGGCCACGCCAATCGCTATGTAGGATTCGTGCCAACTCATGCCGGCAATGTTGAACGGCCCGACTAGATAAAACAGCAAGACCGTGAAATTCGCCAACACTCCCAGGATCGGGATGACCATGTGCTTGAAACCATTGAACATGTGATGCTCGTGGAAAGCGACGATCGTCACAATGCAGGTCGTCATGTAGAGCAGGTTCATTCCAAACGTGCTGACGAGCGACAGCGTGAGGAAGGAATTCGGCACCCACGCATAAAACGATGGGCTGAAGATCCCGAAGCTGTACCAGATGTTATGCTTGTCCAGCGCCGCCGGAGGCGAGCCCCACGCGGCGAGGTAGGTCGTCACCGTGACCCAGCCGAGGATGATCGACAGGAAGCAAAGCACCCAAATCGACCGGTGCGGCGTGAGCTTCTTGGCGTGGAGCGTGCCAAAACCGGAACTGACTTCCTGATCCCGGCCCATGGCGTAGGTGATGCGGGCGCCCGTATTCAGGCAGGCAAGGGTTGTCCCGATGAGCGCAATAAACACAGTGGCCGCCTCAATCAGCATGAACGCCTTTCCGGCCGCAAAGCTGCCGAAGAGCCAGGTGCCGGTGATTACCATCATGTCGCCAATGGGCGCGCTCGAGGCGCCGGCATTCGTCAGCGCGTAGCCGCTGTTCAGGAAGTAATTAGACGCGAAATACTCGAACAGATAGCAGAACCCGCCCTGGATCGTGAGCGCGATGAGCACGGCCCACGGAATGTGCTTCTTGGGATTCTTCGCCTCTTCACCGAGCGAGGTGATGGACTCGAATCCGCACAGGCACAGGATGGCGATACCCGCCTGGACGATGATCCAACTGGCGCCATGCGGAGCAACCACCGACGCGGCACTGGGATGGTAGTTGAATTGGGGGTTGCCGTTGGAATCCTTCGACCATGCCCCCGAATTATAATCGAGGGTGAATGGCGCGCCCTTGCTAATTGCGGTCTGGTCAACCGCCCCCGTCGTCGTCGCATTGCCTTTGGCGTCAGCGGGCACAGGAACGCCGTTGGGATCCTGGGCGTCCTGCATCTGGTATGCAGGCGTGCCATCGGAATTTTTCGTCGGTTTGCCATTGGCATCGAGCACCGGTATTGGCTTGTTATTGGCGTCCAGTTGCGGGGTCTGGGCCACCTGGTAATTGACCGCCACCCCGTTCGAGAGGTGGAAGCCGACCGAGCCCTGCGGGTGCCCGTTCCGATAAGCGATGGCTATGATCGAGAAGACCACCAGCGCGATGATCTGGATCACGTTCCCCATGAGGTTCGTGACCGTGCTGCCGTTGACGCCCAGATAGGCGATATAGGAAACCCCGATCGCGAAAACCACGCAGAACAGGTACATGAACAGCGGGCTGTTATAAATGGTGCTGAAGGTATTGGGAAACAAGTAACCCATCAGGTACCCGGCAAGCAACGCCGTAACCCCCACCATCACCCCCGGATACACCCAGTAGTACAAATGGCTGTTCCAGCCGGTGAAGAACTTGACCAGGCGGGCGTATTTGAAGCTCTTCGTCTTGGACAGAAACGCCTGCTCGGCGAACAAATACGAAGAACCCGCGCCGGGATATAGTTTGGACAGCTCGGAGTAGCACACGGCGGTGGCATAGCAAAGCAGCAAGGCCATCAGAAAGCCGAACCACATCGCGCACCCGGCCGAGGGCGCGCCGTAGAGCGCTTGTTCCTGAAAGGTGAGCCACAAGAAGGCGCCAGGCGCGATGAGCGCCATGCCGTTGACGGTTAGGCCAGTCAGCCCCAGGGTGGGCTGCATGGACGCTGTATTTTTGACGGGTGCGTCGCTCATATATTTTTAAGGAGGTTTTTGTTGGGTTGCTTTACGGTGAGCCCCGCGAGTCCGCGGGTCCCTGTGGATTCCTGATCTGTGAATAGTTGATGTGGATTATTGGACATACAGCATGGTTTGTTTATGGGTTCATGAGCCGTAATGGCTCGCGGCCCTTAGCACTCGCTGTGCCATCCGGCCTTGCAAAAGGCCCGCCTACAGAGAAGGCATCGGGAAAATTGCAGAAGTAGCTGCTTACAAAACGCCAAAGGAAGGGCAAATTGCATGTTTTTAGACACATTTCAGATTTGTAATAAAGTCGGAAGCTCCTCTCTCGCAACGTCTTGCTAATACAATGTATTAAGCTACTACTTTGTTGTAAACTTTAATATCTTGTATTACTACGAATGGCCCGGCCTCTCTGATCTATTGCTTTATCCGCCGCCCTCCGCCGCAGTTTGCTCCGCCTCCCGCCGCCCATTTTTCCACGCAAATCCCCTTCCCTTTTTCGCGGTTGTTCACTAAGAAAATCTCGCCGCCATGGTACGGAGCCCAAATCACCGTTTTCATTGGCGGCAACCCAGGCCGCAATCCCCAGGCCGGCCTTCGCTTTTTTCATGTCTACAAACCGCGCCCATGCCGCCCAGCCCGTCACCGTCACCTCGAAGCCCTTTGGCAAGTCCCTGGATGGACAGAGGATCCATCTCTACACCCTGACCGCTCCCAGCGGCATGCGGGTGGAGATCGCCACCTACGGCGCCACCATCATCAAGCTGCTGGCCCCGGACCGCGCGGGCCGGCTGGCCGACGTAACGCTCGGTTTCGGCGCCATCGAGCCCTATTTTGACAGGAGCCAATACTTTGGCGCCATCGTCGGACGTTACGCCAACCGGATCGCCGGAGCCCGGTTCACGATCGACGGGAAAACCCGGCGGCTGGCGAAAAACAGCGGACCCAATTCCCTGCACGGGGGATTGAAGGGCTTCGATAAGCACTTCTGGACTGCCGAGTTGGCCGGCCCGGGGGCGATCCGTTTCTCCCGCCTCAGCCCGGACGGCGAGGAGAATTACCCCGGGAACCTGAAGGTGGCCGTCACCTACACCCTGACGGCGCGCAATGAGCTGCGAATCAGTTACCGGGCCCAGACGGACAAGCCGACCGTCGTCAACCTCTCGAATCACGCCTATTTCAACCTGGCGGGCGCCGGAAATGGGAGCATCCTCGGGCACCGGATCAAAATCCACGCCGGCCGGTACATTCCCGTGGACAAGAATTCCATGGCGATGGGGGAGATACGAAAAGTCGACCGCACACCGATGGATTTGCGCGACTGGACGGTCATCGGCGACAACATCCTGGCCGCGGGCGGCAACCCGCCCGGCTTCGATCACACGTATGTCCTGGACCGGTGGCCCGTGCGCAGGCCCGCGCTGGCGGCGGAGGTATGGGAGCCCGCGAGCGGGCGAATGTTGCAGGTGCAAACCGAAGAGCCCGGCGTCCACTTTTACACCGGCAATTTCCTCGACGGCGCCCTGAAAGGGAAGAGGGGGAAGGTTTACCGGCGTTACGACGGGCTGTGCCTGGAGACACAGCACTTTCCGGATTCGCCGAATCGACCGCACTTTCCCTCGACGATTCTGCGCCCCGGCGAAATGTACCGGAGCACGACGGTGTTCAAGTTTTCGGCGAAGTAGGGTGGAAGAAGGACGGAAAGGGGAAATGCGGGTGACGCCCCTTACTTTACGTTGAGGGCGCCGCGCATGCCGGCGAGGGCATGACCGGGGAAGGTGCAGATGTAATCGTACACGCCCGGCGCGGGCGCGATGAAAGTGACGGTATCCGATTCCCCGGGGCCAAGCAATTTGGTTGCGACGATGACCTTGTCCGCCATCTCGGGCGGGATGTAGCCGGTCTCCTGGTGCATCATGGCGGCGGCGGCGAAGGCGTTGACATCGGTGCCGGCCTTGAGGAGGACGAAATTGTGCGCCATGGCCGCCTTTGGCAGCTTGCCCACGTTGGTGAGGGTGACCGTGAGCTTCTGGCCCGGCGCGGCATCGATGCGGGTGACATCGTACCGCATCTGGTCGGTGGCCTGGATCTGCACCGTCTGCCCGGCATCGGCCCGGAGCGCGGGGGGCAGGGCGAGTATGGCGAGAATTGCGAGGAAGAGGAGGGCAAGCGCTTTGGTCATCGGGGGAATTATGGAGAGACCCGGCCCGCGAGCAAAACAGTTTCGCTGTCCAAAGGGCGCCAGCCGCGCCATAGTGAGGACATGAAACTTCCCTTCACGACGGCTTTTGTCATGGCCGGCCTGGCCGCCTCCGCATGCGCGGACCAAAATGTGGGCACGGCGCTGGTTACAAACAATCACGGCGGCTACAACGTGATTCAGCCGGGAGCCACGGCGAGCATTGGCTTCTTCGGGCCGCAGGGTTACGCGGCGAACGTGGTGGCGCACTCGCACGACTACAGACCAAATTTTGTCCTGCAGCCGGTGGTCGAGGACATGGGGCACGGGAACAAGGTGGTGGTGTACAAGAAGATCTATTTTGCCACGCCCGAGGATGCTGCGGCGGCGAAAGCCAGGATCCAGAACGGAATAACCGTGCGATAAATCAGGATAATGCTTGGCCCCGGGCGGGCGGGGATGTGAAGTTATCGGCCCGATGGAGACCAAAATCGAACCCCTCGGCGCAGCCAAGTTTCGTTCCCCCCTCCACCACGCCACCACCACTGCCAACGTCCATTTTCGCACAGACGCGGACCGCGTCCTGATGGACGACACTTTCTCGGATGCCTGCGGCATTCGCGAGACCGCGGGCAAGATCAGCTTCGAGATCGCCGGGCCGCGGGAGCATATCTTCTTCGACCCCGCGCGGACCACCGCGGGCATCGTGACCTGCGGCGGGCTATGCCCCGGGCTCAACGACGTGATCCGCGGGCTGGTCATGGAATTGAGCCACCGCTACGGCGTTACGAAGATTTACGGCTTCCGCTACGGGTTCGAGGGGCTGGTGCCGCGCTACGGGCATACGCCGTGGAACCTGAAGCCGGACGCCATGGACGCGATTCATGCGTTTGGCGGCTCGATCCTCGGCACCTCGCGCGGGCAGCAGGATATCGGGGAGATGATCAGTTTTCTCGAGGAGCTGGAGGTGGATCTGCTGTTTGTAATCGGGGGGGACGGGAGCTTGCGCTGCGCGGATGCGATCGGCCAGGAGATGCGAAAGCGGGGCCAGCTCAAGAGCGTGGTCGGCATCCCGAAGACCATTGACAACGACATCATGCACCTGGACAAGAGCTTCGGTTTCGAGACGGCATTCGCGGAGGCGGTCAAGGCGGTGACCTGCGCGCACGTCGAGGCGAATGGATCGCGCAACGGGGTGGGCCTGGTAAAGCTGATGGGGCGGGACTCGGGTTTCATCGCCTGCTTTGCGGCGCTGGCGGGGAGCGTGGTCAATTTTGTCCTGATCCCGGAGGTGCGTTTCGATCTGGACGGGCCGCGCGGATTCCTCGAGGCACTGCGCTACCGCGTGGCGCGGCGCAAGCATGCGGTCATCGTGGTGGCGGAGGGGGCGGGGCAGCATTTGATGGAGAGCGCGGGCAACGCCACCGATGCCACCAACGCCACCGATGCCTCTGGCAACCGGCGGCTCGGGGATATCGGGTTCCATCTCAAGGACCGGATCGGGCGGTTCTTCAAGGAGCGGCACATGGAGTGCAAAGTGAAGTACATCGACCCGAGCTACATCATCAGCAGTGTGCCGGCCTCGCCGCAGGACAATGTCTATTGCTCGCGCCTGGCCCAGAACGCAGTCCACGCCGCGATGGCCGGCAAGACGGGAATGCTGGTGGGCAGATGGCACGGGACGTTCATCCACCTCCCGCTCGAGGTCGTGACGCAAGGGCGGCGCAAGGTGGACCCAGCCGGCGAGCTGTGGCACTCGGTGCTCGAGAACACAGGCCAGCCAGCTGAATTATACTGAGCGGCGGAGCGCTAGTGCGCGGGGGTAATGATATGTCCCAGCAAGCCGTGGGTCTCGCCAACGATTCCGGCGGAGAAGTACCAGTCATTGGTATCTTCCTTCAGGTCCGCGCCTTGATCGGCGATGTAGGCGGCGATGCTCTCCTTCACCGATGCGAAGCGAAGGCCCCAAAGGCTATCGATGGTCAGCAGATCGCCGGCATCGTCCTTCATGACGGGGCCCAGGGCCGCATCCAGGTTCGGAAAATGAGGGACGACTCCATAAGCGTGGATTGTCCCATCTCCATGGTTGGCAACGAAGACCACGAGGGGCGCGGAGAATCCAGGCATGGGATGATGCGCGACCGAGATGCCCCAAGGCGAATTGAGTACATCAGAAGCGAAATCCAACTGCTTGATGAAATTTCCGCCGGTGTCGAACATGGCCACGTAACCATTGCCCGAGCCGGGGATGTCATTCAGTTTATCGGCCAGTGTGCTATGCAATGCGTAGGTCACGAGCAGCAGGTGCCGAATCTTGTTCTTTGACGGGGGGTTATCGACGACCTTTCCATTGAAGTCGAGCGTGTGGATATTAAACGGCGACCAGGCTTCATTGAGCGGCGGGGTTGGCAGGTTCGGGTCCACGAACGCAGCGGTCCCGGTGACCTGTTGTTGCCATTTGTTATTGAAGACATCAACCTGGCCGTTGGCAAAGTCTGTCACAAATGCCTCGTGACCGAGCTGCGACAGTTCCGAGTCGGTGCCGCTCCACGAAATGCAAATGCCCGTAAAGCCGGCGCCCGCAACGGACGTACCCGTGATTGCGGCGGAGGGGTCCACCTGATTATTAAATCCGGCGATCACGCCGTCCTCGGTGGCATAGATGAAATTTGACGAACCAACCACGGTCCCTGAAGTGATGGGAAAATCATCGGTGGAAGTGCTCAAAAGGGCCTCCTGATTGTCCGCGACCCCCGTGGGCGCGCCAAGCGTGCCAGTCACGAAGGGAATGGTGATGGAGTGGAATGTACCCGAGAAAGCGATGAGGTTTCCCTTCGGGTCGTACAGGGTGGATACCCCGGTTGCATCGTCGGATGTGTGGATGTTGCCCTCGACGCCGGTGACGATTCCCCATGGATTGACGAGCAACGGGTCGGTTTGATAGGCCACGCCCGGGATGTCCGAGTCGAGGTTGGCGGTGATGTAATTGAACGAATGGGCGAAGGCCGCGCCTCCGAGGATGGAAAGCACCGCGACGATCTGCCAGGAGGCGAAGGCGCGGCGGGATGGGATGCTGATGTTCATGGGATAGTTGGATTCCAAACTGCTTCGTCCCTGATGGGCCATCAGGACGGGTTGGTTCGGTTATTGTCACACAAATCTTTGCACCCGCCACTGCGGATAACCCTTACTCCATAGTAGAGGTTTGTCCGAGGCCTAATTGACGCTGAGGAGTTCGGCCTTGTGAAGGGCGGCGGAGGCGTCCGCCGGCTGGTGCATCCGGGTGAGGATTGCGGCGAAAATTTTGTATTCGTGCGGGGCGCCGGGGCTGCGCTCGATGGCGTCCGCCTGGGCCTCGAGCGCCTCGGGCAGGCGGTTCGCGCGGAGCGAGGCGCGGGCAATATCCTCGAACGCCGTGGGGCTGTGGATGTCGAGCGTTGCTGCATCGCGGGACACGGCCACGCCTTCCTCATAACGGCCCGCGGATGCGAGCAACTGGCCAAGCATGAGATGGGAGTCGTAATGCCACCAATGGGCGGCCGCGTATTGCCGCACCGCGGGCAGCGCGGCGGCGGCATCTTTGGTGATCCAGAGGATTTGGGCGCGGTAGCAGATGAGGTCCCAGGTGTCGGGGTAACGCTTGAGGGCATCGTCGAGGATGGCGAGCGCGGCGTCCGGGTGCTTCGTGTTGTATTGGATGTGGGCAAGGTTCAGAGCAGCCGTCCATGTGCGCGGGACATAGGCCGCGGCCTGCGCTTCGTCCGCGGGGGGGAGCTTGAGCAATGATTGGGCGGCGGCGTTCCTGCCTTGATTGGCCAGGTCGATTCCAAGATTGATCCGCGCGGAGGTATAGCCGGGATAGCGGCGGAGGGCATCGATCAGGACTGCCTCGGATTTTTTGATATCGCCGCGATCGGAATAGACCTTGGCGAGGCTGAGGCTGGCGCGGTCGCTGGCGCCGCCGGCGGCGATGGTTTGTTTGAAAAAGGCCTCGGGATCGGCCCAATCGGCGGCACGGCAGGCGGTGCGGACGGCGAGCACGGCGACGAGCGCCGGCACGGCAAACGCGAGGAGGCGGCGATGCTGCCGCGGCAGGGCGCAGGCGAACCCGGCGAGCATCAGGATGTAACCGGCGCTGGCGAGGTAGATCCAATGCTCCGCGACTTGCGAATTGAGCGAGAAGAGATTCGAGATGGGGAGAAAGCCAAGGACGAACCATGTGACGCCGAAAATGCGAATCCTGCGCCCCGGCAGCGGGCACCAGCACGCGAACGCGAACAGCGCGATAGTGAGCAGGCCGAGAAGCGAAAGCCAGTCGCCGCGTAGCGCATCGGTCCATGAATGGAGGGTTGCGAAATCCGGGCCGGTCCAGAGTGTGCGCTCCATGTGGAGATTGGCCGGGTAGAAGAGCAGGGCGGTGTATTGGCCGAGGGCGCGGAACGCGAGGATGACGCGCTCGGCCAGCGGGTCGATCTCGCTCTGCTGCGGCGAGCGGTGGCCGAGCATGTGCCGCAGCATGAGATAGAATCCCAGCGCGGCGAGGAGCGAACCGGTGATGCGGAGCTTTGCGCGCAACGCGCGGTCTCTCTCGAAGGCAAAGAGGTAAACCAGGAAGAGCGCGATCCAGACGAAGGCGATTTCCTTTGAACAGAGGGCGGCCAGAAAGCAAAGCGGCGCAAGGAGCGCGGCAAGGATGCGGCGCCAGCCGACCGCCTCCGTGGTGAAGAGCAGCCAGCCGGCGAGAGCGAACATCATCGCAAGGCTATCCGCCCGCCCGGCGACGTAAGCGACGGCGGCATTGTGAACCGGGTGGACCGCCCAGAGGAGAGCCACGGAAAAGGAAGCGCCCTCGGCGAATGCGGGCGACGGGGCGGCGAGGCGGCGCAGGCATTGGTGCAGGACGAAGTAAAGGAGGATGGCGCTGGCCGCGTGGAAAAGGACGTTCGAGAGATGGTAGCCGAATTCCTGCCGGTCCCAAATCCAGTAATCGAGGATGTAGGAGACGTTCTGGATGGGGCGGTAATAAGCGGAGAAGGAATCGACGTAGAGGTAATGGCGGAAGACCTCGATGAGGAAGCGCGGGCTCCTGAAGAGCGGATTCATCCCCACGAGATAGAGATCGTCCCAGAGGAATTTGCCCTGCATGGCGGGCAGGTAGGCCAGCATGCAAAGGAGCAGAATGATCGAGCAGCCCAGGAATCTGCGAAACCCGGGGCTCAATGCGACGAAACGGGCGTAAATCGCACGCACAAGGGGCATAACCTCTTAGCAGGAGGCTTGCCAATGGGGCGGGGTTTGGGGGGCAGCCCGTCAGTTGCCCAGCCGGACGGAGAGGCTGAAGACGGAGGCGGGGACCATCTCCTGCTGAGGGGCGAGCGGATTGGGGGCGGGGACGATCTTGATTTCCACGGGCTGGCCAGCGCGGGAGACGGTAACCGGCACTTCCTCGCCGGCGGTCAGATAGAAAGCGGCGTTCATAATGTCGTCGAAGGTCGAAACGGGGTGGTCGCCGACCTTGACGATGACGTCGCCGGGCTGGACGCCCGATTTTTCGGCGGGACCGCCCGGGATGAATCCCTGAACCTTGATCTTCGAGGGATCGCTGCCGGAATCGTCAAACCGGATGCCCAGCCAGCCGGGGCGGACGCCGCCGAAGTGCATGACGTCGCCGTAGACCTTTTCGGCGGCTTCGATCGGCAGTGCGAAACAGCCCGCGCCGCCATCGAGGCTGCTCTCCAGGATGCCGACGACCTGGCCGTTCATATCGAGGAGTGGCGCCCCCCCCTCGCCGCGCTCGACGGCGACATTCGCCCGGATATGGGAGACGGCGAATACGCGGTCGCCCGAGGAAATGCTGAAGCCGCCGACACAGCCGACATTCGGGGTGACGGGGAGATCGAGCGGGTAGCCGATGGCCATTACCATCGAGGCGACCTGCAGATCGGAGGATTTGCCGAGCGGAAGGAAGGGCGTCTTGGTCCCGTCGATCTTGAGAATTGCGAGGCCGCTGCGCGGGTCGGCCGCGATGCGGCTGGCGGGATAACGGGCGGCGCCGTCGGAGACAACGATATCGTGCGACTCGCCGCCGACGGAGTAATTGGTGTAAATGGTTCCGTTGGGATCGACGAAGAAACCGGTGCCGGAGAGCTGGCCGTCGTCGTCCTCGGCCTCGATTTTGACCACGGCTTTGGAACAGCGCTGGAAGATGGCCTGAACCTCGTCCGAGAGGGGATCGGCGCAGAGGCCGCCCGGGAAGGCGAGAAGCGCGGCGGCCAGTGCCGCGGTTGCGATGTTAGAAGCTCGACGGAGGCTCATAAGAGACGGGCCGCGCGTCCATGACATAACGCGGCGTTGTGAAGCCAGCCGTCTGAGCCGTACGGTGGTCCAGCGCCGGCAGGTCAGGGATCTCGACCTGCTGGGTGTTGAGATTGAGCGATGCGGTCTCGTCGGCGGGAGCCTGCTGCTGCTGCTCCGGCGCGGAAGCCACGACGACGGGCCGCGACTCGAGGATATCCATCGACGCGATGCCCGCGGCGACCAGCACCGCTGTCGAGGCGAGGCCGTAGCCGAGCCGGGCCGGCATTTGCTCGCCAAAGAAGGCCACGAGCCGGTCCCACGCGATGCGCCAGGCTGGCTCGCGCAATAGTTGGGAGCGCTGGCCATCCTTGAACTTCTGCAGGAAGTCTTCGAAGTATTCTGGAGATGGCTGCTCGAAGCGCTTTAGCCTCAGCAGCTTGGAGATGTCATCGTGGTCTTGAGGGTTCTCTTGCATGGGCTGTTATTTCTTCCGGAATTCCTCGAGGTGCGCCTGCAACTGGCGGTGAGCGTAAAAGAGCCGGGAGCGAATTGTCCCTTCGGAGACTCCAAGGATCCTGGAAATCTCCGCGTGTGGCATGCCTTGAATATCGAACATAGTCACAACTGCCCTGTGTTCAGGAGACAGCTTGAGCATCGCTTCGTTCAATTTCTGCTGCAATTCGCCCAGGTCCGCCTCGCGCACCGGAGATGCGCCGGAGGTCAGTTCGATGAATTCCTTGTCGTTCTGAATGTTGAGATCGACGTCATCGAGGCTCATCTGGAAGCGGCGACCCCGTTTCTTGAGGAAATTGATGGTCATGTTGACCGCGATGGAGTGAATCCAGGTATAGAAGCTCGATTTGCCGCGGAACCCCCTGATCGAGCGGAACGCCTTGGCGAAGACATCCTGGAGCAGGTCGTTGGCGTCCTCGTGATTGGCGGTCATGTTGTACACCAGGCCGTAGAGGCGCGGGGAGTATTTCACGACCAGCTCGTCAAATGCCCGGGGGTCGCCGTCCTGCGTGCGGGCGACGAGTTCGATATCGGGATTGACTGGAGCCTCCTCGGCCATCGCCGATGCTCCTAACAGCTTCACCAGAGGTTGAGAAGAAATGGCTGCTGCACTCATTGTTTAGAGGGAAAGAGGGGATGGGGCTCAAGGGGACTCAGCGGCGCCTGCCTCCGGCGATGGAAAGGAGCCAGACCAGGTTGCCCAGGGCGGCGACGAAGGCCGCCACGTAGGTCAGCGCCGCGGCGTCGAGCACGGCATTGACCCCGGCGGCCTCGGCGCCCGGCTGAATGATGCCGAGCTGGCCAAGGACGATCTTCGCGCGCCGGGAGGCGTCGTATTCCACCGGCAGGGTCACCAATTGGAATAGGGTCAGAACGAGGTAGCAGAGGATGCCGATCTCGATCAGGCCGAACGATCGAAGGATGAAGCCGCCGAATATCACAAAGGGCAGCATCCGCGAGGCGAATTGCGTGACCGGAACGATGGTCATGCGCATCTGGAGCGGGGCGTACGCGCGGGCGTGCTGGATGGCGTGGCCGGTCTCGTGGGCGGCAATGCCCACGGCGGCGACCGACGGGCTGCCATAAGTGGCGGTGGAGAGGCAGAGGCGCTTGCTGGTGGGGTCATAATGATCGCCCAGCACGCCATTGATCTGGACGATATCGACGTCGTGAATCTGGGCGGCGTTCATGATTTCCCGGGCCGCCTCGGCGCCGGTCAGCCCGGACGCGACACGCACACTGGAATAGCGGCTGAACGCGCTCTTGACGCGCATTTGGGCCCAGATGCCGAGAATCAGCGGCACCGCTATGTAAAAAAGCCAGGTTTCCATTTAAGATAATTCCAACGACAAATTAGACAGGGGGGCGGCGATTTTGTTCAGCAGGCCTCAAATCTCGATCTCCTGGGGGAAGCGGGAGAGCTTCCGGTAGCCGCCGGGGGTAATGAGCGCCACGTCCTCGAGGCGGCAGCCGCCCACCCCGGGCCAATAAATGCCGGGCTCGACGGTGATGACCTGGCCGGCCTTGAAGGTGGTGCGGCCGAAGCGCGGTTCCTCGTGAATTTCCAGCCCGAGGCCGTGACCGGTGCCGTGGAAAAAGCCGACCCAGCGGCCCTCTCGTTGCTCCGTGGGATAACCCTCACGGGCAAAGAACGCCTTGATATCCTCATGCAGATTTACGCCGGAGGCGCCCGGTTTCATCCCACGGAATGCCATCCGCTGCCCTTTCCGGACCGTGTGCCAGAGGCGCCGCTGCGCATCCCCTGCCCTGCCGCGCACGACGGTGCGCGTCATATCGCCGAAGTAGCCGGTCTTCGCATCGCGCGGGAAAATATCGAGGATGATGAGTTCGTGCGGACGCAGCGGGCCGGAGCCGCGTTCGTGCGGGTCGCATGCCTGCAATCCGCCGGCGACGATGGTATTGGCCGGCGCGCCGCCCGCGCGGAGAATGGCGGAGTCAATTTCCGCGCGGAGGATTTCCGAGGTGAGCCGCGATTTCGCCCAAATCAGTTTTCGCCCGCTGATGCGCGATACGCGCAGCACCTCCATGGCGCGGGAGAGCCCGGCCTCGGTCATGCGCAGCGCCTTGCCGATGGCCGCCACTTCCGCCGCGCTCTTTTGCTCGCGCCGGGGCCAAAAGAAGCCGTTCACAGGCAGCAGCCGAATGCCGGACGCGGCGAGCGCCGCCGCGAGGCCGGCTGGAAAATCGTAGGGGACGCGGGCGCGCCGGACCTTCTTGTCGCGGAGGAATTGAAGCAGCGTCTCCTCGGGATCCGGTTCGCTGCCGGCGGCGGCTTTGACGCGCGCCTTCACGTCCGAGAGCGCGACGACTTCATCGACGCGCGCTTCGCGCCGGCCGCGGTCGATCTCGAGATCGCTGAGGACGATCGTCCGCCGGCCTCGCGCCTCGAGAAAGGTGAACGCATCCGGCGCGAAGAAACCGGTTGCGTAAAGCATATCGGCGGAGCGCTCGCTATTGGCGACGATCAGGCTGGGGATGGACAAGAGAAAGGAATTGAACAGAAGGAAGCCGTCTCGACAAGCTCAAGGCCCCGGGCCCGTCGCGGGGCAAAGGGAGCAAAGTTTTCCGGACTGTGGCGCAATTCCGCCCGGACTGGCTGCGCCAGCCTCATTTTCTCTTCCGCTTCGTTTCAGCCCCGCAAATCAGAGGCTCGACAACTCATGTCTGCCTGCTGTGGGATGGCTGTGATTTGAAATTATGAACGCTGGTTTATGAACAATAGAACAAGGTTTTCAAAACGTATTTTCGGCGTGGCGTTGTGGTTCCTCTTGGGGCTCCTGATTTTGGAGCCCGGTTTACTTGAGGCCGCGGGCGGGGCGGAGACCAACCTCGCCTTGAATCGAGCGGCTTATCAATCCAGCGCCATCAATTACGACAACGTCGCTCATCTCGCCACCGATGGGAGCCCCGAAACCTATTGGCAAAGCCGTGCCGAAGACCGGCCTTGGATTTTCGTGGATTTGGGGCAGGTCCGAAAATTCTCCGGCATCCGGTTGAACTGGGGCTTCTTCGCTCCGAGGGCTTGTACCATCCAGGTTTCGGACGGATCAGGCGGCGCGTTCGCATGGAAAGATATCGCCCACGCCTCGTGCTCGCCCAGCACCACCACTGAGATTGCCTGCCCGCAGGGAGAAGCCCGCTGCGTGCGCATGATCGCCGATGCCAAAAGCGCCCCCAACGGATGTCAGCTCAAGGAATTCATGGTGGAAGGCGCGTTGCCGCCCGCTCCTCCGGCGGCTCCGCTCGACCTCTCACCAAAGGATCAGGAAGACAAAATTTCATTCGATGGCGCCGGTTGGAAAATACAGAACGCCATGTTTGTCCCGAATGTCGGCGAGGATATCTCCCAACCCTCTTTCTCCGCCAATTCCTGGCTGCCGGCCCAGGTGCCTGGAACCGCTTTGGTCAGTTATTTGAAGGCCGGCGCGATTCCCGACCCGGATTTTGGCGATCAACAACGGTTGATCTCCGAATCTTTTTTTCAAAATGATTTTTGGTACCGCAGGGAATTTCTGTTGCCGGCCATATTGCCCCATCAACATTTCATCCTGAATTTCGACGGCATCAACTGGAAGGCCGATATTTATCTCAATGGCAGCCGCGTCGGCCACATCGATGGCGCCTTCATCCGGGGAAAATTTGACGTCACTCACAGACTGTTGCCCGGTCAAAAGAACGTCCTGGCGGTGCTTATCCATAAAACCGCCCACCCCGGCCCGACCAATGAGAAATCATTCGAGTACTCCACCCACAGCGGAGGTGTGCTGGGCAAGGACAGTCCCACCTTTCTGGCGAGCGCGGGATGGAACTGGGTGCCCTCCATTCGCGGGCGCGATATCGGCATTTGGGACCACGTCTATCTCGAGCAAACCGGACCGGCGATCCTTGTGGACCCTTTTGTTAAGACCCTCGTTTCCAATGACCTGAGCCATGCCGACCTCACCATCCAGGTCACGGTAAAGAACCTTGAGGATAAACCGCTGGAGGGGGCCTTGGCAGGCGGCATGGACGGTGTTTCCTTCACCCGGGATGTGCGGTTGCAGGCAAAGGAAACTAAGACGCTCATCCTGGATAAGACATCGATTCCGCAACTCGGCATGGCCAACCCAAGGTTATGGTGGCCGAACGGTTATGGAGCGCAACCGCTCTATCACCTGAATCTCAGCCTGGCGGTCAACCATGATCCCAGCTCGCAAAAGGAAATCACTTTCGGCATTCGCACACTCACTTATGACACCTCCTATAATACCCTCAAAATCTTATGCAACGGACGGCGCATCCAGTTGAACGGCGGCAATTGGGGCATGGACGAGGCCATGTTGCGTTACGACGCGAAGGATTACGACACCGCCGTCCGTATGCACAAGGAAATGAACATGACCATCATCCGGAATTGGGTCGGACAAGTGGGCAAGGAGGAGTTTTTTGATGCCTGCGATAAATATGGATTGCTGGTCTGGAACGACTTCTGGATAGCCAATCCGACCGATGGCCCCAACCCCGACGACCACGGGATGTTCATGAACAACGTGCGCGACCGCATCCTGCGGATTCGCAATCATCCTTCACTCGCCCTCTACTGCGGAAGAAACGAAAGCAAACCTCCCGCGGATTTGGATGAAGGCATCGCCCGGGAAACGGCCGCGCTTGACGGAACACGCTATTATATTTCCCAATCCGACGCGGGGCTGGTCACGGGTCACGCCTTCTATGAACCGCATCCGGCCAGTTGGTATTTCAAAAACAAAGGCGTCACTCTGCAAAGCGAAATGGGAATCGTTTGCGTGCCCACCGCCGACAGCATGCGGCTGATGTTGCCCCGGGAGGATCTCTGGCCGATCAACGATGTGTGGGCGCTTCACGATTTCTTTCAGCCCCGCTGCCGCACCTATACCGCGAGGATCGACAATTCCTACGGCCCTTCCCAGGGCCTTGATGAATTCTGCGAAAAGGCGCAATTGGAAAACCTCGAAAATGCCAAGGCCATATTCGAATGCTGGCGGGGCAACTCGGGCAGCGGTGTCATCATGTGGATGACACAGCCGGCATGGCCCTCGCTCATCTGCCAGTTGTACGACTGCTATCTCAATCCCACCGCGGCATATTTCGGGGCAAAGAAGGCCAACGAACCCCTTCACATCCTGTGGGACCCGCTGACCAACCGGATCAAGGTGGCTAATGATACCGGGAGGAATTTTGCGCATCTGAAGGCGGAAGCCTCGATTTTTAATTTGGACGGGACGCAAAAATCCCACCAGGAGGCGGACGTGGATTCGCCTGCCGGCGGCATGGCCGTGGACTGCTTCGAATTGAACTTTCCGTCCGATTTGGATGCCGTCCATTTCATTAAACTTAAACTCACCCGGGATGATGGGACGGTCTCGGAGAATTTTTATTGGAGAGGCGCCACCGAAGACAATTTTCTGGCTCTAAACCAGATGGCCAAAGTCGCCCTGACCGGATCGGTCACCGAAACGGAGTCGGACGGCGGCGCTCTGCTCGATGTTCATCTCAAAAATCCCACCTCTCACGTCGCGCTCATGACTTGCCTGAAGGTCGTTCGCTCCAGCGCGCCGGACGAGCGCATTCTGCCCATCTTTTACGAAGACAACTACATCTCTCTGCTTCCCGGCGAAAGCCGGGAAATCCACATTGAGTTTGATTCCGCTCTGCTGAAAGGCGATCGGCCAATGATTATGGTCAACGGATGGAACGTCATGCCAAAGCAACTATAGGGATTCCCCAAACTGGACCTAAGCTGGCTTCTCGCGGCGGATGCTGACGGCGACGTATTCGGTGGCGGGGAGGATGAATTTGCGAACTTCGACTTCCACGGCGCGCAACGGGTAACGGGTCAGCAGCAATGTGGCGATCTCCCCGGCCAGGGTTTCAATAAGGCGGCGGGGCCTGGACTCGGCCTCCTCTTTGACGGCGGCGCAGACGGCGGCGTAGTCGATCGTCTTGTTGAGATCGTCGGCCAGATTGGCGAGGCCCGCGGATGGGAAAAGGCGCAGCGAGATTGCCAGGCGCTGCGCGGCGCCGCGCTCCGCGGCGGGAACGCCGGCGTGGGCGCGAACCTCGAGCCGGCTAACGATGATGCTGTCATCCACTCAAGGGAAATGAACCATGGATTCCAGCGATTACACGGATGAAATTTTGACGGTCCATGGAATTCCGCCGGGCTCCTCTTCCATTCCCTGCGTGATTCCACGCACCGGCATTTCCCGTAAAAACCTGTATTGACAAAACCTGGCCCGTCTGGGATTTTGTGTGGCGTTGGCTTGCGCTACGCGGCAGTTCGCCCCACTCGGAAACGAACTCCCCTCCAATTTGGCTGGCGCAGTCTTTTCACCGAACCCTAATCGGAACAAACACCCCGACACATGGCGGGTCATAGCAAGTGGTCTAAGGTCAAGCGCATCAAAGGCGCCATCGACGTGAAGCGTGGAAAGCTTTTTTCAAAGCTCTCCAAGGAAATCACCGTGGCTGCGCGCATGGGCGGCGGCGATCCCTCCGGGAATCCGCGGCTGCGCGCTGCCGTGATGGCCGCCCGCGCCCAGAGCATGCCGGGCGAGAATATCGACCGCGCCATCAAGCGCGCCACCGGCGATCTGGACGGCGCGGCGCACATCGAAGAGCTGGTGTACGAGGGATATGCCCCGGGCGGGGTGGCCTTGATCGTGGAGGCGGCGACGGACAATAAGAACCGCACCGCGGCGGATTTGCGGCTCATCTTTACAAAAAATCACGGAAACCTTGCTTCCACCGGCAGCGTGAGCTATATGTTCAAGCGCAAGGGGCAGATTTCCGTGCCGCTCGATGCGGTCGGCGAGGATGCGCTGCTCGATGTGATTCTCGAGGCCGGGGCGGACGAATTGGTAGCCGATGATGACCATTACGTTGTTACCACGGCGCACGATCACCTTTATAGTGTCGCCGACGCCCTGAAAAGCGCCGGCATCCCCACCGATAGCCAAAAGTTGACCTACCTGCCGGAGACGACGGTGCCCGTTCACGATGAATCGGTCGCCGCGCAGATCCTCCGGCTCTGTGACGCGCTCGAGGAGAACGACGACGTGCAAAGCGTCCACGGGAACTTCGACCTCCCGGACGAACTCCTGGCCAGGCTCTCCGCCTGATTTATTTTCAGTTTTTTTACCCAACTATGACCGAACCCACCGAGGGCCAGCCTGCGCTGGCAGAACAGAAGAAGACCGCCCGCCGCAAGTCCCCAAGCCGCGGGGCCGGTAAATCGCGCGCGCCGAAAGAGGGCGGCTTACCCGCCGGCGACGACGCACAGGATGCCGCGGCTGCCATCGAGAACTCCGCACCCGATCCCGCAAGCGCGGAACCGGCGGTGGCCGAGCAGCCGATTGCGCCCCTGGCGCCGGCGCCAGTACAGCCCGCGCCAGTACCCGTACAAGAGGCCCCGGCCCGATATCCCTCCAGCGTGCATCACGACGAAGACCAGATCGAAGACGCGGCCCAAATCCTTTTGCGCATTACTTCCGCTCCGCTCTCCCCGGCCGAAACGGTGCGGGAAAACAATGCCCGCTTCGCGCCGCGCAACCAGCAGCGCCAGGATCGCTATGACCGGCCGGAGCGCCAGCAGCCCCCCGAACGGCAGGATTACGACGAACCGCCCCCCGGAGGCGGCGGCGATGTGCCGCCGGCGTCCGGCGAGACCGAGACTGGGCCGAAACAGGAGCCGATTTTCGCGGAGGGAATCGTGGAAGTCTCGGGCAAGGGCTTCGGATTCCTGCGCGATCCGAAACGCAACTTTGTCCAGAGCCCCACGGACGTCTTCGTCACGCCCGAGGTGGTGCGGCGCTTCGCGTTGCGCGACGGCCATTGGATCAAGGGCGAAGTGCGCCGCGGCAACCGCGGGCTCCAGATGTTCCGGCTGACCTCGATCAACGGCGACGAGCCGACCGATTACGGGAACTTTCCGCTTTTCGAAGAACTGACAGTCATCAGTCCGGTCGAGCGCTTCAAGCTCGAAACGGTCCCGGATCGTTACACGACGCGGATCATGGACCTCATGTGCCCCATCGGCAAAGGCCAGCGCGGGCTCATCGTCGCGCCGCCGCGCACGGGCAAGACGACGCTGCTCCAGCACATCGCCGATGCGATCGTGAAAAATCATCACGAGACCGTGCTCATTATCCTGCTCGTGGATGAGCGGCCCGAGGAGGTCACGGAAATCCGCCGGACTGTGCCGACCGCGGAGATGATGGCCAGCTCGAACGACATGGACCTCAAGAGCCATACGCGCATCGCTCAACTGGCCATCGAACGGGCCAAGCGTTTGGTCGAGGCGGGCAAGGATGTGTTCGTCCTGCTGGACTCGATCACCCGCGTGGGCCGCGCCTTTAACAACGCGATGGGCGGCGGCGGACGGACAATGTCCGGCGGCATCGACGCGCGCGCGCTGGAAATTCCGCGCAAGCTATTCGCCGCCGCGCGCAACACCGAGGAAGCCGGCTCGCTCACCATCGTGGCCACCGCGCTCATCGACACGGGCAGCCGCATGGATGAATTGATCTTCCAGGAGTTCAAAGGCACCGGAAATATGGAAATGGTGCTGGACCGGAAGATCAGCGACCTGCGCGTTTATCCGGCCATCGATATCTTCAAGTCCGGCACACGCCGCGAGGAGTTGCTCGTGCCCGCCGACCAATTGCACAAAATCAACGTGATCCGCCGCGGACTGGCCGGCCACAAGCCCGAGGAAGCAATCGAGCGGTTGCTCTCCTTCGTCCGCAAGTTCCCGACCAATTACCAGATGCTCAAGGAAATCCCGGGCTGAGCGGCGATCCTGGACGCAGGTTCAAGAAGACCCCAGCAGCGCCCGCATCCTTGCGAAGCCCGTCTTCGCCGCGTTCTCCTGCACCGGCGCATTCATCATCTCCGTCAGGTTCTTCCGTTCGATCCATTCGTCCGGCAGCTCCTTGATGAACGAGCTGGGATGGCACGGCGCCACGCTTCCGTATTTCATCCGGTCGCGGCAGTAAGTCATGGTCAGCGTCCGCATCGCCCGGGTGATGCCGACATATAAAAGCCGGCGCTCCTCATCCAGCGTCCCCTCCATTTTGCTGCGATCGTGCGGCAGCACGCCCTCCTCGAGCCCGATGAGAAACACGTGCGGAAATTCGAGGCCCTTCGCGGCGTGCAGCGTAATCAACAGCACACCCTTCTTCCGCTCGATATCTTCCTCCTCCTCGCGGCTGGCGTCCAGCATCACCTCGTCGAGGAAGCCGCGCAATCCCCCGACCGATCTCCCCTGGTAAGTCGCGAAGTCCTGGAGCAACTGCCTCACATTCTCCTCCCGTTTCATGATTTCGTCCGGCGTCTTGCAGGTCCGCTTCAGATCCTCGACATAGCCTGTTTCTTTTAATAACTCGGCAGTCACGGCATGCTGATTTACCAGCGGCTCGGTAAGTTTCGTTTCATAACCGTCGATGAGTTGGACAAATTCCGCGATCTTCCCCACCGTGCGCGCGGGTAACTCCCGCAAGAACTCGTCCGCCTGCAACGCATCCCATACCGGGCACTTATTGCGCGCGCTCCACTCGGTCGCGCGCTCGATGGTCCCAGCGCTGATGCCGCGCGCCGGGGTGTTGATAATCCGCAGCAGGTTCGAGTCGTCGGCCGGATTGACGAGCACCGAGAAATACGCCAGCACGTCCTTGATCTCGCGGCTGTCGAAGAAACTTTTGCCTCCCACCAGCCTGTACGGGATTTGCAGCCTGCGCAGATTCTCCTCGATCAACCGTGACTGCGCGTTCATCCGGTAGAGCACCGCAAATGCCTCCCATGGAAGGCCTTCCGCGAAGCTCATTCGCTGGATTTCCTCCGTCACGAATTGCGCCTCCTCGCGGTCGTTCGCGGCTTGGATAATGCGGACCTTCTCGCCGCCTTCCTGCGCGCTCCAGAGCACCTTCGGCCTCCGGCGCGGATTGTTTTTGATGAGGCTGTTGGCGGTGCCTAGGATGGCGTTGGTGCTGCGGTAATTCTGCTCGAGCTTGACCACCGCCGGATTGGGAAAGTGATGCTCGAACTCGAGGATATTGGCGACCTGCGCGCCGCGCCATCCGTAGATGGATTGATCGTCATCGCCCACGACCGCCACGTTCTTATCCGAGTCGGCGAGGAGACTTACCAATTCCAACTGAAGAGTATTTGTATCCTGAAATTCGTCGACCATCAGGTATTTGAACTTATTCCTCCACTTATCGCGCGCATCCTCATGCTCCGAGAGTAATTTTACCGTCAGGAGGAGTAAGTCGTCAAAATCGACCGCGTTCAGCGTTTTCAAGTCGGCCTGGTATCGCGCAAAGACGGCGGAGAGGAGCGTCTTCTCGTCGGCGGGGGCGTGCCAGCCGTTGTTCTTGGCCTTGCTGATGAGGTTCTTTGCCTGGTGCGGGTCCAGCTTCTCATCCCGCGCGGCGGTGCGGGTGATGATCTTGCGGATCAGGCCCAATTGATCCGACTCGTCGTAGATGGTGAAGGTATGCTTGTAGCCCAGCCGGTCTATCCCGGCGCGCAGGATGCGCACGCACAGCGCGTGGAACGTGCACATGGTCACTTTTTTGGCCTGCTCCGGCTCGACCATGCCCGCGAGCCGCTCGCGCATTTCCGTCGCGGCCTTGTTGGTGAAAGTGACCGCCAGGATATTGTCCGGGCTCACTCCCTGGGCGATGAGGTAAGCGGCGCGCGCCGTGATGACCCGGGTCTTCCCAGTGCCCGCGCCGGCGAGGATCAGCAGGGGGCCATGCGTGGTGGTGACTGCGAGGTGCTGAGCCTCATTGAGGTCAAAAAGTCGGAGCCGTCCCATGCGCGCTCCGCAGAGAACCACGCGCCCGCTTTTTCGCAAGACCGGTTTCGCTCCGTGGCGAAACTATTTCCGGCGGGATTTCTTGACAGCGTTTTCCCGCGTCAAATTGCGGATTTTAATTTGGCCGCCGCTATCTTCGCAACCACTTCCGGATAGACCTCGTGCTCCGCGGCCTGGATGCGCGTGTGCAGGCTCTCCGGCGTATCCCCGGGGAGGACGGGCACGCGGCGCTGGGCGATGATGGGGCCGGTGTCCATTCCGCTGTCCACGTAATGGACGGTGCAGCCCGTCTCGGCGATGCCGGCGGCGAGCGCCTGACTCCATGCCTCGAGCCCGGGAAAATCGGGCAGCAATGAGGGATGGATATTGATCATCCTGCCGCGGAAGGCGCCCAGCAGCGGCTCCTTGACCATGCGCATGTAACCCGCCAGCACCACCAGATCGACCCCCTCCTCTTCCAGCAGCCGCGCCACGCCCTCTTCGGCCTCGGGCTCCAGCTTTGTCCGGAACCGGCCCGGCGGAACGTACTCCGCGCGCACACCGAAGGCCCGGGCCGCATCGAGAATGCCGGCGGTCTCGATATCGGAAATCACCACGCGCGTTTCGGCCGCGACCTCGCCGCGCAGGATCGCTTCCTGAATCGCCCGGAAATTCGACCCCTTCCCCGATCCCAGGACTCCGAGCCTCAGCTTTTCCATTTTTCGATGATGGCCGTTGTCGATTTTCCCGGCGCCAGCGCCAGGATGCGAATCTCGCTCGCCGCCGCCTCAAGGGCCCCGCGCTCGCCGGGGTCCAGGCTATCGACGGTATAATCGCCCCCCTTTGCATAAATCTGCGGCCGGATCTGCCCGATCAATTCCGTCACCCGCACACTGGAAAAGATGGTCACATAGCTCACGCATTCGAGCGCCGCGAGCACCTCGGCGCGATCATGCTCGCCGTTGATCGGGCGCGTCGGCCCCTTGAGGGCGCGCACACTGGCGTCGCCATTCACCGCCACCATCAGCGCGTCGCCCAGCGCCCGCGCCTCTTGGAGATAACGGACATGGCCCACGTGCAGGAGATCGAAAACGCCATTCGTAAAGACCAGTTTCCGCCCCATCGCCCCGAGGGCGTCCCGGATGGATGCCATCTCTTTGGCGGTTTTCAGCTTGTCGAGCGACATGAGATTGATCAGTTAGAGCAAAACAGGCAGGATGACGCAAACTTTGCCCGCCGTTGGTCTAAATCCCGCAAATTCCGCAAGTCCCGCCTTACAAGACCCTTTCAAAAATGCACGACCCCCGTTGCGACCGTCTCGCCAGCCTCCTGGTCAACTTTTCCACCCGGCTCAAGCCCGGCGAAAAAGTGCTCATTGACGCTTTCGACATCCCGCCGGAGATGACCGTGGCCCTGGTGCGCGCCGCCCGCGCCGCCGGCGCGCTGCCCTTCGTGCAAATCCACCAGGCCCGCGTCTCGCGCGAGATCGCCCTCTGCGCCACGGCCGGGCAGCTCGATTTCGCGTCAAAACACGAACTGACCCGCATGAAAGCCATGGCCGCCTACATCGCCGTGCGCGGCAGCGAGAATATCTCCGAGTCCTCCGACGTGCCCGCCGCGCAGATGAAGCTCGTGGCCGGAAAGCTCAAGCCGGTGCTCGATCACCGGGTCAAGAAAACGCGCTGGTGTGTGCTGCGCTGGCCCTCGCCCTCCATGGCGCAGCAGGCCGGGATGAGCACGGAGCGGTTCGAAAAATTTTTCTTCGATGTCTGCACGCTCGATTACTCCCGGATGCAGCCCGGCATGAAAGCGCTCAAGGCGCTCATGGATCGCACCGGCAAAGTCCACATCACCGGCCCCGGCACGGACCTGAGCTTTTCGATCAAGAACATTCCCGCGGTCACCTGCGGCGGCACGCACAACATCCCGGACGGCGAAGTCTTTACCTGCCCGGTCAGAAATTCGGTGCAGGGTCACGTCAGCTTCAATGCGCCGACGATCTACCAGGGCGCCGCGTTCGATAACATTCGCCTCGAATTCAAGAACGGGAAGATCACAGGCGCGACCGGCAGCAATACGCGGCGCCTGAACGAAATTCTCGATTCAGACGAAGGGGCGCGCTACATCGGCGAATTCTCGCTGGCCTTCAATCCGCACATCCTGGAGCCGATGCGGGATATTCTCTTCGACGAGAAAATCAGCGGCTCCTTTCACTTCACCCCGGGCCAGGCTTACGAGCTGGCGGACAATGGCAATCGCTCACAGGTCCACTGGGACATGGTCAATATCCAGCGCCCGGAGTACGGCGGCGGCTCCGTTTTCTTCGACGGCAAACTGATCCGCCGCGACGGCCTCTTCATCCCGAAGAACCTGCAAAGCCTGAATCCGGACCGTCTGCTCGCATGACCAATCTCCTCCAATCGAATCTCGGTGAGGCGGAGATTCGCGCCATCCTCGACCAGACCGCCGGGACCACGCTGCTGCCGGCCATGGGAGACCCGGTGTGGCGCCAGATCGCCGGCCGGCCGCTCGTGCGCAAATGGCTCGGCACGATCAAGCAGCTTGCGGCAAAGGAAGTCGGCAAGCCGATGCCGGAGTTGACGGATGAGCTTTACCGGGAGTTCTACGTGAATGGCGCTCGGCTCCCGTTTGAGAGCGCTTACTTCGAACGCCGCCGCCGCCTCGCCCGCGCCGCCATCTCCGCGCTGCTCGACGATTCGCCCGAGCGGCCCGGCTGGCTCTCCTCGCTTCGCGAAAAGACGCTGGATGTTTTCTCCGAGTTTTCCTGGGCGCTGCCGGCGCACGTCAATTCCCCTTCCGGGCGCGACCCGCTGCACGTCGATCTTTTCTCCGCCGAGACCGCGAACCTCATGGGCGAGCTGCTGACCCTCTTCCCCGGCGTCTTCGACGCCGGGCTCGCCGCCGCCATCAAGACCCGCGTGCGGCGCGATTACTCGGAGAATTACGTCAACCGGCACGAGGATTTTTTCTGGACCAAGGCCACCAATAATTGGAACGCCGTATGCCATCAGGGCGTCCTCGGCGCCGCTCTCGCGCTGGAGGAAGACACCGCCCTGCTCGCGCGCATCCTTGCGCTCGCGAAGAAGTACCTGCCCCTCTTCCTGCGCGGATTCGGCAGCGACGGCGCCTGCTCCGAGGGGCCGGGCTACTGGCAATACGGCTTCGGCTGGTTCTGCGTCCTCAATGAGCAACTCGAGACGCGGACGCGCGGCCGGCTCTCGCTCATCGAAGGGGATGCTCACGTGCGAGAGATCGCGCTCTTCGGCCCGCGGGTCACGCTCACCAATTTCCACTTCGTCAATTTCTCCGACAGCCCGCGCACCGGCGCGCTGAGCCCCTCTCTGCTGACCTACCTCGGCAACCGCCTGGGCGATGAAAATCTCCTCGCCCATGCGCGCAAGAGCTACGAGCGGCTGGACCAGACCGGCCTCAACCTCCAGGGCCAGCGCACCGATTTGCTCTACTTCGTCCGCCTCCTCCTCAACACCCCGGAGAGCACGGAGGTGGACCACGTCCTGGAGCCAGCGGATTTCTTTTTCAAGGACCTGGCGGTCATCGTCTCATCGGGGCGCGACTCCGCGGGGCATCTGTGGGAATTTGCCGCCAAAGGGGGCAATAACGCCGAACAGCACAACCACAACGACTGCGGCAGCTACCTGCTCAATATCGACGGCTGGCCGGTCGCGGTCGAGATCGGCGCCCCGGAGTACACGAAGGACTTCTTCCGTGAGAATCGCTATCAATACCTCGCCGCCCGCACCCTTGGCCATTCGCTGCCGATCGTCAACGGACGCGAGCAGGCCGCCGGCCCGCAATATGCCGCAAAGGTCATCAGTTGCGAGCTTGCGCCCAAGCATACGGAATTCTCGGTCGATCTGGCCGAGTGCTACCCCTCGGACGCCCATTGCAGCGAGCTGATCCGCAGCTTCTACCTCGACAAGATCAAGGGCAGCCTGCGCATCAAGGAATTCTTCGAGCTCTCAGTCCACCAATCCTTCGAGACCTCCGTCCTCACGGAGGAGCAGGCCGATATGAGCGGCCCGTGTGCCGTCATCCACGCGAAGCCGGGCAACGTGATCGTCCGCCCCTTCGACGACACCCTCATCATCGGCGTCGAGACCCACGAGTACCGCGACCATGGCGGCACGCCTCGCAAAATCTACCGGATCATCCTGCGCCCCTCGAAACTGACGGAGCAGCGCTTCGTCGGCTACGAGCTGGAATTGAAAGCGTAACCGGAGAGGCCGGAGGCAGGAGTCACGCGACCCCGTGTGAATAACTTATTCACCGAACTGGGAATAACTTGTTGACGAGTTGTTCACTGTCGAAAATTTGCCTCCCTTGGCAAAAAGGCATCCGTCCAAAGAGTTTCTCGGCTCGCAAATGACTGACGAAACGTCACTATTTTTGCATTAAATTTTGCGTAATTGGCACGTCATAAGACACTTAGCAGACTGCATATATTTGATCAGTGCTTTTGCTTACCGGCGTAAGCCCCTTTTCGTACGTCTCCTAACCTAAGGCCGATCCCACCCATTTATTCACATCGGAATTTCGCCGCTTTGCCATATTCGATGCGAACAAGACTGCCGAGCATTACGACAAGGTCCTATGAGCTTGCCCCCTCACCCGGCGATTCCCGCCTCCAACGGCTCCAGCGAAATATCGACCACCAGATTGGAGGCGACTTCCTCGAGTTCGCGGCGGATATCGGCGACGTTGCAGGCCTCGGGAAGCGAGATGGTAATGGCGGCCTTGAAGAGCGGCTCGCCGGACATCGGGGCGCTTTCACAGGAGGATGTCAATTCCTCGACATTGGCCCCGGCGCGGGCCAGCGCCCGGGAAATGTCGCGCACGATGCCGGGACGGTCGTGGCCGACCAACTCGATTGCGGCGAAACGCCGGGGCTGCCGCGGCTCGGCTCCGGCCGGGCGGCAAACAACGCTCAAGCCCTGCGCGGATAGCGCGGCGAGGTCGCGGGCCAGATCAGCCTCGGCGGCGGCGGGAACCTCCACACGGATGATGCCGGCGAATTGCCCGCCGAGGCGGCTCATGCGGCTTTCGAGCCAATTGCCGCCATGTCCGGCGACGATGCGGGAGACGAGTTCGACAAGGCCCGGGCGGTCGGGACCAATGAGGGTGAGGACGAGCATGGGGGAAGAAATTGCCAATTGCTGACCAGTGATTGCTAATTGGGCGGAATCAGCGCGGCAAGCCGATACTGTCTCCGCGACACACCAGCGTTGTAGGCGCGGACCGTTGGTCCGCCCGGGCTTACGCTCCGTGGTCCGATTGCCCCATTCCATCGGACCACAGTTCAATTTCCGCGGGCCTCAGCTATCCGCCGGCGGCGGAGCCTGGATCACAGCGGCTCTGCCCGTGGGGGTGACTTCCAGGTCCGTGGTGGCGATGGGGCCGGCGGCGCCGGCCATGCTGGGGCCGAAGTAGCGGCTGGCGCAATCGGGGCAGACACTGTGGGAGAATGTCGCTTGCGAATGCTGCTCGACGAATTGCTCCACGCGCATCCAGTAACCGGAATCGTCGCGTACGTTTTTGCACCATGCGCAGATGGGCAGCAGGCCAGTGAGCGTCTTGATAGTGGTGAGCGCCTCCTGCAATTCCTTGGTCAAGCGGTCGCGCTCGCGCTCCATGCGGCTCTTGTAGAGCGCCATTTCGATATTGGTGCGAAGCTGCCGCTCCTCGAACGGCTTGAGCAGATAGGCGAACGGCTCGGAAACTTTTGCCTGCTCCAGAACGGCTTCGTCGGAATTCGCGGTCAGGAAAATGACGGGGATGCTCAGTTCGATCCGCACGAGGTGCGCCGCCTGGATGCCATTCATCGGCCCCTTGAGCATGATGTCCATGAGGATCAGGTCGGGCTTGGAAGTGCGCGCGAGCTGGAGCGCCTCATCGCCCGTGGTCCCCCACCCTGCCACATCGTAGCCGAGCGCCTCGAGACGGTCCTGGATATCGGCGGCGACAATTGCCTCGTCCTCGACCACGAGAATCCTGGATGGTGTTGCCGGCGTGCTCATGCGTTGGATTGCAATCTGAAGTAGATCCGGAATTCCGTACCCATCCCGTTGGAAATTTCAAGCCGCGCGCGCATTTGTTTGGTAAGAATCCGCACGAGCCGGAGACCGAGCGAGGTGGCTTTATCGAAATTAAATTTTGCCGGCAGGCCGACCCCGTTGTCGGAAACCATGAGCACGAAGTCCCCGGTGTCCGATTTGGTCAGGCGCACGCCGATCTCCCCCATATTCCGGCCCGCGAAGGCGTACTTGAGGCTGTTCGTGACCAACTCGTTCGTGATGAGGCCGACAGGGATGGCCGTATCGAGATCGAGCGAGACCGGATCGATGTGGAGACGGGTCTCGACGTGGATCCCCTTGGTCCGGTTGGCGGAAAGAACCATATTGAGCAAGCTCCGCATGTACTCGGGAAAGTCAATCTGGGCCAGATCGTTGGACTGGTAGAGCTGCTCATGGATCAGGGCCATCGATTTGATCCGGTCGCGGCTCTCCTCGAAGATATTCAGCGCGTCCGGGTCCTTGATGTAAGAGGCTTGCAACTGCAAGAGGCTGGAGACGATCTGGAGATTGTTCTTCACGCGATGGTGGATTTCCTTGAGCAGAACTTCCTTTTCCTCGAGCGAAGCCTTGATGCGGCTCTCGGCCTCCTTCTGCTCGGACATATCGCGGATGATGGTGGACAGAAACTCCACCGAACCGGAAGGCGATTTGTGCGCGAGGATCAACTCAGAGGCCGGCACCTCGGGTCCATTGCGCGAGAGCACCGCTGTCTCGCCCTGCCACGCGCCTTCGATCATCGCCACCGGCAGGCCCTCGAGCGCGACAAGGTCGGAAGCCCAAGGCGCGTGCACGTCGGGCAATCGGAGATTGCCGATCGGCTCGTCCGGGGCGAGGCCGAGCAAATCGCGGCCCGCGCCATTCACATAGAAGAGGCGGCCAAATTTGTCCGCCATGCCCACCATATCGGTCGTGGCCTCCAGGATGGCGCGAAAACGTTCCGTCGTCTCCTGCGCCCGCGCGCTCTCGGTGATATCTTCCGCCACGTAGCAGTAGCGCGGCTGCCCCGCCGCCGACCGGCCCAGGAAAGAAACTGTGGCCGCGAACTCCCTCTCCTGCCCGGAGATCAGGCGCCGATGCCGCAGGCGCATCGGCTTCCGGTGCCGCTCGCTCTCGCGGAATTTCTCGAGCCACGGCTCGATTTCCTCATTGGTCCAACCCATCTCCCGCACGGTCCTGCCGGCGGCAGGCGGTGTGCCGCCGCCCATGAGCGTGGAGGCCGAGGAGGAATTGACCGAGACGAAAAAGATGTCGTCCTTCATCAGCTCGACGATGCCCATCATCATCGGGGCGCTCTGGAAGAAGGCGCGCAGCGTGGACTCGCTCTCGAGCAGCTCCCGGGCGATGCGGTCGCGCTCGGTCATCTGGTGGTTCAGCTCCTCATTCCGCCGGCTCAATTCCGCCGTGCGCTCGCGGATGCCGCCCTCAAGCTGCTGCTGCGTCTGCTGGAGCATGATCTCCGCCTGCTTGCGCTCGGTGATATCGGTGATGCAGCCGATGTAGCCGGTCAGCTTGTCATCCTGGATTTGCGGGGTGAATTGCGCCAGCACCCACCTCACGGCGCCATCCGGCAGCGCGAAGCGGAAATCGAGGTCGCGAACCTCGCCGCGGCAGGCCCAGTCCTCGACCACGCGCCCGCGGTCCATCGGATGCACCGCGGCGAGCCATCCCTGGCCGAACGCCCCTTCCGCCGAGATGCCGGCCATCGCGCACCATTTGTCATTCACGAAAATGATCTGCTTCTCCGCATTCATCCGGAAAATTCCCACGGGGGCAATATTGGTCAGCTCGCGGTAGCGCGACCGGCTTTCCTCCAGCTCGGCGGTGCGGCTGGTTACGCGGTGCTCCAGGCTTTCGTTGAGCGATTGCGCCCGCGCCTCAGCCAGCCGCCGCTGCGCCACGACCGCGCTCGGGAAGAGAGAGCAGAGCTCACTCACACACAGAAATGTCTGCACGTGAAAATAAGTGCGGAGGGGTCCAAAGGCTTCGATCCAATACGAACCTCCGCCGGCGGCCATGCAGGCCGCGGCCATGGCGGCGAGCAGCACCACGCCCAAAGTCAGCGTCCGCGCCGGCAGCCGCATGCTGCCCCACAGCAGCAGCGGAAACGCCACCGCCGGATAAGGCATTTGCACGTCGATAAACGGGATGCCTCCGAATGAAATCGCCCCGGCCACGCCGACGACGCCGAGAAAGATCACCGATTCCACCGACAACACCCTCCCCCTTCCGGACGAAGGCGAAACCGCCGGCGTCCGGCCCCCCCACGCCAGGACCAGCGGCGTAAAGAGCAGCAGACCCAGCGCATCCGAGCCCCACCACATTGGCCAAACGTGAGTGAACGGGATATCCGTCATGAAAAGACCGGTATAGAAAAACGCCGAGACCGCCGACCCGCCAATCGCGAGGACAAAGCATACGATCACAAGGCGCAGCACATCGCGCACGCGTTCCAGCCGCGGGACGCCGCCAAAGAATTTCCCTAAAAACCAACTCCCGGCCATCGCCTGCACCGTATCCGTGCCCGCAAACATAACGCCCGCCCAGACGCCGTGATGGCGCAGAAAAACCTCCACCAATATACTCGCCGGAATTGCCGCCAGCACGAAGGCCATCCACTCGCCCGGACCGGCGACCAGCAGAGCCCCGAGCATCAGCCCCCCCCCCGGCCAGAAGGCCATCGGGTGGTAGGGGGCGAAGAGAAGCGGGGCGCTCGCGCAGGTCCCAATTACGTAGGCGGCGAAGAAAATGAGGGCGCGGGCCGGGAGCGGCCAGCGCCTGCCTTCAGCTTCTGAGTGACCGGACTGAGACATGGAAACCGTAGATCGATTGCACATTTCGTTCCAAAGCGAGCCAAAGTCGCAAATCTGCCCATTATGTGCTCATACAGGCATCCACGTCGGTAAATATCGGAGTTTTCTCTTGCGGCGTGGGAGAGTGGTGTTAAGTTGCACTTCCTCAAATCGCGGGGTGGAGCAGCCTGGTAGCTCGTCAGGCTCATAACCTGAAGGTCGTAGGTTCAAATCCTACCCCCGCAACCACTTCCAAAGGGGCACAGTGGAATATAGGGTTTACGTCCTGCGGAATCCTAACGGCAAACTTTACGTCGGCCTTTCGGCCGATATCGCTGTCCGCCTCGATCAGCATAATCGAGGCGAGTCCAAGTGGACCAAAGACAAAGGACCGTGGACGCTGCTTTGGACATGCGAAGCGATGTCGC
This sequence comes from Chthoniobacteraceae bacterium, assembly GCA_049521415.1. GTDB lineage: Bacteria > Verrucomicrobiota > Verrucomicrobiia > Chthoniobacterales > Chthoniobacteraceae > DATAXI01. Next base: position 64,445 of record JBEKOV010000003.1, read on the forward strand.
TTTCCGATGCCCGCAAGCTCGAAAATCTCCTCAAGCGCCAAAAGGGCGGTAAAGGCCTTTACACGATCACTGGCCTGCCGATGTCAGGCTCATAATCCCGCGACTGCGGAATCGTAGGTTCAAATGTATCTTTGCCAGCGCGTGTTCGAAACGCAGCGCGGGCAAGTCCCATATTACTGCGATGGCGCCACGACCCGATAGAATCGGGATGCACGGGCTGCGGTATCGGTGACGGTAATCGTTCGAGTCCCTACGGCAGGACTGATGTCCTGAAGTTTTTGCCAGGCGCCGGTGGCGAGAGAATTCTCGTATTGAACGGTGTAGCTTCGTTGGGAATTCGCGGTGAAGGTAACGGTGTACCCGGCCCCGGTGTGATTGGGCGCGACTTGCGCGGTGAAGGTGCTGGCCGGATTCAGCGGATTCAAGCCCGCCAGATACTTTTGCAGATTCGTCAGGCCGGTCCCATCCGCATCATCTCCGGCCAGCGAGAGATCGGAGGCCTCTCCGGTGGGATGGCCAAAATACTGAATCATCCAGGAATCCGGGATTCCATCTCCGTCGCTATCGGTGAATGTGACGGCCAGGGCGGCGCTGGCGCTCGTCGTGGAGCCGTTTGTATTGGTGACGACGACCGAGTAACTCCCGGCCTGGCTCTGGATTACCTGTTGTACAACAAGGGCGGCACTCGTCGCGCCGGAGATCGGGACATTATTCCAAAGCCATTGATAGGTGTCGTTATCGCCGCTGGCAAAGACACTGAAGCTGACATTGCTTCCCTGCTCCACGGTCTGGGATTGGGGCGCGGAAATAATGATGGGCTTTGAACCGGATGGATACATCTGGCTTTGCGGAATGATCTGTTGCGCCAAACCGGCGCCGCTGGCCTGCCACAAGAGCTGGCAGATGTAACCGCCGCCATTTTGATAATATTGGACGTTGATGTCATAGAGCTGGCCGGCCGTCAAAGTCAAAGTTGCGGCGTCGATCGTAGCGGGGTGGTCGTTCCAGTCATTGATGACCTGCGTTCCGCTCAAGTACACTCTCACGCCGTCGTCGGAATTTGTGGAAATGGTGTAACTGGCGCTGTATAGCGGCATGATCTGTCCCGTCCATTGGGTGCTGAATTCCGTCAGCGAGCTCCCGCCAATCCCGGCAGGCGGCGTGTACAAGGCCTCAAGATCGACGGTGGGATCCGTGCGAACAGTCGCGGTGCCGGTGAGATGCACCTGGTTGACGTCGTTGTAGTAAGCGCCGCTCAAGCCGGTGCCATTGCCGATGCCCGGCGGGTTCACCGTGATGGAAACCGGCGGCGTCACCGTCACGGCGAAACCGTTATCCAGTGCCCGTGCCGTGAGAAGATGCGGACCGGGGGACACATTGGTCCAATTGTAAACGTAGGGCGCTGTGTCCACCTCGCCGATCTCGATGCTTCCGTCGTAGAAGAGAACCTTTTGGATGGTCCCGTCCGGATCGCTGGCATTGGCCGATAAGGCAATCGTCGCTGGGAGCGTAAAGGTGGCGTTATTGGCGGGCGTGATCAGGCTGACCAATGGCGGCTGATTGGTATGGTTATCCACACCTGGCGTGATGCCGTCGGCATACCAATTTGCCGGATCATCGGCATAGGCGCTGGCATTGAGCCTTTGCAGGGAAGAGCCGCTGCCGCCGGCTGCGGCCGGCCACGGCGCGGCATTGCCATACTGGACGGAGTCGATGACGATGTAAGGAACCGTAGGCGGAATCGTGGATGTGTCCGGAGTCGAGGGTTCGGCCAGGGTGACTCTCTGTCCCGTGGGGCTGAGCGCGCCGATGTAGGGACCGAAGATTTGCGTGGCAGCCGGCACATTGTATTTCACCCGGAAGGTGGCTGGATCGATGGGCACTACAAGCGCGAGAGCGCCGGCCGCGAGGGAAATGTTTTGCGGAAAGTTATAACCCAGCTCCTCGATCTGCCAGGTATCCGTCACGTTGGCCGGATCATACAATTGCACCGGGCTGGCGCTGATATTCTTGATCTCGATGTACTGATCGTAACCGGCATACGGATCGTATTGGATTTCATTGATCACAAGGGGCCCGACGAGGGGTCCGGAATTCTGGGCGCCCAAAGTCATGCTGATCTGCCTGGGAAAACTTTCCGTGCCCACGCTATTGAGGTAACGGCCGAACGTGACGTTGTCCTCAGACGCCTGGAAGGCGAAGCCATGGCTATACCCCGTGATGTTTCCCGCCGCATTTCCGGAAAAAAGGTAAACCTCTTCGCCGCTCGCGCTCAGAGCAAAGCTGTTCTTGGCAGAGGGAGGATTGTTGAAATTCGATTCATTGAAGACGACGTATCCACCCGCCGGGATCACTGTTCCGTTCGGAATTTGGTATAGCTGAGGCTTATTATGATCGTCCGTCAGCCACCAATAACTGATATTCGCCGGAGTGGTTCCGGCGTTGTATAATTCGATGCTGTCGGTCAAGGGTCCCGATTCCCGGGTCAGAGCTTCATTGACGAAGACCGAAGGGAAGACCGGAGGTACAGGGTCGGCTCCGCCGGGAGATCCTCCGGGATTGGTGCTGGCCCGCCAGCTTGCCGGATTGCCCAAGTTCGGATTCGAGCCGGGATTGATAAGGACCAGCGTGAAACCATTGCCGTCGGCCGCCGCCGGCCATGGCGCCCGGTCCCCGTAGGTGAACGAGAAGATCACCCCTCCGAGAGCGGTCGAGAGAGTGATCGTATCGGCGGCATGGCTCAACGTGCCGGTGTACGCGGCATTCGGAGTCACAGTGGGATACTGCGCGGCAAAGGCGGAGGCGTCTTCAACGATCAGATAATAGGCGCCGGCCGCCAGCGTGGTTCCCGTGGGGAAGGTGTAGGAAACCCCGCTGAGGGTGGTCAGGACAAGGCCGCCCACATCCATGGAAGAGGAGGAAGTATTCTGGAACTGGATAAACTCGGTATGCTTCACGCTCGGATGGTAATTGAGCTGTACGATCTCGAGTCCCGTGTAATTCTGCGCGGGGTAGAAAGTGGCTGCATCCAGCGCACTCCACTCCGTCGCACTCTTGATGCGCACCTGGATCGTCTGCGAGGCATTGATGGGAATGGGAGCGCTGTAAACATGGGCGGTCGGCGACACTGCGCCGCCGTAGAGACGCGGGTCGGAGCCATCGGTGGTATAATAGATGATCTGGCCCGCCGGAGCGGAATTCGGGTTGCTCAACGTGACCAGAAAACCAGCCCCAACCGAGCCGCCGCGCTGGTTGAAGACAGCCGTATCGATGCTCGGGAAGACTCCATACTGCCGGAATTGGGCGATCAAATCGGCCGTCCGGTAAGGCAGAACATTGTTCACGACATTGGCGCACGCGTTCAGCCAGTCGGCGCGGGTGTAGGCCGTGGGATTCTGGGCGGCGCCCCAGCGCGCGGATTCGCCGATGATTGCTTGATCGATAAGAGCCGTCCTCGCCGTGAAACGGGCAATGGCCGGTCCGGGCGTGCAGACGCCGTTATTAAAGCAGAATTTCTCCACGCGGTCGGCGAAGAGGACCACGAATTCGGGGGAATTGAGCAATTGCTGCCAGATGTATTGAGGACTGCTGAAGTACACTTGTGAGACACCGCTGATGGCGGAGGGCTGGGACGAATTTCCCGCCGGCCACGGCCCGAAACGGTTTTCGTTGGGATCGAGAAAGGTGTGCTCGGAATCGTGGAGGATGAATTTGAATCCGCCGCTCGCCCCTGTCTCGTCGCGAATTCCAAACCAGTTGTTCGGCCGCTGGTTATTCAAAAAATTCGAAATCGCCGCGTCCAGGTTTCCTCCATACTGGATGCAAAGATTATAGTCCGCCAGGTTCACCGCATCGAGCAGAACGGGATAGTTTGGATTACTTGTTCCGTCGGGATTGTTTCCCATCAATTCCTGGTAAACGGCGTTGTTTTGCGCAACGGTGTTGGTGCTTGACAGGCCCAGGTCCGCGCGGGTCCAGAGGCGATACCATCCGCGGCCGATCTGCTGCGGGTCATTCGGATCGCCCGGCTGCGGCAAGCCGAAATCCCCATCCGTTGCGTAGATCTCATAATTGGTTTCCGGATCGACCTTGATCGTATCGAAATTTTTGGCCGAACCGCCGAGGTACGTCGCCCCGAAATCAGCCTCGGGCCGCTCGTCAAAGTTTTCCAGGCCCCAGTACTGGCCATTGACATAGAGATGGTAGAAACCGCCGTGGCTGCTGATCTCGCCCATGGCGAGTTGAGTGTCCCGGTTGAACTCATCCTTTACGTAAGTATCCACCGTGGCGTTTGGTTCCGGTTCAAACGACCAGGAATAATTCTCGGCATTGCGAATATCGAATTTCTCGAAGGTCTGCGCACCCACCCCCGCGCCGAAGAACGGATAGCTCAGGGCGGAAGCGCCATAAGAGTCGCGGAAGAAGATGCGCCAGGCGTGCTTGGGATTGACCGGGCTCCGGCTGGCGCCGCCCCGTATCCGGATGCCGCAGTCCACCTGAAAACCTGGCGTGCCATCCGGATTGATCAATTCCAGGGAAGCCGGGCGCTCCCAGTCGATGGTCTGGTCGTACGCATTGACATAGATGCCGATGGTCGGATCAAAGAGGAAGGGAAGGTCGGTGACGAGTGAGAACGAGGGAATCGCTTGAAGCGCCGGGATGATCGTCGATTGATACGGCGCCCCCGGTCCGATCACCGCCGGATTCATTCCGAAGAGCAACGTTTGCCCGCTCCTGGTCCAGCCGCTCCAGTTACCGTTATTGCTGTTTGCGCTATCCGTCGGCCAGGTGGTGGTCGCCACCGAGGCGCCGGGTGGATTCTGAATGACGGGAGGCGCTCCGTTTGGTTCCTGCAGGACCACGTCAGCGGTAAAAATGTAGGTCTGCGTCACAATCGGGCTCGGGTCGTAAGCCGGATAGAACGCTGCGACTCGCAAGGTGGTCGTTTGACTTACCGTGAAGGGAAGAGTGTAAATACCGCTGGTTGGCGAGGGGATGGCGTTGCCGCCGGCGTCCCGCACGATGCCGCCGTTCACATCCCGCTCGTAAGGCGAAGAGCCGTCCAGCGTATAGCGAATGGTCGCTCCAGGAGTGCCGCAGGTGAGCGTAACCGTCTGGGGAGAGGAGTAAAAACCGTGAGTGAGGCTGACCGTTACAGGGCCGACCACGTTGTAAACGGTGGTCGTATTGAAGGCCGCCGGTGTCGGCGTGAAGAAGTAGTCCAATCCGCCGGAAGTGACCTGATACGAGTCGATCTCCGGCTGGATGAGGAAACTGCCGTCCGTTCCGGAGGAGTTCAGCCCCTGGATCGCGAGTACGTTGGTCCCGGTAACGAGACTGCCAATGAAGGGCGTTAAATCGATCGTTTCGTAAAGAGCGGCCAGCACTTTCGAATGGGTCAGGGCAGCCGCCGTCGTGTTCGTTGGTACGCCGGACGGGGCATTGCGCTGGGCTATTTTCACGCCGTTGAGATAGGCGATAAAACCGTCATCATAACGGATCGGCATCGAGAGCGAAGTCAACGCGCCGGGATTCGGGACCGTGAAATAGTATCGCAGGTAGATCGACGGCGAAACATTCAGCATCGGCGTCTGCACATTGGTGCGGATGAATGCGGAGTAGTCGCCCAGCGTGCTCGCCGGAGCGGAATTTACGGCGAGCCCGCCGTTGGCGGTGTCACCCACCAGCCGAAAGGTGCTATCGAAGGTAGTCTTGCCACCGACAGCCGAAGCATAGACCTCGCCCTCCGCGCCACCCTGATTTTGAAACATGACCGCACGGATCTGGTAAGTGCCCGCGGCAGGAAAGGTATAGGTTCCCAAAGTATCCCCCGGTGCGCGAAGACCGTCAAATTTCAGGACCGTCGAGAGGCTTCCTCCGAGCGGCCCGATTTGGAGCAGACACCCATCGTCGCTATTGATGCCGAAGGTATAGCTTCCAGCCGCGGGGACCGTCAGATTCCCGGTAGCCACGACCACAAATTCGTCATGTCCAACGCCACCCAGCCAGGGTGGATTCAGGTCGTCGTTGAAATTGCCATCAGGGCCATTGTCGTCCCAGTTCACCACCGCCATGGTCTGCTGGTAAAACGCCGTCTGCTCGGTCGCCGTCACGATCACCGCTTCGGCGGCTTCCTCCGTGTTAATGGCCCCGTTTGCGAACCAGGTCTGAAACAGCCAGCCCGGGATGAGCTGTTCGAAGCCGATGCCATTGATCCCGCTCGTCCAGGACGAATCGTTGAAGGCGGGAGCCGTCCAACTCGTCCCGAGACTGTTATTCAGCGGAACGAGGTATTTCAGCGGTCCGGCGGATGACAGGTAATTTGTGTCGGCGACGGTCTGTTGCGTGCCGTACGATTTGTCCGAGTATTGCGCGGGGAAGGGGTTGAATTCGGTGGATATCGTTCCATCCGGGCGAATCAAAGCCACGGTGCCCCCACTCTTGGTGAGGTTGAAATTCGTATGGAGAGGCTGGCCGACCACCGTCCGATTCTTGCCCGAACAAAAGACCACCATAAAGCCCTTCGGCTCCAGAGTGATTGTCGGAAAGAGCCACATCGACGGGTCGCTCATATCATTGGTCAGAGCCCAACCGGTCAGATCCACGACAGTCGTACCGTTGTTGTAGAGTTCGAGCCAGTCGGAACTGTCTCCATCCTCATCCATAAGTCCGGTTTGATTCGATGCAACGAACTCCGAAATAACCACGTCAGCAAACGCGGAGTGAACGCAAGCGAGGGTAAAAATCGCCGCTAGGAGACCGCACGATCGAAAAAACAGGCGATTCATTATAAGGGGGTGAATATTATCGTAAGCCAATATTGCCCATATCGGCTTCTAGCCCATAACCAACGAACCAACGTGGGCCTCTTTTCGCGATTCTCTCTCGCTTTCCACAGTTCCGCAAGTTTATTTCCAGTTTCCCTACCCCTTTTCCCTCCTGCGCGCCTATCGGCCATCAATTCCCAACCGGGAAGTCCACCGTGGCAATCGAAGAGTCGGGCAGCAAAAGCCGATAGCTCTTTTGATTATACTCAAGCCGAAGATTCGCCTCCTGCCCGGAAAAGTTGGCCGCCACAACGATGACGGACCCGTCGGAATTCCGAAACTCGAGCGCGTCGGGCCAATCACCTTCGGCTCCTATGCGAACCGCTTTGAGCTTCACGAAATGGCTGAGATGCTCCATGAGGTAAAACTCGGGATTATACCGCACCTGGTGTTCCCTTCGAAGCACAGTGACCAGAGCATTTTGGCGCCAGCCCCATGTGCTCGATCCGGTTTCATCGAGCACCATGTTCCAGTAGATATAGCGAATCACTCCGTTGCCAATGTCATCGCGAATCAAGCGCCAGGTATGCGCCGCGGCCTGCCAGTCGTCCAATCCGTCTCCGCATTCACTTTCGGTTTGCATCAAAGGCAGCCGCGGATATTTCCCGTGCACCTGCCCAATGATCTTTTGCCCGTCCCATTGGAACCCGGCGCCGGCAATGAAGGGAGCCGCGGCGGGATCATCGAGACTCCGGGCAACATAAGGGAAATCATTGCCGTTGATGGTTCCCAGCCAGATATCCGCGCCCGGTTTATAGGCGGCAAAACGCGGTCCAAGATAAGAACCGATAAACTTGGCGATTTGATCCGCGTTCAGAAGGCATGATGGAAATACCTGAGCCGAGAACGGCTCGTTCTGCACGCATACGGTCACAACGTTTATCCCCCGCTTGCGGTACTCCTTCACATACTGGCAAAGATAAGCGGCATAAGTGGTGAGGCTTGACTTATCCATCTTGAGCGAGCCGCCGTGATACGTCCCGTTCGTCTTTAGCCAGATCGGCGGCGACCAATCCGATCCCCACAGCCGCATCGCCGGCTGGTAGGCAAGAGCCGCGCGGATATAAGGAATGAGAAACATCTCGTCCCGGGCCACGGAAAAGTGATCGAGGGAATAGTCATCCGCAATATCATCCAGTGAATACCAGCTGAGCGCATAATCGTCGGCTCCGATCGGCATCCGGCAGTAATTGAAATTCGCGCCGCCGGGATCGAAGAGGTTTTTCAGCACTTGCTGCACGGCGTCGTTTGGCAGCGTTTGCAGGGCGGTCCAGCCCAGTTCATTGAAACATCCGCCGAACCCATCCATGGTTTGGAAAGTCTGCTCCGGGCGAACCCGGATGGTGCGTTCATTCTCCTCCTGCACGCCGGCAGTCGAAGGTTGCTCCGGGAGCGGGGTCGTTACCCAGGCTTCCGCGGGGGTGGTCAAGGTCAAGGTGGGATCGGCGGCACGGAGGGTTCCGGCAACTGCTGTCAGCAACAGAGTGAAGACCTTTAGCCAAAATTTCCGATTTGAGTTCTTGTTCATCGTGATCTGGGGTGGTTTTGTGCGATTTTCTTCACGACCAGCGGTTTGGCAAGGTCTTCCCGGCCCGCAATCGCGGAAAGCTTGCCAAAATCAACTCGTAGAGGTGTCAGCAAAACTGGCCTAAGCTGTAACGATGCAGTTGGAAAGACGGCGAGAACTGACCACAGAGAACGCAAAGAGACACCGCGACCATCATGGAAACGTGAAAACGGATTTCACCAAATGGTGATTGGAAATCGGCTTGGGTCTTCCCCGATTCTTTGTGTTCTATGCGTTCTCTGTGGTTAATCAATCTGTCTTCAATTGCATGGATACGGCTAAGGCATGGATACGGCTAAGTGGCGGTGCGCACGGAGGCCCACCGAAGCCGAAGGCATAGGAGGGTCAGAGATTGCCGTGTCGGAGCCGGCAAGTAACATGCGTGCCGGCTGATTTCTCGCTGGCTATCTCCAATCGCCCGCCGATCACATCGGCGCGGTAGGCCATACTGCGCAGGCCCATTCCCACATTGCGGTCGCCGGGATTATTCATTCCCGTGCCGTCATCGGCGATCTCGAGGACAGTCTCTGACCCTTCGGTGAAGAGCCTGATGGTGAGGTTCTTCGCGCGGCTGTGGCGGATCGCGTTTCCGATTGCCTCCTGGGCAATGCGATAGAGGTGGATCGCCGTGCTGTCCCCGAAATCGAGCCCCGTCTTGCAGCATTCGAATTTGCATGCGATACCCGACTGCTGCTCGGCATTCATAGCGAGGTCGGCTATCGCCGGGGCGAGACCGTCGGCATCAATCGCGGGCGAGAGGCCGCGCGCGATGTTACGCGTCTCGACAAGGTTGCGCTGGAGCAGGTCCCGCACTTGTTTCAGCCGGTTTGAGATATCCGTGCCATCCAGTTCCGCCGGCACCGATTTGATGATCCGGTCGACAAAGAGCCTGATGCTGCAAAGCTCCTGGCACACGCCATCGTGCAAGTCGTGCCCGATGCGGCACCACTCGTTTTCACTGTTCTCCAGGAGCTCTTTCTGCAGCCGCTCGCGATCCGCTCGCAGCCGCAACGAGGCGATGCCGAATGTAAGATCAGTGGCAAACTTCTCCAGTAAGTTGAGATCATCCCGGCTGAAGGCATCCGCGACTCCCGCATAGATGCCGACGATGCCCAGGCATTGCTCCTCCCAGACCAGCGGCAGACAGACCATGCTAAGATAGCCGCATCGAAGGGCCGCTTTCTTCCATATCGCGAACGTGGGATCCGTCTGCGTATTCTGACAGATCTGCGGGCGCCCGGTGCGGATCGCGCGACCAATGGGTTCCCTGCCGTGCGGAACATCCGCCCAGCTAAACTTCCCGCGCTTGAGGTACCCAAGCTCGACGCCTCGCATGGCCACCGGTTTGATTGATTTCGCCGGGTCATCCCGCGGCACACCGACCCAGGCAAACCGGTTTTCCCCGGTATTGGCGATGATCGAGCAGATGGAATCGAAAAGCTCCGATTCACTCCCGGCTTTCGCGAGCGCCTCGGCGCATTGCTTCATCGCAAGGAGATACCGGTTGGCGCGCTCGAGTTCGCGGGTCCGCTCGAGCACGCGCAGCTCGAGTTCCTCATGCGCCCTCCTCAGCGCCTCCTCGCCGCGCACGCGATCCGTCACGTCGCGCAGGATCACCAGCCGGAATGTCTGGCCCCCCACGGTGAAGATATCCGCGTGAATTTCCAGATCGAACTCCGAGCCATCCTTCCGCAGCCCGCGCGAGACATAATAAGAAGGGACCTTCTCGCCTTGCAATCGCCGGGCGATGCGCTCCTTGATGACCTGCCGCTCGCTCTCCGCGATCAGATCCGGCCCGCTGATTTCCCCCAGCTCCTCCTCCGATGCGTAGCCAAAGAGCTTGAGATAAGCCGGATTGACCATCCGGTGCTTCTCACCTTCGTAAACCGCAATCGCGTCAATCGAGCTCTCGAAGATCGCGCGGAACCGGACTGCCGAGGCGTGCAGCGCCTCCTCCGCGTTCCGTTGCGCCGTGATCTCCTGTACGACTCCCGTCATCATCCGGGGCGACCCTGGTTTTTTCGGCAGCAACGACGCATTGATGGCCGCCCAGATGACGTGGCCATCCTTGTGGATGTACCGCTTGGTAGTCGCATACACCGTGACTTCGCCGCCCAGGATTTGCGGCGCAGCCTTGGCAAAAATTTCCCCGTCCTCCGCATGCGAGATATCCCTCAGCGTCCTCCCGCATAGTTCCTCCGGTGTATAACCGAGGATTTTGCAAAATGCCTTGTTGACCCGGACAATCCTCCCCGATTCCACAATCACATCCGCCCTGCCCACACCGGAAAGTTCGAAACTCGCCTCGTTCTCAGCCCTCAGGTCCCTTATAATCCGCTCCGCCCGTTGCAGTTGCTCCCGCAGATCATCCGATTCGTCCGATTTCATCTCTACACCCGTCACACTCTGAACGATCATTTCCAGTATTCGGTCGTTGATTTATAGACTGGCCGGAACATTCCGCCCCCTATGTTCTCCCCCGCGGGCGGCTCCTTCGCAAGGAGATTTCTAAGAGCAGATTTCCAGCGGATCAAAGCCCGGCGCCCTCGGTGTAAGCTCAGAAATCTTGTTCCGCTCATCTGTTTTGCTTGCCATCATGGCATATAGAGAGGCTTCAATCGAACCATCGTTATGCCTGCTCCCCCTTGCTGCCCTCGCAAAATTCCCGGCGCCCTCTTCGCGCTCCTCGCGCTTTCAGCGTTCCTCGCCAACCCTTGCGCTCATGCGGATGACTTGCTCCAACCAGGAATCACGGTCCGCCTTTCGGCCTCGCCGGCCAGGTTCGATTTTCTGGCGGTCGACGCCGCTCGCCGCCGCCTCCTTGCCGCGCATACGGGCAACGGTTCACTCGATATCGTCGATCTCGACCAGGCGACTTTGATCCAATCCGTAGCCACGGGTGCCGCGCATGATTGCGCGGTCGATCTAAAGGACAACCTTTATCTCGTCAGCGTGAGCAAGCCTCCCCAGCTTGTCAGCGTGGATGCGACCCAGCTGGTGGTTACCGGCTCAGTCCCCCTGGACGGCCCGGCCGATCTGCTGGCGTTCAACGCCCACACGCGTCATGCCTATGTCTGTCATGATGATGGCAGCGACCTCTGGGTGGTCGACCCAATCGCCGGGAAAAATCTGGAAACCGTCACACTGCCCAGCGCGGGACCTGAGGACCTGGCCATGGACGTTTCCGACGGGTGGCTCTTCCAGGCAATGAAGACGGCGGGAACGATTGCTGTCTTCAATGTGAAGACTAACAAGCTGGCTGCAAACTACCCCACCGCTCCCGCCCAGTCGCCGCACGGCATCGCATTGATCCCCGAGATCGACGCAATGGCGGTTGCCGGTGGAAACGGCAAGTTGGTCATCATGAGCCAGTTCGACGGCGCCGTTCTTAGCTCCGGGGATATACCGGCCCAGGTGGATCAAATTGCTTACGATCACGGCTTGCACCGCTTGTACTGCGCGAGTGGATTGGGTGAAATTGCGGTTTTCGCGATCCAAAATAAACAACTCAAACCGCTCGGCGAGGTCTCGACGACCCCGGGCGCAAGAAGCATCGCGGTGGACCCTCAAACCCATAATGTCTGGATCGCTTACGCGAAGGACAACGAGAGCGACGTCCAGGAGTTTGAGCTTCAGAGGTAACGTCCTTCTCAAATCAAGAACCTGGGAAACCAGATGACCTATGTAGCCCAACTCACTCTTTCTATGCAATCAATCCCGCGCGCATTGGCCCCTGCCATCCTCTTTCTAGCCGGTCTCGGCGCGGCGGGTCAGGCCGCCGCCCAGGTTCCCCAGGTTGGTGATCCCAGCCATGGAAAGACACTCTTCCTGCAAAACTGCTCCCTTTGTCACGCCGACTTCCTCGGACCGGGAAACACATGGATCGTGCGGCGGGGACCCAGCCTCATGGGCATTTTGGGCCGGCACTCCGCTTCCCTCCCCGGCTTCACCTACACCAAAGCCCTCAGCGCCTCGGGGCTCACTTGGGATTCCGCCACCCTGGACCGTTTCCTCACAAACCCGGTGGCCGCCGTTCCAGGCACCGCCATGCCAATGCCCGTCCCCAACGCCGCGGATCGCCTCGATGTAATCGCCTATCTCTCCACGTTAAAGATTCCCGCCGGCGTCACCCCCACCGCTTACAGCGCGCCCGTATCCGCTTCCCCGGCTGATAAGGACCCTGGCTCCTGGCGCAATGCCGCCCCCGGTGTCAAACATCACATCACACTGGCCGATTTACCCCCGCCCTTCGTCACCCCTTCGGCTGAGAACGGCCCCCGCGTCGTCGAGCAGCCTCCGGATGCCTCCTTGTCCGTTCCACCGGGATTCACCGTCCGGCTCTTTGCCGCCGGGCTCTCGGGCCCCCGCTTGCTGCGCGTCGCGCCCAATGGCGACATCTTCATCGCCGAGACGAGCCAGAATCGCATCCGCGTCATCCGCGCCGCTGACGGAGCGGACGCTCCCTCCGAAAATCAGATTTTTGCGGAGGACCTCAAGCAGCCCTTCGGCGTCGCCTTCTATCCGCTCGGGAATAATCCGCGGTGGATCTACGTGGCCAACAACAACTCCGTCGTTCGCTTCCCCTACCAAAGCGGCGATCTCACCGCCCGCGGCCCCGCCCAGGTCATCCTGCCGCGCCTCAGTCCGACCTCGGGTCATCACACCACACGCGATATCGCCTTTTCCCGCGATGGCAGCCGCATGTTCGTCTCGATCGGTTCCGGATCCAACGTCGCCGAAACCATGAGCAAAAAGAGCCCCCAGGACATCCGCCTCTGGGAAGCTCAATATGGACGCGGCGCCGCATGGGATGTCGAAACCCTTCGCGCCGACATTCTCGTGACCGACCCCGAAGGCCGCCGGCCCCTCCATGCCTTTGCCACTGGCATTCGCAACCCCTCGGGCATCGCCGTCAATATGGCCACCGGCGAATTATGGGCTGCCACCAACGAGCGCGACGACCTTGGCGACAACTTGGTTCCCGATTACGTCACCCGTGTCAAAGAGGGCGGATTCTACGGCTGGCCCTGGTATTACATGGGCAACCTTGTGGACCCCCGCCACTCGGGCGAGCGTCCGGACCTTGCCGGTCAGGCAATCCTCCCCGACGTCTTGTTGCAGTCACACTCGGCCCCGTTGGAGATGGTCTTTTATACCGCCGTCAACGGTGTCGCGGCATTTCCCGCGGAGTATCGCGGAGACGTCTTCGTCGCCTCCCACGGCTCATGGAACCGAACCTCGCGCACTGGCTACAAGGTCATCCGTGTGCGTCTTGACCACGGCGTGCCAACTGGCGAGTACGACGACTTTCTCACCGGCTTTGTAGTCGACGAAAGCAGCGTCTGGGGCAGGCCCGTCGGCGTCGCAGTCGCCCACGACGGCGCCCTCCTCGTCACGGACGACGGCAACGGCACTCTCTGGCGCATCTCCTACACCGCCCATTAAGGACACGGCGTACCAAGTGCCCTTGCCCTTGCCATGCCGGACCAGGTACCCGTTTTTGGTCAAAAGACCGAGATGATCCTTGATCGTCCCGCGCGCCGCGCCGGTCGCGCGGATGATTTCTTCGACTTTGATCTGCCCCCGTTCCTTGACCAGTTCGTAAATCTGTAACGAAAGCTCCGGAAGCTGGCCGAGGATTTTCCTTTCGCGCTCGACCTTCGCTTCGAGTTTGCGCTTTTGCTGTTGCAGACTGCGCAGGAAAAACATGATCCATGGCTGCCAGTCCGGTTTATCCGTCCGAATGGTTCCCTGCGTGCGCCGCAAGGCTAGATAATAGCTGTCCTTGCTCTGTTCGATGACGCTCTCAAGGGAACTGAAAGGCACGTAGGTGTAACCCGTTCGCAGCAAAAGAAGAGTCGTCAGCGCGCGCGACAATCGCCCGTTGCCATCCTGAAAAGGATGGATCTCAAGAAAAACGATCACAAAAACGGCAATCACCAATAGCGGATGCAGCGAACGCTTGGCCAGAGACTCCGATGTCCATTCGACCAACTCCGCCATAAGACGCGGGGTGTCGAAGGGCGTTGCGGTCTGGAATACCACGCCGAGGCTTTTGCCCTTCTCGTCGAAGGCTTCAACGTGGTTGTCCAGTTTCTTGTATTCGCCGCGGTGGCGTTCATCTTTCGACGCGTAACGCAGGAGATCACCGTGAAGCTGCTTGATGTGATTTTCGGTCAAGGGCAACACGGACCAGGACGCGAAGATCGTTTCCATGATGCCGGCATAACCGCCCACTTCCTGTTCGTCTCTCGTCTTGAAGGACCGGATTTCGATTTTGGCGAGAAGCTGCTCGACCTCCCGATCAGAAAGTTTGCTGCCCTCGATGCGCGTGGATGAACCGATGCTTTCAATGGTGGCAACGTGACGCAGTGCCGAAAGGCGGTCAGGTGCGAGGGTCCCAAGCGCGCGCCACGCGCCCTTGAACTCATCGAGTTCACCGATGATGTTGAGCATCTCCGGGGCGATGTTCAGCGTTTTGATGTTGATTTCAGCAGCCATAAATCCAGCCATATTCATCCACAGAGGCGGCCAGAATACGCCTCGCCCAACCATAAGTCCAGCCATATCCAGCCATAAGCACTCGTTCCCGCGATCGTGCTACCGGCCTCGGCTGGCGGCGCCGCTCCCCGCGGCGAACGGAAGCGACCGCCCCTGCATCGCGCCCGGTATCTCCTGCTCGAGCAGAGAAAGGATGGTCGGCGCCACGTCCAGGATATCGATGTCCATCGGCTCCGCGGCGGGCGCCACTCCCGGGGCAACCCAATTAAAGAAGCCGTACTGCGCGTGGTTGGCCTCGTCCGGCCCGGTGTCGTTTTCAAACGTGTAAAGCGAGTCGTGCCCCAGCGTGCCGGCGGCCCGCCAATTCAAGTCCCCGAAAATGACGATCAGGTCCGGCGGAATTCCCTCCACCCGCCGGTAAATCTCCTGCGGCTTAAAGGCGAGCGTCTTCAGCTCCTGGCCCGCATCGTCCGGGATCTGCGCCAGCCGATACCCCAGCTCCAACCGCAGCCCCTCGTAATCGCCCGGTTCCACGATTCCCTCCGGTTCGCGTCCCTTCACATTCAGGCAAATCCGCGCGTAATACCCGCCTTCGCCCCAGGCGCGTGTGCGCGGCCAATCCACATCGCATTTGCTCAGAGGCGTGCCCGCCGCCGGCGGCCTCTTGAGCGCGAGATATCCCTCCTTCACCAGCCAATCGTTCACGCAAATCCCTCCATTCAGCCTCTTCGCCCCGTGATCGGAGACGATCAGCACCGCCGTCTCCGCGAGATTGATCCCTTCGAGCATCCGGGCGATTTCGCCGTCCAATTGCACATAATAATCATGGATCGCGTTTGCCAGCGGATGGCCCGGCTGCCACTTCCGATGCTCCGGGTCCATGTAATGCCAGAAAGCATGGTGGACGCGGTCGCTCCCCATCTCCACCATCATGAAAAAGTCCGGCTCGTATTTGCGCAGCGTCTCCCGCCCCACCGTGAAACGCCGCCGCGTCATCTCGCCGATATCCTCGTAAATCCGCCCCTTGTCCGGGCTTCGGAAATCCGCCACGTCGAACAGGTAAGGCTGGCCGCCCAGCCAGCCGTCGATCTCCTCGCGAAAAGCCGGCGGATAGGCCCAGTTGCTCTTCAGCGAGGGCGTGAGAAAGCAACTCACCATCTGCCCGTTCACCTCGCTCACCGGAAAAGTCCC
Organism: Chthoniobacteraceae bacterium; assembly: GCA_049521415.1. Lineage (GTDB taxonomy): Bacteria > Verrucomicrobiota > Verrucomicrobiia > Chthoniobacterales > Chthoniobacteraceae > DATAXI01. Next base: position 80,531 of record JBEKOV010000003.1, read on the forward strand.
CGGCACGCCGATCACGCTGCACTTCCTCCCTCTGGCCGAGAGGATATTCCACACGCGATCCGCCTTCACCCAATCGCTCGTGGCAAAAGCCAGCCCGCTGTAACTGTAATCCGTGCGATTGCGAAATCCGTAGATTCCCAGCGAGCCCGGGTCCTGGCTGCTCATCATGCACGACCATGCCGGCACAGTAATCGGCGGCACACAGCTCTTCATGCGGCCCCACGCGCCTGCCGCTCGCAGCCGCGCAAACGTCGGCAAATCCGGCAGCCAGCGATCCACGAGCGTTGGCTCCAGGCAATCGAGGCCGATTACGACGGTTTTCATTGAAAGGGGCGTCATCGCGGAGCATGCCGCCATTCCTCCATCACAAGCAAGAAATGTACGGCGGCATTTCCCGTGCGAATTCGGTTGCCGCGGCCCCAATAGAGTGCGATTGAAGGAAGTACCACCGATTGGCGACTCAACGACGTTCCCCCGTTTCTCCACTCGGCGCCAAAACCGGAGAGGTATTGGCTCGACAACCGTCCTGATTCGAGGCTTATGCAGCCTCGGGGGACCCGGAAAATGAGTCCCCTATCCCTTGAGTTTTCAGAGCAATAGACATGAACGACGTCATTAACGATCCCGAACCGACCACACACGACACCGATTTTCAGGCGCCGGCAGAGCCGCCCCCGACGGAAGATTCCACCCACCGCCCCCCCCTCGTCGCGAGGATATTCCGCCGCATCCCCTTCGACAAGGTGAACTGGTCAACCAGTTCATTCCTCATCGGCACCTTCGTCATCTCGTTGACTTTGGTCCCGCTTTACATCTGGCATTTCGGGCTCGATTGGTTCCAGGTCGCTCTTTTCTTCGTGATGCTCTGCGCGTGCGGCTTTTCCATCACACTCGGATATCATCGGCTCTTCTCTCATCTGACGTTCCAGGCCCATTGGAGCGTCCGGTTGTTCACGCTGATCTTCGGCGCCGCGGCTTTCGAAAACTCCGCCCTGCTCTGGGCCTGTGAACACCGGTCGCATCACAAGCACGTGGATCACGACGAGGACCCTTACAATATCAACAACGGACTCTTCCAGGCGCACATCGGCTGGCTGCTGTTCAAGCTCAATCCGCCTCCCCCCTTCGACAACGTTGCCGACCTGAAAAAGCAACCAATGGTCATCTGGCAGCATAAGTATGTGAATTGGATCGGCGCCTTCGTGGCGTTTGTGGTGCCGGCGGGGATCGGTTACGCGTGGGGCGGCTGGAAGGGAGCCTTGGGCGCTTTCCTGATCGCCGGCGTCGCCCGCGTGGTGGTCCTTCAGCAGTGTACCTTCTGCATCAATTCGCTCTGCCATTACTTCGGCAGCCAGCCCTATTCGTCCAGGTGCAGCGCGCGGGATTCCTGGGTCGCGGCCCTTGTCACATTCGGCGAGGGTTACCACAATTATCACCACGAGTTTCCGTACGATTATCGCAACGGAGTAAAGCCGTGGCATTTTGACCCGACAAAATGGATCATCTGGCTGCTCTCAAAGGTGGGCATGGCGAAAGACCTGCGGCGCACCTCCGAGAAAGCAATTCTCCGCGCCCAGCTCGCGGCTATCGCGGATAGATCCGCTGCGAAGCTCCCTCCCGTTCAGTCAGCCGAATCGGCGGAGGGAACGAATGACTCCGCCGCGGATGCGGCATCGTTCTTCGATCCCGGTGAAGTAACGCCGGGCTAAAGCGCGCTGACGCCGTATCATTGCGGCACTCGCCGGACATTCAGGCGGTGCGCGCGCATAGCGGACATGCTCTCCGGCGGGCAACTGCCCCGCATTTGCTGGCATAGTGTCGCGCGAGTTTCTTTTTGCCCTCCTCCGCTTATTTGTGCTCAATCAGCCTACCCCCCATGTCCCACAATCCATTGAACGACCGCGCCCGGCTCGCGGCGCTCGCCCGCACTGCCATGCTCGAGTGCGGCCTCGAGCCTGACTTCCCCCCCGCAGCCCTCGGCCAGCTCGCCGCCATCACCGGCCCGGCCCGGCCTGTCCCCGGCCTGCGCGATCTGCGCGACCGGCTTTGGGCCTCCATCGACAACGACGATTCCCGCGACCTCGACCAGCTCTCTGTCGCCGAGGCCCTCCCGGACCAGCGAGTGAGGATTCTGGTGGCCGTTGCGGACGTGGATGCCCTCGTCCAAAAGACCACGCCTCTCGACGCCCACGCGGTCTGCAACACCACCTCCATTTACACCCCGGGCGCCATTTTCCCCATGCTGCCCGAGGCGCTCTCCACCGGCATGACGTCGCTCAACCAGGACCAGGACCGCGTCGCGCTCGTCGCGGACATGGTCTTCGATTCCGGTGGCGCCATGGCCTCCTCCGAGCTTTACCGGGCCCTCGTCCGCAACCACGCGAAACTCGCCTACAACACCGTGGCCGCGTGGCTCACGGGAACCGGCCCGGCGCCGCCGCCCATCGCCGCCACCCCCGGTCTGGACGATAACCTGCGCCTCCAGGATCGCGTGGCGCGGCAATTGGTGGCGCTGCGCCATCGCCGCGGCTCCCTCACCCTCCAGACCCTCGAGCCGCGCGCCGCATTCGATGGCGATTTCCTCTCCGACCTCGAACCCGATCAGGACAATCGGGCCACCCAATTGATCGAGGACTTCATGATCGCCGCCAACGAAGCCACCGCCTGCTTCCTCAAGTCCAAGCAATTCCCATCCCTCCGCCGCGTCCTTCGTTCCCCGGAACGCTGGGAACGCATCGTGCGCCTGGCCGCCGGATACGGCACGCATCTGCCCGCAACGCCCGATGCCGTCGCCCTCGAGACATTCCTCGCCGCGCGCCGCCTCGCCGATCCGGAGAAATTCCCCGACCTCTCACTCGCCGTCATCAAGCTCATCGGGCGCGGCGAATATGACCTGTACATGCCCGGCGCCGAGCCTCCCGGCCACTTCGCGCTTGCCGTGAGAGATTACACCCACTCGACGGCGCCCAATCGCCGTTTTCCCGACCTCATCACGCAGCGCCTGCTCAAGGCCGCCCTCGCAGGCTCTCCCCCGCCCTACTCAGTCGCCGAATTGACCCAGCTTGCGGACCATTGCACCGAGCGCGAGGACGCCGCCGGCAAGGTCGAGCGGCAGCTCCGCAAATCCGCCGCCGCGCTTCTGCTTTCAAATCGCGTCGGCGCAAAATTCGACGCCATCGTCACCGGCGCATCACCCAAGGGAACATGGGTCAGGACATTTCATCCTCCCGTCGAAGGCCGCCTCGACCGCGGCTTCGAAGGGCTCGACGTCGGAAATCGCGTCACCGTCAAACTGATCCACACCGACTTCGAGCGCGGCTACATTGACTTCGCCCGCGCCTAGAGCATTTTCTATTTAATCTGAGGCAAAGAGTGGTATGGTAGGTGGATGCGAACCTACAGTCTTGATCTGCGGGAGCGGATCATAGCGGCGAGAGAAAAGGGGCACACGACTGCG
>JBEKOV010000004.1:0-67400 GCA_049521415.1 Chthoniobacteraceae bacterium
GAGCGCTTCGACTGGCACACCTCGAGAAATCGTCCGTCCGGCAGACGCTGGAAAAACACACGCATCGGCCATTCCACCGCGCGGATATTCCGCTCCGCGGCGTAATTCAGCATCTCAACCAGGCTCTTCGGATTCGGCAGCACTTCGTCCGTATCGATCTGCAACACCCAATCCGCGTCGCCCGCCTCCGCGAGGCATTGCTGGCGCTGGAATGTTTCCCCCGCCATCGGATCATGCCGGAAATGCGCGTAATCGCCGGGGCAAAACCGCATCTTCCCGTCGCGGTCGATCGCCCGCAGCCGCTCCACGCATTCTCCCACCGCGATCGGCGCGCCCGTCCAGCCATGTCCCGTCCGGTCGTGCGACACGATGATCTCGTCCACCGAATCGTAATACGACAGCACGCTCCGCTCGATCCACGCGGGGTCCGCGGCCAGGATGTAGGCGGAGATTTTCATATCGCGGACGTCTCGTACCCGAAATCGGCAAACACAATCCCGTTGGAAGTCGCCTCGGTATTCCCCGCGGTCGCGTATGGCAGCAGCGGCAGCACCTCGATCTGCGCCGCCTGCTCAAACTTGTCCAGCAACCCCGCGCTGCACAAAAACATATCCACCCGATACGTCCCCGGCTTCAGCCACGGCGTGCGGATCGTGAATTCGCACTCCCGCCGGTCCGTCGCGTCGATCCAGTAATCCGTCATCCGCGAATCGCATTGCAGCAGCGTCACGCCGTATGCATCCACGATGTGGCACGAGATAAACAGCTTCCCCGTGTACGGACGCATCCGCTCGATCGTGAACCGAATCGTCTTCTCCTCGCCGCACTCGAAATATTCCTTCGCCGGTGTGATCGACGTGATGCGGCATTCGCCCGAGCCGGGCCGGAGGTTCGGATCACCCGCGTCCAGCGCGCTCTTGCCGAAGCTCCGGATATAATGATCGATCGCATCCGGCACCGCCCCGTCATACTTGATCCGCCCTTTCTCCAGGTAAATCGCCCGGCTGCACAGCACCGACACCGATTGCATGTGATGGCTCACAAAGAGCACCGTCCGTCCGCTGTGCGCCACGTCCTGCATCTTGCCCAGACACTTCCGCTGAAACTCCGCGTCCCCCACCGCCAGCACTTCATCGACAATCAAAATCTCCGAGCTCAGATGCGCCGCCACCGCGAACGCCAGCCGCACGTACATCCCGCTGCTGTACCGTTTCACCGGCGTATCCAGGAATTGCCCCACGCCCGCGAAATCCACAATCGCGTCAAAGTGCCGCGCGATCTCCTTCCGGCTCATCCCCAGGATCGCCCCGTTCAGGAAAATATTCTCGCGTCCCGTCAATTCCGCGTGGAACCCGGTGCCGACCTCCAGCAGGCTGCCCACGCGCCCATAAAGATGAATCTCCCCGCGCGTCGGCTCCGTAATCTGGCTCAGGATTTTCAGCAGCGTGCTCTTCCCCGCTCCGTTGCGCCCGATCACGCCCACCACCTCCCCGCATCGCACGTCGAAGGAAATATCCTGCAGCGCGCGGAACGTCTCGAACTTCTCCCGCTGGAACGGATTCCGCGCCCGGTACAGCAACGACTCCGCCAGCGTCGAGTGCTGCGGCGTCTGCCGTCCCGATTGCGCGATCCGGTAGCACTTCTCCAGGCCGCGCACCTCGATGGCCGTCTCAGATAACGTCTGCAAATTTTTTCTCCATGTTTTTAAACGCGAACGCCCCTACGACGAACGCCACCACCGCGCACACCGCGGAATACACCAGCGGTCCCACCGGCAATTCGCCGCGCCCGATCAGCGACCAGCGGAACGCCTCGATCAGCCCGGCCATCGGATTATAAAGATACAGCGCGTAATACTTCGCCGGCACCGCGTTCAATGGATAGGCGACCGGCGATGCGTAGAGGAAAAACTGTGTGGCCACCGGCAGGATGTATTGCACGTCACGGTAGCTCACCATCAGCGCCGCCGCGTAAAGCCCGATGCCCATCGAGAGCATCAGGATCAGCGCCAGCCAGACCGGGAGCAGCAGAATGTGCCATCCCGGCGAGTAGCCGAAGGATAGCGACATAATGATCGCCATCACCAGCGCCACGCCGAAGTCGATGAGCGTGGAGAACGCATTCGAGAGCGGCAGCACCAGCCGCGGAAAGAACACTTTCGAGATGAGTTGAGCGTTCCCCACCAGGCACCCGCTCACCTTCGTCAACGTCCCGGAAAACACCGTGTACGCCAGCAATCCCACGTAAGATACCAGGAAATATGGCACGCCGTCCGTCGGCACTTTGGCGACCTTTCCGAACACGAATGAAAATATTCCCGCGCCGATCAGCGGCTGCAACACCACCCAGATCGCGCCCAGCGCCGTCTGCCGGTAGCGCAGCTTTATGTCGCGCCCCGCAAGCGTCAGCAGCAGGTCGCGATAAAGCCACACTTGCGCCAGATCCAGCGCGCGCCATCCAGACCTTGCTCGAATCGTAGTCAGCGGGCGCCTCGGCGCTGCGGCTGCAAGCGCCTCCTCCGGGCCGCACGATTGCGGCGGATTGGCGACTTCGGTTAATGCGGTATCCATTGCGTAAAAATGTTCGTCAGTTCGCCTCCAGCGCCAGCAGGTGCGCCGGTTCCGCCAGCACTTGTCCCCGGCTCAGTTCCACTTCCCGGCACTCGCCCAGGAATTCGACCAGCACCCGCACCCGCTCGCACGAAGGCGCCAGTTGCGTAATGATCGTGCCCAATCCCTTGAACACCCCGTCCGTGATCGTCACCGCATCTCCCGCCTTCAATTCGGGATCGATGGTCTTGCAATCCTCGTCCCCCATGTGCTCCCGCAATTCCTCGATCGCCGCATCCGGCACCGATGCCAGCTCCCCGCCGAATCGCACCAGCGTGCTCACCCCGCGAGCCGCCGCCACTTCGAGCTGCGACTCCATCGGCGTGAACCGCGCGAAAACATATCCCGGGAATAGCGCCTCCGCGAACCACACCGGCCCGCGCTGCGTCATCCGCCGGAAGCGCAGCCGCGGGCAATAAGCCTCCACTCCCTCCAGGATTCGCAGGTGCGCCGCCGCGATGTGCTCGCTCTTCGGCTGCGTGCGGATGCAATACCACGCCTTGATCAGCATTGGCTCTTTCATGATTCCGTTTCCAGTCCGCTCATCAGGATCGGCAGCACCGCCCGCGCCTGTCTCCGCCAGCGTTCCAGGATGTTGATCCGCTCTTCGATGTGCGGCCGGCTGCTCGATGGCATGTCGTCCAGCAGCGCGGAGAGCCTCTGCAATTGATCCTCGTGCACCATCAGGTCGGACGCCACTTTCTCCCGCAGGAATCCGCTCGTGATCTTCCGCAAGCCCGTCTCCGCGAGGTAATGATCCCGCCGGTCCCCGGCCACATAAGTCGCGTGCACCGCCCCCACCGTCCGCAGCAGGCGCAAGCCCTGGCTCGCCGAGCCGCTGCTCAGATTCAGTTTCGACCGGATGTAATCCAGCGGCACCGGTGACGTCGAAATGAAGAGCAATCCGTAGATTTCCGCCACCGACTTCGATACCCCGAAAAATCGCGCCATTCGCACGAAGATGTCGATGATGTCCGCCTCGATCCGCGTCAGTTTTTCAACCCGCGGTTCCGGCTTATCTATGGTCACAAGCTGTTCGTTCATCGGGTAAAGATGCGAAAACAATCATTTTGCTCAGTTGTTTCACCAAAGAATGAAACCAAACGCCAAAAAAACGCGGCCCGCCGATTTTGACGTGGCTCCGCACTTGGTCGTTTGCCGCCTTCTTTGCCAATTCCGTTCATTTTTTTACGCCGGCCCCGCTCTAAAACTCCGGCTTCGGCCATTTGTAGATGATCCGGCGAAAACGGGCTATTGGCAGCTATCCGATAGTTCCATCGGATTGAACGCCGGGCCTTTGTCCCAATTTGTCCTACTCTTTTTCCCGGCACGGAAATTGACTGATAACAGCATTGACTTGCCAGCCGCCGCAAAGCTCCTATCTCTCCGCGTAATGCCACCGATCACTCGTTTCGTCGTTGAAAGCGCGCGGTGGCTCTTTCTCGCCGCGCTCGTCTGCGCCCCGTGGGTTTACGGCAGCACTCCGGCATGGGCGATTGCAATGCTCGAGGCCCTCCTGGCCCTTATCCTCGCCCTCTGGCTCACCGGCTGCCTCCTTCGCAAGTTAAAGCCCTCCATCCATCCGGTCCTGCTTGGATGCACTGCCGTCATCCTTCTTTTCGGCGCATGGATGACTCTCAATCCGCACTTCCGCCAAACCGCCAATTACCAGTTCGCTCCCGTCCACCCGCGCATCCCATGGGCGCCCGGCACCGTCGATGCCGCCGCATCCCTCGCCGCCATGGTTCGCGTGGCGTGCATTCTCGGCATTGTTTGCTTCGTCTGCGATCTCTCCGCGCGCCGCGAGTGGCGCCGTCGCGTCTGGCGCGCCATTGCCATCACCGGCGTTTCACTCGTCCTCTTTGGCCTGCTCCAGAGCGCCTTTGCGCGCCCCATATTGGTCTGGAATCCGGAGGACATCGGCGGCATCCCATATTTTGCCACTTATTACTATCACGGGAACGCCGGCTCCTTCATCAACCTCGTCCTCCCCTTCATCGCCGGCCTCGCCGCGTTGACAATGCGCAAGCCCGATGCCCACTTCGCCCGCGCCATCTGGTTGCCGGGATTTTTCATTTGCGTCGCAGGCGCCTTCGTCAATCTCTCCCGGTCCGGCACCGTCATCACCATGATCCTTTGCGTCCTGCTCGTCGTCTGGCAATTCCACGGCCAGGCCCGCGACGAATTGCTCCCCCGCCGCCGCCTCCGCGTCGCTTACGCGGTCCTGATGGCCGCCGCCGTCATCTGCCTCGTCGCTTTCTCCGGATGGGAACGCCCCGCGGAAAAATGGGCCCTCCTTCGCAGCCAGCTCAATAGCTCCAACAAGCGCGCCGTCGCCGTGCGCATCTGCATGCGCATGCTTCCGGATGCGCGCTGGCACGGGTTCGGGCCGGGAACCTTCGCCCTCGTCTTCCCTCACTACACCGGCGCCGATGCGAAACTCATCCCCGGCATCTGGCGCTACGCCCACAATGACTACCTGCAATGTCTCCTCGAGTGGGGCTGGTTCGGCTCCATCTTTTGGGCCGTGTTGTTATTCGGCGCGCTCGCCCGGCTTTTCATCTATTGGCGCAAGCGGCGCGACTTTGGCACTGCCGATCACGTCCTCGCATTTGTCAGCGCGCTCGCGCTGGCCGGCGTCGCCGCGCACGCCCTCGTCGATTTCCCGCTCCAGATCGCATCGCTCCAACTCTATGCCGCCGTCTGCGCCGGATTCGGCTGGGGCATCAGTAAGTGGGAAGGCGCCGTCCCGCGCACCACTTAAAACCTCGGCGCGGCCTCCGCCATCTCCGGCTCATCCTTCTTCCCATCCTTCTTCCCATCCTGCTTCCCAGAGCCGTTGCGATGCGCATTCGAGCCATAGACTTCCGGCTGTCCATATCTCCCCGGGTAATAACTGTACGCCGCCGCCATCCGCATCGGCACCTGGTTGAGAATGACGCCGTCCGGTTTCGATCCCGCTTCATTGATCAGCTTGATCGCCCGCATAATCCATTTCCTCTGCGTCCGGCCCGCGTGTACCACCAGGCAGATCGCCTGCGCGTGCTCCAGCAGCAGCAGCGTGTCGCTCACCGCCGTCACCGGCGCCGTATCGATTACAATCCGGTCAAACTTTTCCCCAAGCTGCCGCATCAGCTCGCCCATGTCGCTACGCGCCAGCAGCTCCGCCGGATTCGGCACCAGATCTCCCGCCGGCATGATCCAAAGATTCTCCATCTGCGACGGATGAATCGCCCCCTCGATGTCCACTTTCTTCGATAACAACTCCGCCAGCCCCGGCAGCTTCTTGTCCGCTAGCATCACCGTTCGGATCATCGGCGACCGCAGGTCCGCGTCGATCAGCAGCGTCCGCAATTCCTGCTGCGCCAGCGCCGTCGCGTAATTGGTCGAGCAAAACGTCTTCCCCTCACCCGCCAGCGTGCTCGTGAACAGGATAATCTTGCGCCCCTTTGTCCTGCCCGCCAGGAACACCGCCGTCCGCAACGACCGGAACGCCTCCGCCACCACCGATCCCGGCGAATTCAGCAGCGAAAGGCTGCTCTCCTTGAGCCCTCTTTGATTCTGCCGCGGGATTGAAGCCAGCACCGTCAGCCCCAGCACATCCTCCGCCTGATCCACCGCCTTCACCGAGGTATCCAGGAAGTGCAGCCCGATGCTCAGCAGCAGCCCCACCACCAGCCCCCCGCCAAGCGCGATCGCCAGCGTCCGCGATTTGCGCGCCTGCATCGGCTCGACCGGCACCTGCGCCGTATCGAATAGATGCACATTCGTGGTCTCCGCCCCGTTTGATACCTGCGCTTCCTTCAATCGCGTCAGAATGCCGTCGTAAATGGCCTGGTCGGTCTCTACTTCGCGGGATAGCAGGTCGTACTTGATGTGCTGCTGGTTCAGGCTCATCGCGGCACTCTGCTGCGCCTGCACCTCAGCGGTGAACCTCTGCTCCATCTCCATCGCCGCCTCGCGTGCCGCATGGATCACCGGCGGTACGTTCCTCAATTCCTGGCTCAGCGTATTCTCCTCGTCCGCCAGTTCCGTCCGCGCCTGGATCATCTTCGGATGCTTCTCCGTGTACCGCAGCTTCAGCACATCGATCCGCGCGTTGATCTCCTTGATCAGCGCCAGGCTTTGCACAATCTCCGGCTGGTTCGCCACGCTCGGAATTGAAAGCAGTGCCGCCGGGTCGTCGATATGCTTCTGGATTTCCTCGTCGTCCGCATCCAGCCGGATTCGCTGCGTGTGCGCCTCGCTCAATTCCGTATTCTTCGCCTTCAATTCCGAGACCACGGTGTCCTGGTCTCCGACCAGTGATCCCGAATTGGTCGACTTCACATAGTCCTGCAGCTTCTGCGCATCCCCGCTCAGCCTTTTACTGTATTCGCTCGCCTTCGTCGTGAGATAACTGATCGCAAGGTCCGAGTTTGCATCGTGCTGCTGCATCGTCTGGAGGATGTACTCGTTCGCCATCATGTCCGCGATCTCCTTCGCCAGCTCCGGGTTCGAATACATCACTCCCACGTCGATGAACCGCGTCCCCGCGCGGATGGTCACGCGCGACATCCCGATCAATTCCCCCGCCGCCTCGTCCATCGTAAGCGGTTTGCCATCCGGCCCCGGTTTGGCGAAATCCGGATTGTTCATCAGCCCATTGTCCTTGATCACCTGTTGCGCAAAGGGCCGGCCGCGGAACTCCGCCAGCAGCGTCTGCCCCATCTCCTCGCCCAGCGGATCGGTCTCGTCGCCGGGCACATCGGAAAGATTCGCCTCCTTCATCGCATCCGGGCCTGTCGGGTCCACCTCCAGCACCGCCTGCGCATAATAAGTCAGCGGCGTATGATGGATGTACGCCAGCCCGGCAAAGATGCCGATCAATCCGCACAGCCCGATCAGCCACGCCTTCTCCCGCACCACGAACCATATCTGCTCCAGGTCCAGCGAGCTGCCCGGCGCTTCCTGCATCATGTCCCCCCGGGGGTAGCCATTGCTCCCGGGGTATCCGTTGCTCCCGGGGTAACCGTTATTTGTTGGCTGTCCGTTGTTCATAGCGTCCTCATTGATCCTTCAAAAGATCGCCTCTCCTACGACGATTGTATCTCCGGGCATCACCTCAAAGTCCGCGATCGACGGATCCTTCAGCATCCTCTTCCCATCGATCTTGATGATCGACTCCCTGCCGTCTGTGATCCGCTTGACCGTGATCTTCGCCGGATTCGCCAGCTTCGTGTAACCACCGGCCATCCCGACAGCCTCCAGCAGGTCAACCAGACTTTCATCAGGCATATCGAACACACCCGGCCTGTTTACCTGTCCCAGGATTGTGAACCGCTGCTTCGAGTACGATACAATCTCCAGCGACACCTGCGGCTTGATCAGGTATTCCTTCAATAACGTCTCCATCGTCGCCGTCGCATCCTGCACCGTCTCTCCGCCGATCTTCGCCACGCCCAGCAGCGGGAACGCAATGTTCCCGCCCTTGTCGATCGTCGCCGTCGTCTCCAGGTCATCCTCCTGGAATACCTTGACGTGCACGATATCCTTCGCCGCCAGTTTATAACTCGCCTCGGGCTGCGCTTCCGGCGTCCCCGCCGGCGCCATCGCCACCTGGTCCGCGCGCGAGATCGGCGCCCATGCCATCACCGCCGCCATCATCATCGTCATCGGTTTCATCTTCATCGCTTTCTAGAAAATGATCGCCATGTCCACCCCGCCCATGTCCCGCGTAAAAGTATCCGCGTCCTGGTCGCCCGAGAGATCCTGGTCGTATTCGTAAAAGATCCCCACGGAGAGCCAGCTCAGCGCCTTCCACTGCACCGCGGGCCGCACATAGTAGTAGTTATCTTCCCGCGTCGCATTCACACCCTCGGTCGTGGCGATGTAACTCGCATTCACATACCCCGCGCTAAAGAGCACATCCACGTAATCGGTAATCCGCTGCCGCACCGTTGCGTCCACCGACGTCGCCGCGTAATCCTGCCCTTGCAGGATCGCCGAGACGTAATAATCCCTGTGCAGCCCCACGTCCACTTCCGTCCCCTCCTTCACATCCCACGCCGCAGTCAGATCGAACACAGGCGATATCACCTGCCCCGCTCCAGTGCCGCCCAGGAACTGCCTCACCTCGCACCCCACCTCGCCGATCGCCGTCACCTTGCCCGTCGCGCGCCAAGTCGCCCGCAGATTCGCCTGCTCGAATGTCTGGTCGTTGCTCCCCGGCACGATCACATATCCCCCCGTCGCTCCCGCGCTCAATTCCGTCTTCGGCGAGTAATCATAATTGAAAAACACCTGCCCCTCCACCTGGCTCGATGAGATCAGCCCGTCGTAATCGGACCGCGAGTAATCCGCGTTCACATCGATCGACGTCTTCTCCCCATACAGATAGTGCGTCGTGATGCCCGCGTAATAAAGCTGCCGCCGCACCCGGTCCGTTGCGTCGATGTCCGAGCCCGTATCGTTGAAATACGCAAGGTTCACCCCGATCGTCGTCTTCGGCAGCGACCATTGAAACTGCGTATTGAAATCCTGGTCCACGTCGGTCAGCGACGAATGATTCAAGTAGATATTGATCCCGGTCGTATAATCCGCCGTCAGGTAAAACATGCTGTCCGTATCCCCCAGCCGCAGCGTCACTCCCGGCGCGATCCGCGTGATCACGTCGCTCTCCGTATTATTCGAGCGCACAAAAATGTTCCCGTCGTAGTATGTGCCGAGGCTCAAGTGCGGCTTCAGGCTCCAATTCCCAGTCAGGTACAGCGGCCTCTCCGCGAAATCGTTGACCGCGTCCGTCAGGAACATCGGCGATTCCACCTGCGCGTAGTCCCATTCCGAATACGGATTCAATAATTGCGGATTCTCCGGCAGCGGCACCTCGTTCGCCGCCTCCTCCGTGCTCGTGCTTGAAGACAGCAGCGGAGACTCCGGCTCCTGCTCCGGTTCCGTTCCCTCCGGCGCCTGCGGCATCTCCTGCGTCTGCTGAGCCGGTTTCGCCGGCGGCGTCTGCTCGTCGGGATCCATTGCGCCCGCGTCGCTCCCGCTCATCACCGGGTCCATCAAAGCCGGATCAGTCGCCGCCGGATCCGGCGCGGTGGGATCCTGCGGAGCCGGCGATGGCGATGCGCCCGCCAGCGCCGCCACGCTATCCGGTTCTGTGTCATCCGGCGTAACTGGCGAATTGGGTAAACCATTGCCAGCCGCCAGGTCCAGCGATTGTTCGGCGCCAGTGCGCACCTGCCACCAATCGTTATCCGCGGGCAATGACGAGAAGAGGCTGCGGCTCGACAACAGGGCCGCGCAGATCAACGGCGCCAGCCGTTTGTCCGTTCCGCGGCTCTTATACTTGTACCTCTTCTTTGTCATCGCGTCGGTGGATCTGTCATCTGGTTTCCGGCGATACGGGTGCTCCGGTCACATTCAATGGACTCGGCGGTGCCAGCAGCGGATTCGACACCGCCTGATACTCCGTTGGCGCCGCCACGTTGGTCGGGTCCACCATTTGCGGCTGCGAGCCCACACCTTCACCCACGGGTGGCAGCGTCTCCTTGCCCCCAACCGGCAGTACTTCTTTGCCGTCTGGCTCCAGCACCGTCTTGCCATCGTCCTCCGCAACCGGCGCCGGATTCTGCGTCTCGTTTTTCACCATTTCAGTCGGCGCGGCTGTCGCCGATACGACCGCCGTCACCGGCGGCGCATTCGGTTTCAAATCATTCTCCGCCAAAATTGCCACCGGTTGCGCCGGCGCTGGCGCCGTGTCAGCCTTTGGCCACGCGGAATGAAGAATGAATCCGCATAGGAGGCCCGTGGCCAGGCTGCCGATAAACTTCTGTGTCGTGTTCATAAGACGGGCCCTTTCCCGTTGTTCTCATTTCGTTCATTTTTAGTCGAACGGAATGGTTCCCCGCAATTGGCTGGGGACCGTTTTTTTCGTAGGCGTCCCGGCTCCGCAAAAGTGCAAGATTCTCCTACAAAGGCGATTGGACAGAATCCACCCTCCCTCGCCATCTAATATAGAAGTGGCGCAAGCCACCTCACCGGTCGCCCCCTCACCCCTCCGGCGGCGGCGGCATCTGCGTATCCACCAATCCGTTCTCCATCGCGTACCGCATCAGCTCCGCGTTATTCTTCATCATCATCTTCTTCAGGATGCGGCTGCGGAATGTGCTCACCGTCTTGATGCTCAACGACAGCTCCGACGCGATCTCCTTCGGCGTCTGCCCGCACGCGATCATCCGCATCACCTGGTATTCGCGGTTTGAGAGCGCTTGGTGCAGCGGCTTGCTCGCATCAACGTCCAGGTAGCACGCCAGCTTCTCAGCCAGCGACGCGCGAATGTATTTCCCCCCGGTCAGCACCCGCTTGATCGCCGCCACCAATTCCTGCCCCAGCACATCCTTCGTCAGGTATCCGTCCGCGCCGCTCTTCAGTGAGCGAATCGCAAACTGATCCTCTGAATAATTGCTCAGGATCAGCACCGGCATCTTCGGCCGCTCCTGTTTGATCTCCTTCAGGATGTCCAGCCCGCTCCGGCCCGGCATCGCAATATCCAGCAGCACCACGTCCCAGTTTTCACGCCACACCAGTTCCATGCAGCTCTGCGAATCCGCCGCCTCGGTGATCGAAATGTTCGGAAACTCCTCCTGGATCGTCTCCACAAGGCCTCGCCTCACCAGCGGATGATCGTCGATCACCAGCGCCTTCAGCGGCGCGCCTTGGGGCCCTTGGGGCGATGCGTGATTGCCGCCAGGCCGGCATGGCGTCGCCTCCGGTTTTCTTCCTGCTGACTTATTGAGATTATCTTGCATGAGCGTTCAATGACTTCACGGAACTTTGAACAAATTGGGTACACGCATGCCGGATTGAGCACGAAAGATGCCGGGCCGCCTTCGCGGCTCAAGGATTAAATGGGAGGCTCCTTCGGATTGCCGCCGTTCACAGCCGCCGCATTGCCCAATGGAATTCTCATCGTCGCCACCGTCCCTTGCCCGATTGCGCTCCGGATCTCCACCTTCCCCCCGAACATCCCCGCCCGCTCCTGCATCCCCAGCAATCCCAGCGCATTGCCCCGCTCCCCATCCGTGATGCCCCGCCCATTGTCGCTCACGCTCAGGATCAGGTTGTGCGCGTCGTCCCGCAGATGCACCACCACCGCCGTCGCCCCCGAGTGCCGCGCCACGTTCGTCAGCATCTCCTGGAAAATCCGGAATACCGCCGTCGAACGCGAACGATCCTCCGTCGCCATCGGCTTCCATTCATTGTGCAGCTCGCACTCGATTCCAAATCGCTTCTCGAAATCTTCCGCCTGCCACTCGATCGCCGCCACAAGTCCAAATTCGTCCAGCACCGGCGGCCTTAGCTCGGTCGCGATCCGCCTCATCGATTCCATCGTCCGGTTGATCAACTCTACCGTCCCGTTGAGCCTTTCCGTAATGATGCTCGCCCGGCCCGGATCCGCTTTCCACCCGCCGCACGCCGACATCACCCTCGACACATCCATCTTGATCGCCGTCAGCGCCCCGCCCAGGTCGTCGTGAATCTCCCGCGCGATGTGCGTCCGCTCCACCTCCCGCGCGCTTTGCAGCCGCCCCGACAGCGCCCGCAATTGCTCGTGCGACCGCTCGATCTCGATCCGCGCAAGGTAACGCTCCGTCGTATCCACCATGAATCCCTGCAACACCGCCCCTCCGTCCTCTCCCACGGATACGTGTCCAAACTCCCGCACCCATACCAGCCGTCCACTCGCGTCCTTCAGCCGGTAATCCACCGCGCGGCTCCCGTCCGCTCCATCCTTCCCCCCGCTCTGCCAGAATCGCTCCACCCGCTCCCGGTCCTCTTCATGCACATGGTTCGCCCAGAAATTCGGCAGGTACCAGCTCTCGACCGGGTAACCGAGCAACTTCTCCGCCTGCGGCCCCACATATCCAAACCGCCCCCCCTCCAGCTCCCGCTCGCAAAAAATCGCATCCGCTCCCTCAACTAATTTCCGGAATCGCTCCTCGCTCTCCAGCAGCGCGTCCAGCGTCTCCTTCCGCTCCGTAAAATCCTGCGCCGTGCCGATCACCTCATGCGGCCGCCCGTCGTCCAGCCGCGTAAAAATCGTCTCCCGCGCATTGATCCACCTCCAGTTCCCATCGCAATGCAGCAACCGGAACTCGTACTCGAACACCTGCCCTTCCTCCGCCTCGGACAATTCCAATTTCCGTTCCTTCAGCAGCCACGCGTCCTCCGGATGGGAAAATTTTTCCAGGAATGCCGGCCCCATCCCCACCAATTCCTCCAGCGTTCTCCCCAGAATCTTGAATAGCCGGTCGTTCGCGTAAACGTACCGCTGCTGGATCAGGTCATACACATACAGGATGTTTGGCGACGATTGCGTCACCCGCTCGATAAACCGCTGGCTCGTCCGTAGCTCGAATTCCGCCCGCTTTCTCGCCGTGATATCCAGCACCGTCCCCTCGTAAAAAATCGGCCTCCCCTCCTCGTCCCGCACCACCCGCGCGTTCTCGGAGATCCAGATCACGCTCCCGTCTCGCCGGTACACTTCAGATTCAAATCCGATCACCTCGCCCGGCTCCTTCATCAGCCGCCCAAACTCCGTCCGCCTCCGCGGATCGACGTATAGCTGGATGCCGATGTCCGTCATCGCCGCCATCAATTCCTTCGGCGATTCGTAGCCATAAATTCGCGCCAGCGCCGGGTTCGCGTGCAGATATTGCCCTTCCGGCGACGTCTGGAAAAATCCCTCCAGCGCCTGCTCGAAAAATCCACGGTACGCCTTCAGTCGCGCCTGGTCGTCAATCGGTGCATCGGCGACTAGTCCGTCACCGAGGCGATTGCCACGGAATGTGCGTACGCCTATCCCTATTTCCATTGTCACAGTGGATTTTTCCCTGCGCACCTTTAGGGGCGTATCGCCGGTCGCGCAAGTGGAATTTTCCACTTTTGAAAATTATAGTATTTGTCGCTACCCGACCTATTTTCCGATTATCATACCCCCTCGCTCGGGCTCGCGAACCCATGTCGCAGCAAGTTCTCGCTCATCGCCCTCGGCATCAGAAAGTTCAGCAAATAATCCCGCCCCCCCGCTTTCGTCCCCCCTCCCGACATCCGGAATCCGCCGAATGGATGCCTCCCCACCAGCGCCCCTGTAATCCCTCGGTTGATATAAAGATTCCCCACCTCGAACTCCCTCTTCACCCGCTCGATATTCCGTGGGCTCCGTGAAAAGAATCCCCCCGTCAGCGCGAATTCCGTCCCGTTCGCGATCTTCAACGCCTCCTTCAGGTTACGCGCCCTGATCATTCCCAGTACCGGCCCAAAAATCTCCTCTTGCGCCAGCGCCGAATCCGGCCGCACATCTCCAAAAATCGCCGGCCCAATATAATACCCGTCTTCGGCGGCAACCTCGCCGCTGTACACCAGCGACGCATCCCCCTTCGCCGTCTCGATGACTCCCCGGATCCGATCATACGCCGCGCGATCAATCACCGGCCCGATCGTGCTCGCCGGATCCTCCGGCGGCCCCATCCGCAAGCTCGACACCGCATCCACCAACCGCCCCTTCAGCCGCTCATACACCCCCTCCAGCACAATCAACCGCGATGCCGCCGAGCACTTCTGTCCCTGGTAGCTAAACGCCGACCCCAATATCGCAGGCACCGCCTCGTCCAGGTCGGCGTCCGAGTCCACGATGATCGCGTTCTTCCCCCCCATTTCGCAAATCGCCTTCTTGAGCTGCATCTGGTGCGGTTTCGTCATCCCCGCCGCTTCCCAAATCTTCAACCCAACCTCCTTCGACCCGGTGAATGCGATTAACGCCACATCCGGGTGCGCCGCCAGCCACGCCCCCACCGTCTCGCCCGGCCCGGGCAAAAACTGCACCGCCCCAGCCGGCACTCCCGCCTGCCGAAACACCCGCGCCAGCCGCGCCCCGATCACCGGCGATTGCTCCGATGGCTTCATGATCGCGCAATTCCCCGTCACCAGCGCCGCCGCCGTCATCCCGCACAGGATCGCCAGCGGAAAATTCCACGGCGCGATCACCGCCGCGATCCCCCGCGCGCTATAATAATGGACATTCATCTCGCCCGGCGCCGGGTACGCCGCCGGCCCCAGCCGCCGCATCTCACCCGCATAATAGCGGCAGAAATCGATCGCCTCCGCCACGTCCGCGTCCGCTTCCTCCCAATTCTTTCCCGTCTCGAAAACTTCCAGCGCCGCCAGGTCAAACCGCGCCTCGTGCAGCAGCGTTCCCGCCCGGTCCAATATCCCCGCCCGCGCCTCCGCTTCCATCCCGCTCCAGCGCGGAAACGCCGCCTTCGCTTCCGCGATCGCCGCCGCCGCTTCCTCGACGCCCGCCTGCGCCACGACACCCACCACCTCGGTCGGTTTCGCCGGATTCAGCGATGGCGCTTCGCTCGCGGTCCGCACCTCCTTCTCCCCGATCAGCAGCGGATAAAATCCCCCCAGCCGCGCCCGCTCGTTCGCCAGCGCCGCCTGCATTCGCTCCCGCGCCTCCGCGCGCGAAAAATCCGTGTGCGGCTCGTTCCGGAACGGCGGCTCCGCCCACGTCGGCGCCGTCCGCCCCCGCCCCTCCTTCGGATCGCGCAGCAATTCCTCTACCGGCACATCCTCCCCGAACGTCGCCCGCAGAAATCCTTCATTCGACGTATTCTCCAGCAGCCGCCTCACGAGGTAACTCATCCCCGGCAGGATTTCGCCGATCGGGCAATATTCCCGCACCCGGTGCCCCATCTGGATCAGCGCCTGCTTGATCGGCTCCGCCATTCCATAAAGCATCTGGATTTCGTAACTCCGCGGATCCCGCCCCAGCGCCTCCGCCCGCGCGATGCACGCCGCCATGCTCCGCACGTTGTGCGTCCCGAACGCGCATCCCACCGCCTCCGGATGCTCCAGCATCAACGCCCCCAGCTCCTCGTAACTCGCGTCGCTCTCATATTTCTGCCCGAACACCGGTACCGGCCAGCCCCGCTGCCGCGCGAGAATCGTCTCGGTATCCCAGTACGCCCCTTTCACCAGCCGCACGGTGATCTTCCGCCCCTGCGCCGCCGCCCATTCGATCAGCCCTCGCACATCCCGCGCCGAGTCCCGCAAGTACGCCTGCATCGCGATCCCAAGTTGCTCCGAATCCGCGAACTCCGTCACCATCCGCTTGAACAGCTCGATCGTCACATCCTTCTGCGCGTAATGCTCCATGTCGAAATTGATGAAAACGCCCCGCTCCCTTGCCAGCTTCAGGATCGGTCGCAGCCGCTCCGCCAGATGCTCGATTGCATCTTCCGGCGCCCCCGACCGGATTTGCGAATAAAGCGCCGAAATCTTCACTGAAACATTCACCTTCGGCAGCGCCCCGCTCCCGTCCAGATCCAGTTGCGGCACATCCGTCCAGTAATCCGCCGCATCCGCCAGTTGCCCGATCAGCCTCAAATAACGCTCCTGATATTTCTCCGCCTCCCTCTCGCTCACCACCGTCTCGCCCAATATATCCGCCGTAAACGCAAGCCGCTTCTCCCGCAGCCGTTGCAGTTTCGGGATCGCCCTCGCCCCATCGGGCGCCAGAATAAAATTCCCCGCCATCTGCCCCACCCCCTGCCGCGCCGCGAATGCCAGCAGCGCCGGCATCTTCGCGCCCGCCTTCACGCCCATGTCCAGCGCCCATGGCAATTGGCTCCCGTCCAGGTAATCCCGCGTGTGCCGCGCGATCTCCCCCGCATCCTCCAGCGCCGGCAGCACATCGATCAATCTGAATAGCTGCACCTTCAATTGCTCCTGGCTCATCGACCAATCCAGCAGCCTCCCCGCCATCCCCTTCCGGCTGAACACCCGCGGCGTCTTCCCTTCCATCCGCGCGAAGATTTCGCGCCCCTTTTCGACGATGGACTGCTCGATCGTTTGCGCCCGCTCTTCCGTATTCACGTTCCAAGCCTTTGCCCCAGCAGACTCAGGAAAAGCCCGACATCCGTCACCCGATGCACATTCCCGGCCATCCACGGGTTGATCACATATTCAACCCCGTAGTGGGCCGGCGCGCACATCAGGAACCGCCCGCCGCGTGTCATACCCAAACACTAACGGCGCCCGCCCCCCGATGCAACGTGTTGTAGCCGCGTCTCGTCAGGACAAACGGCCTTCCGCTCAGCCCGGCGCCCTGCTTCGCGCACCCATCTGGCTTTCAGCAAGTCGGGGTGTCACGCAGATCTGTCTCGCCTCTGGTCTAATCTCGCCACTCACCGCGGGCGCGGTCGAAAATCTCGTCCACAGTCTGGCCCTCGTAGAGCTTGCGGGAGATCTCCACGTAATCGGTCGGTTCTCGGTGCACCAGCGCGAGAAAACGCAACGCCCCCGCGTGCCCGAGCGCTTTGTTAAGCGCGTCGATGCCCGTGAAGCGTATGGCGTTGTCGTCGGGGGCAGCGTTCATCCCTTTGTGGTTCGAATGTAATCGACCGGGTTTATTAAAGCAATTCCTGGGCTGGCACGCCTTCCCCGGTGGAGAAAGGCATCGTCGCATGTGAGAAGGACGTCTGCGCCGGACTCAATGGCCGCGGCCGGGTGCAAGGCATCCTTGGCTGAAAGTCGCTGCTCCGCAACGAGGGCCCTTGCACGCTCGCGGATTGCCTCTGTTGGTCCCTGGCGTTTGCGGCACACCCCGGCCGAAGAAGCATCTCTGTTCGCCGGTCCGGGTAGGGGCATAGCCGCGATTCATCCTCGTGCATGAATGACCAGACCAATTCAACTTCGCCCTCATCGGCCAGGCGGATGACTTCCAGACAGGCCAGCGCCTCGATCTGAATCCGAGTTTCGAGCGGATTGTCGAAGGGGCGCTGAAAGCAATTGTAATCGAGGTAAATGGTCTGCACCGGGCCCAAGTGAGCCCGAGAAAAACCGAATCAAAACCAAGCGTCGAGCATTAAGCCGAGTCCCTGTCGCCCATAGCCCGCCACCCGGAACGAATCCGGCAATTGATTTATTCCACAGACCCCGCCGCTCGCGATCAAACCAAGGCCCGTCAATAATTATACTTCCCCTCATTCCGCCGCGAATCCGCCTCGTCCGGCACCTTCGAGTTCGGCGGCGCCTTCCCGCGAAGCGGATCCCCCCCCGCAAAATACAAATTCGCCGGCCTCGTCACCAGCAGCCCCCCGAAAACGAGAACCCTCACAATCGCCTCTCCCATCTCGATGCCAAACTCCGGCCTGAATGGAAACACCAGCAGCACGATGATTCGGATGGCGCACAGAACAAAGAACGCGATCCTCGCCCAATTATACCCCTTCAGCAGGTACCACGTGCAAATCGCGAGCAGGATTGCCTGCGTCCATTCGATCGCCATGAGGTAACCCGGCATTTGCAGTGCCCCGAGCTCCGGCTTCGGATAAAATGTCAGCAAAACCAGCCATATCATTTCCAGCCCCGCAAGACTGAACAGCAAATAACAAACAACCGTCACCCGTACCGGGGCATCGAACCGGGTCGCGCCCGTGTATTTATCCCCGATCCCGGCGTATTGTCCTGGCTGGAAGGCCATGACGTTTCCTAGTTCGCCGTCCCCGCGGAATTCCCCAGCTCGGCTTCGTCCTCGGACAGGAACACCTTGAATCGGTTCTTATCGATCGCCTTCATGTACGCCTCGTGCGGCGAGACCATCCCCTTGAGCATCACATCCCAGATTGCGTCGTCCATGAATTGCATTCCCTCGCCCTTCCCGCCCACGATCACGTCCTGCAACTTTTGCGTCGCTCCTTCCCGGATGATCGCCGACACCGCGTTGTTCACCACCAGGATTTCATTCACCGCAAGCCGCCCCGCCACGTCATGCCGCTTCAGAAGCAACTGCGCCACCACCCCCCGCAACGATGCCGCCAGCATCGTTCGCACCTGCGATTGCTGGTCCGATGGAAATACGTCGATCATCCGGTCCACGGTCTTGCGCGAGTTGTTCGTATGCAGCGTCCCGAACACCAGCAGCCCCGTCTCCGCCGCCGTCAGCGCCAGGGAAATCGTCTCCAGGTCCCGCATCTCGCCCACCAGCACGATGTCCGCGTCCTCGCGCAGCGCCGCCTTCAGCCCCACCGGAAAACTGATCGCATTCTCCGGCACCTCGCGCTGCGTGATGATCGAGTTCTTGTTTGAGTGTACGAATTCGATCGGCTCCTCCACCGTGATGATATGCCGGTGGAAATTGATGTTGATATAATCGATGATCGCCGCAAGCGTCGTCGATTTTCCGGACCCCGTCGGCCCCGTCACCAGCACCAGCCCGCTTCGCAGGTGCCCAAACTCCTTCACCACCGGCGGGATGCCCAGTTGCTCCAGCGTCGCGATCTTCGTCGGGATCAGCCGGAACACCGCCCCGTACCCGTGCGCCTGCTTCAGAAAATTGCACCGGAACCGCGAGTCCTCGTTCATCTCGTACGCCATGTCCAGGTCCCCCGACGCTTCGTACCGCTCCCACCGCTCGGGACCGGAAATCTCGCTCAGCATGTAGGCCATCTCCTCGCGCGTCAGCACCGTCTCGCGGATCGGGATGATGTCGCCGTGTCGCCGGATCTTCGGCGGCTGCCCCTCGCCAAGGTGCAGGTCCGACGCTCCCGCGTTGATCAGCACTTCGAAGAACTGGTCGATGTACGCCATGGGATTTTCTACTTCTTGAAGTTTGTCCGCATCAGCGCCTTTTGCTCCGAACGGTCGTACGCTTCCTCCTGCGAGATGATCCCCGTCGAATACAGTTCCAGCAGCGCGTCGTCCATCAATTGCATCCCAAGTTTCTTGCCCGTCTGGATGATGCCCGGCAGCATGAAGGTCTTGCTTTCACGGATCGTATTCCCCACCGCGGGCGTGTTCATCAGGATTTCCAGCGCCAGCGCCCGTCCCCGCCCGTCCGCCCGCGGCACCAGTTGTTGCGAGATAATGCCCCGTAGCGATTCGCTCACCATCACCCGGATTTGTGCCCGCTGATCCACCGGGAACACGTCCAGGATTCGGTCCAGCGTACGCGCCGCGTTCCCCGTGTGCAGCGTTCCCAGCACAAGGTGGCCCGTCTCGGATGCCGTGATCGCTAGTTGAATCGTCTCGAGGTCGCGCATTTCACCCACCATGATCACGTCCGGATCCTCGCGCAGCGCCGCGCGCAGCGCCGCCCCGAACGATTGCGTGTGCGTGTGTACCTCGCGCTGACTCACGTGGCACCCCTTCGACTCGAACACATATTCAATCGGGTCCTCCAGCGTGATGATGTGATCGTGCCGCGTCTGATTCACATGGTCCACCAGCGCCGCAAGCGTCGTCGATTTTCCCGACCCCACCGATCCCGTCACCAGCACCAGCCCGTTCTGGTATTGCGTCAGCAGCTTCAGGTAATTCGGCAGCCCCAGCTCGTCCATCGAGCGGATCTTCGTGTTGACGATTCGAAAAACAATATCGATCCCCAGCCGGTGCCGCACCACGCTCGTCCGGTAACGCCCGTTCTCATTCGCGTACGCAAAGTCCGCGTCACCCCGCTCCGCCAGTTGTTTCTTCTGCGCTTCGGTCAGGAAACTCATTGCCAGCCGCTCCGTATCCGCCGCCGTCAGTTTCGGCGCCTGTATCCAGATCGGCTCCAGCGTTCCGTACCGCCGCCAGATTGGCTTCGCATTCACCCCGAGGTGAATATCCGACGCGTCCGATTCCTTGCCTACCCGCAAGTATTGATCGACATGTTCCAGCGTGGAGACCTCTTCACTCATTTGCACATTTGCCGCTTGGGGGACGACTGCCGTTTGCGTGGACATGAATTCTCCAACGGACTATAGGCGCCGCTCATTTTCAATATGAATTTCGTCCGGCGCTCAAGACTGCTCCCGCCCTTGTCCTCGTGATTTCACGTACTCCGTGACCCGGCTTTTAACCAGTGATGTCAGCGTCGGTTGCAGCGCCTTGAACGCGAATTGCAGCAGAATCAGCCAAAAACCCGCCTTCTCCGCGTCCTTGATTCCCTCTTTCGCCTTTGCCTTCGCATACACTTTCTTCTTCCGCGACGGCAGCTTCGAGAGCAGCAGCCCAAAGATCGTCGCCCCCCCGATATACGCCGCCTTGTTCTCGTGGAACGAATGCCTCAAGTGCGTCGCCACGTCCAGGTCGTGCCGCAACGCCTCCGCGTTCCGCGCCATCCTCGCCCGCGCCTTCTCCAGGCTCGCCGCCAGTTCTACTTTGGTCGATTCAGCCATTCCTGGTCCTTCCTGAGTTCGGCCATCGTCTCGGTAAAGACCGAGCCCTTCAGCCGCGTTACCGCAATCAGCGCGGCGCAGATCGCGACAAGGAAATGAATGATCGCCAGCGCAAGGATTACCCAGCCCGGCGACACATTGAGCAGCCGCGCCACCAGCACCGTCGCCGCGATGCAAAGGAACAGGTATCCGAACACGCACACCCCCGCCGCCGCCGCCAGCAGCGCGACGATGATGACGAAGTGGATCAGCGCCTCCTTCGCCTCGATGCCAGCCAGCGCCAGCCGCGCCTGGAGATACTCCAGCACGGACGCGAATAACTCCCTCGCATGGCCCGGCAAGCCGCCGGGTTGCCCCTCGGCGGCGTTCGCACTCGATGGCTGATCGACGGCCATCCCCGCGCTACTTGCGGAACATCAGGCCCAGGACAAACCCTACGCCGATCGCCGTCAGCACGGCGCGCGTCGGATTCTCGCGGATCCACTGCTCGCTCTCGCCGCGCAGCGTCTGCGCGCGGGTCCGCGCGTCGCTGTATGCATGCTCGGCCTTGTCGCGCAGCTCGTGGACCTTGCCCTCGGCGGTTGCCCGCAGTTCCGCGGCCTTCGCCTCGGCTGCCGCCCGCAGGTCATTGACGGCCTGCGTCGCGTGATGTTTCCCGTCGTTCAGCCGGCTGGCGGCATCCGCGCCGGCCAGGTCGGTTTCTGGAATGGTTTTGTCTGACATGGTGGTTGTTCCTGGTGCGGGCCTCTCAGCCCTTGCTTCTTAACGGATCAAATAGGCCCGCCGCGTCTGCCGGCGGGCGTCTTTTATGTTTCTCGGAAGATGATTCGGGCCTTCGTAAGGTCGTAGGGTGACAGTTCAACCTCCACTTTGTCACCGGGAACGATCCGAATAAAGTGCTTTCGCATCTTCCCGGAGATATGCGCCAGCACGTTCCGCCCATTCGGCAGGTCCACACGGAACATGGTCCCGGGAAGGACGGCGGTTACGACGCCCTCGATCTTTATCGCATCTTCCTTGGCCACAAGCCGTATTTTGATGCTCCCAGGCCACCCAGGCAACCCTAACTTTCCACCCCATCCGGGCCTCCCTCCCCTCAGCGCGCTCCGCGCCAAATCTTTCGAATTTCGATTTTCGAATCTCGAATCTCCTCCCACCCCATTTCCTTTTACCTCCCAGAGCCAGGACGCTACACTGCCATCCCTCTCCCCCTCTCCATGAGCCGCTCCACTCCCCTTCCCCCGGAGGTTTTCCAACGGTGACCCGCGCCTTCCTCCTCGGAGCGGGCCTCGGCACCCGGCTCAAGACGCTCACCGAACGGCGTCCCAAGCCCCTCATCCCCATCTTCAACAAGCCCCTCATCACCTTCGCCTTCGACCAGCTCATCGCCGCAGGCGTCAAGGAACTCGTAATCAACACCCATCACTGCCACGAGGCCTACCAGGCTGCCTTCCCCGGCGGCGCCTACATGGGCGCCCGCCTCATCTTCGAATACGAACCCGTCCTTCTCGAGACCGCCGGCGGCATCAAGAACGTCGAGCGCCACTTCGAGGGCCAGCCCTTCCTCGTCTATAATGGCGACGTCCTCTCCAACGTCCCCCTCAAAAAAATCTTCGCCCATCACCGCGCCGCCGGCAACGAAGTCACCCTGGTCCTCCGCTCCCGCGGCACGCCCCTCCACGTCACCCTCGAGGGCGGACGCGTTCGCGACATCGCCGGCCGCCTCGGCGTCCCCGGCAAAAAATTCCTCTTCACCGGCATCTACATGGTGGAACCCGCCTTCCTCAAGCGCATCCCCGCGCACGCCAAAATCTCCGTGATCCCACTCTTCATGGACATGATCAAGGAAGGCGCCAGACTCGGCGGCATGGTCCTCGACGAGGCCTCATGGTGGGACCTCGGCGCCCGCGAACAATACCTCGACGTCCACACCGCCCTCGCCGGCGCCGATTTCTTCGGCGATGGCCGCAACTGGCGCGAGCCCATCCACCCCTCCGCCCAGATCGACCCCGGCGCCCGCATGGTCGGCTTCCTCAGCGCCGGCCAGGGCGCCGTCGTCGAGTCAGGCGCTCAACTCACGGATTGTATCCTGTGGGACGGTGCGCGAGTCTTGGCCGGTAGCAAATTGGACCGTTGCATTGTAACCTCCGGTCAAACCGCCTCCGGTACACACACCGGCGTCGATTTCTAAAACCATGCTCCCTGAGAATCTGATCGAACAGACCGTCTCGCACTTCCCGCGCTACGCGGAGGGCAAGATCCGGATCGACCCGCTGGAAAAAGGCGGCTCCGACCGAAAATATTACCGCATCCGCGTCACGGAGCAGCAATCCCTCATCCTCGTCCGCTATGGCGAGAGCCGCGAGGAGAACCGCTACTATTGCGACATCGCGCGCTTCCTCGCCTCCCTCGGCGTCCACGTCCCGGAGATTTATCATCACGACGAACAGGAACGCCTCATCTGGATGGAAGACCTCGGCGAGGCCGATCTCTGGTCCTGCCGCGCCTCCGGCTGGGATACCCTCCGCGACCTTTACGGCCTCGCCCTCGATGAAATGGCCGCCCTCCACCTCCGCGGCTGCGATGCCCTCGCTAACTGCGGCCTCAAGCTCCAGGCCGAATTCAACGCCGACCTCTACCTCTGGGAGCAGAATTATTTCTTCGAGAATTGCGCCGCCCGCCTCTTCGGTCGCGCCGGCGGCCCCGGCAATGACGCATCCGCCCTGCGCGAGATCGCCCTTCTCCTCGCCGCAAAGCCCCGCGTCCTCGTCCATCGCGATTTCCAATCCCAAAACGTCCTTGTCGACCGTGGCGGCGCATGGCTCATCGATTTCCAGGGCATGCGCCCCGGCCTGCCCCACTACGATCTCGCCTCGCTCGTTTACGATCCCTACATGCGCCTCTCGGTCGATCGGCGCGAGGAATTAATCAACGCCTACATCGCGAAAATCCTCGATGCCGGCGGCGGGATCGAGCCCGGCTTCCGCCAGACGCTCGACCTCTGCGCCATGCAGCGCCTCATGCAGGCCCTCGGCGCTTACGGTTACCTCGGCCTCGTCAAGGAGCGCGCCGCCTTCCTCGATCACATTCCCACCGCCCTCCAGTCCCTCGGCGAAGTTCTCCAGCGCATCCCGGACCTCGACGCAACACGCAACCTCGTCGCCCAGCTCGCGTGAAGAAGGTCCGCACAGCGCCCAAATCAAAGCGCGCCACCCCCGCGCCCCTGCCTCCCCCAACCGCTGCGGAGCCCATCGCCACGCAACCCCAATTCGTCACGGTCACCATCGAAAACGTGACCCCTCTCCTCGATGGCGGGCGCTACCCGGTCAAGCGCGCCGTCGAACAGGACCTCACCGTCGAGGCCGATATCTTCATGGCCGGCCACGATATCGTCTCCGCTCTCCTCAAATGGCGCGTCTGCGGAAAACCGCGCTGGAGCGAAACCCCCATGAAACCGATCCCCAATGGTCAGGATCGCTGGCGCGGCTTGCTATCCGTCTTCGAAAATGCCGGCTACGAATTCACCATCGAGGCATGGGTCGACGCCTTCCGCTCCTGGCAATACGAATTCCGCAAAAAAATTGACGGCGGACTCCGCGCCCGCGCTGGCGAGACCATCGAGGGCGCCCACATCGTCGAATCCGCCGCCGCCCGCGCCCAGTCCGGCAACGCCGCCGCCGAGGCCGCCCGCCTGCGCGAAATCGCCAAACGCATTGAGACCTCCGAGCCCAAGGAGGTCAACGACATCGCCCAATGGGCCGAACTCGAGAGCCTCATGTCCGCATGGCCCGACCGTTCCCAATCCACCGAGTACCGCCTCGCTGTCGCTGGTGTGCAGGGCGCTTATCCACGCGTCACCGTCGACCGCAAACGCGCCCTCTGTGCCGCATGGTACGAGTTCTTCCCCCGCTCCGCCCAGGGTCGCGCCGACCGCGGCTCGACCTTCCGTGATTGCCTCAACCGCATCGACGACGCAAGGGCCATGGGTTTCGACGTAATCTATTTCCCGCCCATCCATCCCATCGGCGTCACAAAACGAAAGGGCAAAAATAACTCCGTCGTTGCCGAGCCCGGCGACCCCGGCGTCCCTTACGCCATCGGCAATCGCAACGCCGGTTGCCCGAACGGCGGCGGCCACATGGACATCGAGCCAGCCCTCGGCGCTTTCGAGGACTTCGATTGGCTCATCAATGAATTGGAAAAGCGCGGCATGGAACTCGCCCTCGACTTCGCCCTCAATTGCTCCCCCGACCACCCCTACGTTCACGACAAGCCCCAATGGTTCTTCAAGCGCCCCGACGGCGCCATCAAGTACGCCGAAAATCCCCCGAAAAAATACGAGGACGTCTATCCGCTCAATTTCTTCTGCGACGATTGGCGCGCTCTCTGGGACGAGATGACGAACATCGTCCTCTTCTGGGCCGCGCGCCGCGTCCGCATCTTCCGCGTCGACAATCCCCACACCAAGCCCGTCGCCTTCTGGGAGTATCTGATCGCGAAAGTCCGCGCTCAATATCCCGGCGTCATCTTCCTCTCGGAGGCATTTACTCGTCCCAAGATGATGAAAGTCCTCGCAAAGGCCGGCTTCCAGCAAAGTTACACTTACTTCACCTGGCGCAATTTCAAGCACGAGCTGACCGAGTACTTCACCGAACTCACCCGGACGGAGATGAAGGAGTACTTCCGCGGCAATCTCTTCACCAATACCCCCGACATCCTCCCCTATTTCCTGCAACAGGGCGGACGCCCCGCATTCATGATTCGCGCCGTCCTTGCCGCCACGCTCTCCAGCCTCTACGGCATTTATTCAGGCTTCGAGCTGTGCGAGAACGCGGCCCTCCCGAACCGCGAGGAATATCTCGACTCGGAAAAGTACCAGTACAAGCAGCGCGATTGGAATGCCCCCGGCAATATCAAGGATTACATCACCCGCCTCAACCGCATCCGCCGCGAAAACCGCGCCCTGCACGAGTACGATAACCTCCGCTTCTATCAATCCGAGAATGACAACGTCCTCTTCTACGGCAAGGCCACCGAGTCCCGCGACAACATCATCCTCGTCGCCGTAAACCTCGACCCGTATCAATCCCACGACGCCTACATCAATGTCCCCGTCGGCGAATTCGGCTGGATGGACAGTGACACCTATCAGGTCCACGATCTTCTGACCGACGAACGTTACTTATGGCGCGGCAGCCGCAATTACGTCCTCCTCCATCCGCAGACCAAGCCCGCCCATGTATTCCGCGTCCGCCGCTGGCTCATCCGCGAACAGGATTTCGATTACTATCTCTAACTCCGTTATTCGGAGATAGGCCCCATGAATCCCATCGGTCCTATCGAGTACATCCCCCACGATTACTTCCACCCGATCGATCTGGCGGACATGTTCCCCCGCCACGCCCCGCTCGAAGTGGACCTCGGTTGCGGCGACGGCTCCTTCCTCGTCGCCATCGCCCAAAGCCATCCCGAGCGCAACTTCATCGGCACCGAACGCCTCTTCGGCCGCATCCGCACCACCGACCGCAAAGCCGAACACGCCGGCCTCTCCAATATCCGCCTCCTCCGCGTCGAAAGCGCCTACGCCGTCGCTCACCTGCTTCCGCCCGCCTCCGTCAGCCGCGTCTACATCCTTTTCCCCGATCCATGGCCCAAGCGCCGCCACTGGCCCCGCCGTCTCATTCAGCCGCAATTCCTCGATGCCGCCTCTCTCTCCCTGACTCCCGGCGGCCAGCTATGTATCAAGACCGACGACGCCGACTACTTCGCCCACATCAAAAAAGCAGCCGCCAACCACCCCCGCCTGATCTCCGCCGCATGGACCGAAGATCTCCCCCAAACCGACTTCGAACGCCACTACGCCGCCCAGGGCCGCGCAATTCATTCGCTCCGTCTCACCAATCGCTGACCATTCAAAAACCCGGAAATAGTCGCGCCAGATCCACTTAGATCAACCATCACCGCCCCCGTATCCGTTTGAAGAAACGGAATCACTCCCTGCGCGCCCACTTACGCTCATCGGATTCCGTTGCCTCATATCCCGGCTCCCCGCGAATAACCGCAGCCGCATGCGCCGCGCCGATAAACTGCTCCGTCCCCTCCATATCCGTCGCCTGCCCGCCAAGAACCACAATCGCAGCCCGAAGATCACCCCCATGATCCAGCAACCAATGCTCCCCCGCAAATCCGCTGTCCGACATCAACAGAATTCGCGTTTTCCCATCCTGAATCCGCAGCGCCAATGACTTATCCGCCGCCGGCCCTCCGGTAAGTCCCGCGGGAGGATACAATACGTCGCACGTCGCCACCGGACTAAGTTCCATTTGATCCCCCGTTTCCAAAATCGTCTTTGGCCGCCCGGAGTTTTCGAGCGCCGCTCGCAGCGCCCGATGGACCGGGCTCCGGTCCGTCGCGCTCGATTCAAAGACCTCCCGCGGATCGAAATCATCGATCACATCCTGCGCCCCTCCCATGCTCGATGAAACACCGTGCGTAATAACAAACCCATCCAGTCGATTAATCCCGCGAGACTGGAGGAAAGGACGCACCACCCGGAAGTAAGCCGGCGAATCCCCGCAATCGATCAACCACGTCAAACCCCGGCTCTCGATAACAATGGCCTGCCCCGGCGCAAGGTCCAGGATCGTCGCACGGCACTCCGGCCGCTCCGGCGAGGTCGGCACGAAGAAATATCCTCCCGGCAGAAACGCGAAAAAATGCACGATTCCCAGCATCGCGGACGCAAGGAGCCAATTCACATTATTGAAAAGCAGCGGCACCCAGCCAAAAAATGAAGTGAGCAGCGAGAAAACCGCTTCCGCAAGGATGCAAAACGCCACCGGAACCAAAAACAAATTCGCCACGAATCCCGACGGAGTAACCACATTGAAATATCCCGCGCTAAATGGAAACGAACCAATCGACGCCGCAATCGAAACACCCGCCAGCCCGGTAACTTGCCGCCAGAAATAATCCTTCCCCCGCTGCCACGGAGTCCAAAGCGAACGCGGCAAAAAAGAATCCGGCAGCCCGGTCGGAAGGATCAATCCCTCGACAAAATTCGCCAAAAGAATAATTGTCGTAACCACGCCAAAGGAAAATTGAAATCCCTCCTGGTATAACTCGTTGGTATCCCAAAGCAGCAGGATCAACGCAGCCGCGGCAAGGGTATTAAACGAGAATGACCGCCGTTCCACGAAACTCGCCCCAAACATCACCGCCGCCATGATCGCCGCCCGCACACTCCCCGGACTTAGTCCCGTAATCAACGCGTAGCCGAACAGGATCGGAATAATCACCAGCGCAAAAGCCCGCCGCCGGACGCGAAACGGCTTCAAAAGAAATCCCAGGATCCCCGCCAAAAGCGCAACGTGAAGCCCGTTCACCACAAAAAGGTGCAACGCCCCGACATGCTGAAACAACTCCCGGTCCGTCGTCGACGTTTCATCCTTCAGCCCCAGCGTGATTGTCTCGACCAATCCCGCCTTTTCAGGATCATCCTCCAGCCCAAGCGTAAGCCGCCGCTGCAAAGTCGCGCGGCAAGCCCGCCCCCAGCCTATCAGCGGATTCCCCATTCCATGCGCCACGATCTGCTCCTCCTCCGGATAATCGCTCGATAGCTCGGCAAAGATCCCCTGCCGCGCCAGGTAAGCCGCCAGATTGAATTCTCCCGGATTCCGCGGCGTCGGCACAGGCGCGATCGAAGCGTCCAGTTCCACTTCATCTCCCCAGACGGGAACCGGCCCCACCCAGGTAACCTCCGCCGGAAAGCTCGTTTTGACGCTCTTGCCGTCAAACACCACATCCGTCGCCCGAATTTCAAACCTCGAACGACTGAGATGCCTCCAGTAACCCGCCGCCGCCGGATCGCTCGTAACAATCCCCGTAACATGAATGACAGAATCCCCCTGACTTAATAAGTCAATCGGCAGCCGCCCAGGATTTTGATGCCAGTCCAGATCGTGCCGGATGAAAAAGACACTGAAGACAAATAGGAAAAATGGAAGTACCCGCCCGCTGCGAAATGCGGCGACAACAAAACAGAGCCCCGCAATGCAAGCCAGGGGAAGATTGCACGGAAACACCACCGAAACCACGATCCCCGGCGTCGCGCAAAGAAGAAGCCCAAGACAAGGTTTGCGAGTCAGGGTGGAACGCACGGGCCTGCGGCGGGGGGTTAAGAAAAGCTTACTGCGCCCCTATTAAGCCTCCGGCCTTGATCTGATATTCCGGATACTTGGTTTGAAGCTGGTTTAGCAGTTTCGCCGCGTCCGCCGAATCGCCCAGTCGATTCAGGCAATCGTAAGCTTTCTCCATCGCCTGCGGAGTAACATTCGGATCGTCAATAATAACGGCGATGCTCTGGTAAATCTTCGATGCCGCCTCAAAATCCCCGCGCGCGACCTGGATATCCCCGCTCAACATCCGCCCCTGCGCATTCGGCAGCCCCTCCGGCTGAAGCGAGCACGCCTTGTCCGCCGATGCCTGCGCATCGTCCAGCTTGCTCGATTCCAGTTGCGCCTGGCCCAGCGCCAGCAGCCCCTGCGCCTGCAACGCCGGATCACTCTGCGCCGCGAGATACTTATTAATGGCATTGATGGCATCGGGATACTGCTGCGCCCCCAATTCCGCCTGCCCCAGATTCAGCCAGTCGTCCGGAGTAACTTCGTCCCGCGTCGATAGCTGCGTGAGATACTTCACCGCATTCGGATAATCCTTCGCGTCGAGATAAGACTTCCCCAGCCACCGCAGCACCTCCGCCTGTACCTTGTCCTTCGGATGATTCTCGTTATATAGGTCCACCTCGGACGCCAGCGAGTCCCGATCCCCCAGCGTATAATAAGCCGCTATAATCCGCACGGACGCGCGCTCGAAAAATTCCGCCTTGTCCAGCTTCCGGGCCTTGTCCAGCGGTTCGATGCAATCCTTGTAATTCTTGTCGGAGAATGCCGCGAACCCAATCCAGTAATTCGCCTGCGCCGCCGCGGAGCTGTGCGGATACTCCGCCAGCAATTGCTTGAACGTATCCGACATCCCGTCGTTATCCTCCTGCTCCCCGAGGATCAGCGCCTTCTCCTTGAGCGCAAGCTCCCGCTCCTTCGCTTTCGGATAAGTATCCAGTAACTGGCTGAAGTCCTTCAGCGCGGAGGTCAAATCCTTCGTCTGCTGATACGCCACGGCCCTCTGCGCCAGCGCCGACGGCGCCATCCGGTGATCGGGATAATCTTTCAGGAAGGAAGTCAACGCCGCGATCGCCCTGTCCGGCTGGTTAATCTGCATATAACACCACGCAAGCTTCAGCAGCGAATCCGCGCGATAATTCGGAATCAGCGTCGAATCCTCCAGCGACGCATACAGTGCCGCCGCATCGGCAAAGTTCTGTGCCTTGAATAACGCTTCGGCCTTCAGCAGCGTCACCTCGTCCCGCCGGTTCGCTTCCGGGTTCGACGCCAGGTAAGCATCGATCGCCGGAATAAGTCCCGGGTCCCCCGCGTTGTATAAACTGACTAACTGCTGATACTTCGCCTCATCCGCATACACGGAATTCGGATAATCCTTGATGATCTGCCCGTACAAATCGCTCGCCCCCGCGAAATCCCCCGTCTGTCGCTTCGAATCCGCCGCAAGGATCAGCACCTCGGCCTTATTATCCGCCGGCACGCTGTCAAACGCCGCCTGATACTTCGTCAGCAGTTCTCCATACTTCCCCGATTCATACAACACCCGCAGCAGCCCTATCTGCGCAATCGGCTCCCAATCCCCGATCTCCGGCATTGCAAGCGCCTTATTGAAATCAGCCGCGCCCTTCTCCGGATTCCCAAGCTCCACGTCGAGCAGCCCCGCCTTCACCAGCGCCTCCACCTTCACCGGCGGCTGCTCCGCCTCCTTCGCCAGCGCCTCGAATTGCACCAGCGCATCCGGCTTCCGCCCATACATCTCCAGGATTTCCGCCAGCGCCAGCCGGCTCGGCTCGCGAAACGGATTCTCCCCCGGCGTATCGACAATATCCTCGTACGCGATCCGCGCATCCGTCGGCAATTGCAACTCCTCAAGGCTCCGCGCCGCGTAAAATTTCGCCGCCAGCGCCAGCGCCGGATCGGTCAGCCGCACCGACGCCTTCCGGTAATAATCCAGCGCCCCCTCGTAATCCTTCGCCGCGTAGCACATATCCGCCAGCCGATACGCCGCCGGCCCGATGAACTGCCCGATCCCATAATTCAGCAGCAGCGTCTCATAAGCATTCCGCGCCGCATTCACATTCCCCAGCTTCCGGTAGCACTCGCCCAGCCGGAATAACGCCGACTCCCGGTCCAGCATTGGCGCGTCCGGGTAATTGGCCAGATACTTCTCATACTCCGGCGCCGCCATGTCCACCGCGCCGCGCGAGTAGAATCCATTGGCAAAATCAAGCTGCTCCTCGTCCGCCGATTGCTCCCCGCCCGGCGCGGGCTGCGTCACCACATTCTGGTCATTGTAAACTCCCTGCGGCGCTTCCGGCGGCGGCGTCGCCGCGGGTGCGGGCCGCGGCGTCGGACTATCGAATGGCTCAAACGGCACCGCCCGCGCGGTCGGTATATTAGTTTGATCCTGCCCCTGATCTTGATCGACCGGAATCGCCCGCCTCACCGGCACACCCTGGTCATTCTGCGAATCCTGCGCCCACGCCCCCGCCGCCGCCAGCAACACCGCCGCCGCAAGCAGGCGCGCGGATACCCTCGACTGGTTTGTTTGACCTTGGTTCACCTTGATTGCGCTTGATCGAAGGGGTGCCGGTCACTTGCTATCGGCTGGCGCCGTAGCGAAGGCGATATTCCATATATTTGCCTGCCGGCAAATATCCAACACATTGGTGATCGACTCATAGGCGGCCCTCTTGTCGCCCCACAGAATGACCGCCTGGTCCGGATAAAGTTTTGCAAGCTCCTGCAGCTTCGCCACCAGTTCATCGCTCGAGATTTGCTGGCGATTGAAGAAAATCGATCCGTCGGCCTTCACATTGACCACCACCTGCCCCACATACGGGTCCGTGTCCTTCGCGTGAGTGGCAGTCGGTATTTTCACATCCAGCTCCCGTTCGCTCAGCGAGATTTTCCACGTCACAATAAAAAACACCAGCAGCACCAGCAGGATATCCACCATCGGTGCGATCTGGAACCCGAACACCTCGGGCTTTGCATGCCGGCGAAAATTCATCGCGATTCCCTAAAAATCATCCTCCACCCCGACCCGCGACCGCTCAGCCGGAGACCTCTTGTTATAATTGAGCGCCAGCAGGCTGAGGATATGCGTCGAAGCAATCTCCAGGTCCGAGATCAGCCGCTGCACACGTCCGCGGAACAGCGCGTAAAACGCCATCGAAGTGATCCCCAGGATCAACCCGCCCGCCGTCGCCACCAGCGCCTCCGATACTCCCCCGGCCAGCAGCATATTGCGCGACGCCTCCGCCGTCTGCCGGCTCGCCAGCACGCCGAATGACTTGATGATCCCCACCACCGTTCCCAGCAGCCCTATCATCGGCGCCAGCATCCCGATATCCGCCAGGTAAGTGATCCGCTGTTGCATCGACGCCGCCTGCGTTGCCCCCTCGGTCTCCGCGATCTCCCGCACCACCGCGAAGTCCGCATTCGGATTTCGCGTCGCAAAATCCAGCGTCCTCTGCACGATCCGCGCCACGATCTCGCTGTGCCTCGCCGAGATCGCCAGCAGCCCATGGTAATCCCGTTTCTTCAGCAACACATCCGCCGTGTTCATAAAATGCGCCGAGACCACCGCCCCGCGCCGCAACGTCACCAGGTAAGTCAGCACCAGCATCACCGTGATCACAGACAGAACACCCAGCGGGATCAGCGCCCACCCCCCGCTGCTCACCAGGTCCCACAGCGTAGTCGTTTGCGCGATCGGCATTTGGTCCGGAGTCGGATTGCCCGTCGGCGTGACGGTGGTAATCTGGGCAAGCGCCACGCCCGGACCCAGCAGGCAGACAAGCCAGCAGAAAAGGGATTTCATCGTTTAAGAAACGACATACTAAGACGTCGGCTATGCCGTTGCAACTGCGCAACAGCCTCACCATTGCCATTCTGTAATAGATCTCTCACCCTCCCTCTTGGGGGCGACAGGTCTCCTTGTGTCCTTTCTGTCCCCTCCCCCACTTGCCCCCCGCCCCCATGCGGCGATAATCCCTTTCACCGCATGCCAGCCCTCGCAAAACCCGACCTCACAGCAAAGGTCCACGACCTGCCCCACAAGCCCGGCGTCTACCTCATGCGCGACCGTCTCAACCGCGTCATCTACGTCGGCAAGGCCCGCGACCTCCGCAAGCGCGTCGGCTCCTACTTCCTCCCCTCCCGCCTCACCAACGCCGACCTCAAGACCCGCGCCATGCTCGACAGCGTCTGGGACTTCGAGGTCCACACCGTCCGCACGGAGCCCGAGGCCCTCCTCCTCGAGGGCCGCCTCATCAAGGAATACCGCCCCCGCTACAACGTCTCCTTCCGCGACGACAAACGCTTCCTCCTCGTCAAGGTCGATATGGCCGACCAATGGCCCCGCTTCCGCCTCACCCGTTTCAAAAAAGACGATCACGCCCGCTACTTCGGCCCCTTCGCAAACTCCGGCGCCCTCCGCCAGACCCTCGCCTTCATGCGCAAGCGCTTCGGCGTTCTCACCTTCGGTCGCGGCGTCCCCTCGGAGCGCGAGTTGAAAAGCTCCACCTACCAGGTCCCCATGAAACTCGCCGATATCACCGTCGAGCAATACCGCCAGCGCATCGGGAACGCCTGCGAATTCCTCGAAGGCAAATCCCGCGAAGCCCTCGATAGCCTCGAGGACGAAATGCGCAACGCCGCCCACGACCAAAACTTCGAGCGCGCCGCTCAGCTCCGCGACATGGTCGCCAATCTCCGCGAGACCACCAAGCCGATGCGCCGCTTCACCCGCCACTCCCTCCCCAGTTCCATCAATCCCGCCGCCGATCTCCGCGCCCTTCGCGATGCCCTCGGCCTCAAGGACGCTCCCGCCGTCATGGAGTGCTTCGACATCTCCAATATCTCCACCACCCACATCGTCGCCTCCATGGTCGCATTTAAGGACGGCGTCCCGGATCGCTCCAATTACCGCCGCTACCGCGTCAAGACCGTCGAGGGCCAGAACGATTTCGCCAGCATGGCCGAGGTCATCCGCCGCCGCTACTCCCGCATCCTCCTCGAGGCCCGCGAGCGCAATCCCGACGCCGCCGAGTATTCCCAGGAGCCCCCCGCCGAAATCCTCGCCCGCCTCGCCGCCGAGGACACCGTCGTCCCCCTCGACGATCAGGGCAACGAATCCCCGCGCAGCTTCGTCCCCGTCCGCCTCCCCGATCTCATCATCGTCGATGGCGGCAAGGGCCAGCTCTCCGCCGCCTGCAAGGAATTGCAGCGCCTCGGCCTCCACGACCTCCCCATCATCGGCCTCGCCAAGGAATTCGAGGAAATCTACCGCCCCGCCACCCCGCTCCCCCTCCGTCTCCCCGACGATTCCGGCGCATTGCGCCTCCTCCAGCGCATCCGCGACGAAGCCCACCGCGTCGCAAACGCCTACCACCAGCTCCTCATGAAAAAGCGCGTCGCCGAGAGCATCCTCGACGATTGCCGCGGCGTCTCCCAGGCCCGCAAGCAAGCCCTCCTCCGCCGCTTCGGCTCCGTCGATCGCTTGCGAAAAGCCACCGTCGAAGAAGTCGCCTCCGTCCAGGGCATCGGCGCAAAACTCGCCGAAACCATCCTTGAGTTTCTTCACGAGAGGAGCGGCGCAAATTGATAATTGCCAATCCGAATCCACTAATTGAGGGTCCAGTTCGCTAAATGGTTTCGAAGTTCCTGACCCTCGCCGCTTCCCTCGCCCTTTCCTTCGGCGCCCTCGCGCAGGATGCGGTCACCACGGTCCAGCCTCCGGGAGCACCCAGCCCCACTCCCGATTACTCCCAGCCGGATTTCTCCCCCGCTCCCATCCCCACTCCCACCGCCCCTCCGTCCGACATCGCCCCTGTCGAGACACCCATGGCCACCCCCACCCCGCCGCCCGATAACTCCAACTCCTTCGCCCCCACCTGGGAAACCCAAAAAGAAGCCCGCACCTACATCCTCCAAATCCCCGCCCCTCGCGGCCAGATCACCGACCGCAATGGCCATCCCCTCGCCCAGACCCGCATCGGCTACAACCTCGCCCTCGATTTCCCCCCCTCCCCCCCCATGACCGATACCGAGACCCTCGCCTTCACCGAGGAGCAACTCAATCTCGCCGAGAGCCTCCTCGGTCGCGAGGTCACCGTCCCCGATGACACCGTCCTCAAGCACTACCACAATCGCGGCCTCCTCCCCCTCGTCATCGCCACCGATCTCCTCCCCGCCGAGATCGCCGCATTCAGGCAGCAGTCCCCCGGCCATCTCTCCCTCCAGCCCGTGTACGTCCGCTTTTACCCGAATGGCTCCATGGCCGGCCAAATCCTCGGCTACCTCGGACGCAGCGGTCGCCCCACCGATGGCCCCGTCGTGGACAACGAAGAACTATGGCCCGTCCCCGAGGGCCGCGAAGGCCTCGAACAAACCTTCAACACCCAACTGACCGGCAAAAACGGCCAGTTAAACCTCGCCTTCGACGGCTCCGGACAGAAAGCCTCCGAGAAAATCGTCATCCCCCCGCAGCCCGGCGCCAACGTCATCACCACCCTCGACGAAGACATCCAGCGCCTTACCGAGGACGCCCTCGACAAAGGCGCAAAACGCGGCGCCATCGTCATCGTGGACGCCACCAACGGCGACATCGTCGCCATGGCCTCCAAGCCCTGCTTCAACCCGAACGAATTCGTCCCTGCCATCTCCCCGGAGGCATACAAAGCCCTCAATAGCGACCCCTCGCTCCCCCTCCTCCCGCGCGCCTACCGCTCCGCCTATCCCCCCGGCTCCACCTTCAAGGTCCCCGTCGGCATCGCCGCCCTCGAGAGCGGCGCCATCAAACTCACCGATCTCTTCTCCGGCCCTCCCTCCATCCAGATCGGCGGCCTCACATTCCACAACTGGAAAAAAAACGACGCCGGCATGCTCGATTTCGTCGATGCCCTCACCCAGAGCTGCGACACATGGTTCTACCAGGTCGGCATCAAGACCGGCGCCGATCCCATCATCGCATGGGCCGAGCGCATGGGCTTCGGCGTCCGCACCGGCATCCCACTCGCCAGTGAGGCAGATGGCCGCGTCCCCACCGAGGACTACATGCTCCGCGTCTACGGACGCAAATTCCTCGATGGCGACATGGCCAATTTCTCCATCGGCCAGGGCGATCTCCTCGTCACCCCCCTCCAGATGGCCGAAGCCATGGCCGCCATCGGCAACGGCGGCACCCTCTACCGCGCCCGCCTCGTCCAGCAGGTCCAGACCTACAATAGCCAGATCATCACCGCCTACAACGTCGAGGCAAAAGAAGACCTTGGCATCGATCCAAAAATCCTCGCCGCCGTAAAACAAGGCATGATCAACGTCGTCGAAAGCCCCTCCGGCACCGCCGGTCGCGCCGCCATCGACGAAGTCCAGATCGCCGGCAAGACCGGCACCGCCCAATGGGGCTCCAAATCCAAAGAGCGCGACGCCGCATGGTTCGTCGGCTTCTGCCCCGCCGACA
The DNA here is from genome assembly GCA_049521415.1 of Chthoniobacteraceae bacterium. Taxonomy (GTDB): domain Bacteria; phylum Verrucomicrobiota; class Verrucomicrobiia; order Chthoniobacterales; family Chthoniobacteraceae; genus DATAXI01. The sequence continues at coordinate 36,470 of JBEKOV010000004.1, forward strand.
AACCCCAATACGCCTTCGCCGCCCTCTACGAAGGCGAAATCGGCGAGAGCACCCACGGCGGCACCTACGCCGCCCCCATGATCGCCGACATCATGAAACAAGTCTTCAAAAAGCCCCCCGCCAAAAAAGCCGAACCCACCCATCACCACCCCCACCCCGAGCAAAAAGAAGTAAACGACTGACCCTGAGCCTGTCGAAGGGGGGTCCGCCCGGGTTTACGCCCCGCGATCCGAAAACGCCCCTTCAATTTCCGTCCCTTCCGTCCCTTCCGTCCCTTCCGTCCCTTCCGTCCTTTGTGTCCTTTGTGCCCTTTGTGGTTTCCCCCTCCCTCCCCAAATCTTTCGAATTTCGATTTTCGATTTTTTCCCAGTCTTGACCCGCCCCCCAAACCCATTACCTTCCCTCTGCGCCGAATTCGGCGTTTTTCAAAAATCGGGCCGTAGCACAGCTTGGTAGTGCGCTTGAATGGGGTTCAAGAGGTCGCTGGTTCGAATCCAGTCGGCCCGACTCCTTAAAACCATGTCCCAGACAGTGTTTTAAGAAAGTTGGAGGTTTTTGTAAAATAGTGTGGTAGCCCCGCGTGGTAGCCCTTATAATGGGATCACCATGAAAACGAAGTCTGAAGGCAAGAGCCGCGGAACCTTCGCGCTGCTCGACAACGTGGCTCCCAATCTCTTTCGCCACCGCGAAAATCAGTCGTATTGGGGTGTCAAAAAATTAAACGGAAAGCGCACCGTTCATGCGCTCGACACGGCGGATAGGAAAACTGCGGATGGGAAACTTTCCGAATGGCTCGCCGACCTCAAGAAAGTGGACCCCAGCAACCGCGACATGACCCTCGCCATGCTGCTCGAAAAATATGAGGCCGCGCGCACCGACATCGCCCATTCAACGCGAGTTGGCGAGCTGGGCCGGATCGCGAAATTCCGCGAACTGTTTCCCCGCCCGATGGAAACCCTCGTGGCCCGTGTTCACAACTCCGACATCGCGGCTTGGGTCGGCCTCGTCGGCCAGGGGAAGCGCCCCTCGACGCGGAACCAATTCCGGGCCTTTGCACGCGCCCTCTTCGATTTCGCGGTGTCCGACACGGTGATCGCGAAAAACCCCTTCGATCCCAAGATCATTCGCAAAGCGAAGAAGGAACCGGTCATCCGGCTCATTCCTTCGCCGCAAGAGTTTGAGCAGATCGTCGCGGAGATTCGCCAGCCGAGTTGGAAGCTGGAAACGGGCAAGCGCGGCGGGCAGCGCCCGATGTATCAACACGACAGCGCGAACTTTGCCGAATTCCTCGGCCGGGCCGGCATCGGCCAAGCCGAAGCAGTAGGCTTGAATTGGGCTGACATCGACAACGAGCGCGAGGTCATCCACTACCGGCGCAAGAAAACGAAGCGCGCATTCAGCACGCCCATTTTCCCGTGGCTAAAGCCGTTGCTCGCGAGACTGCGCACTGCTGCGGGACCAAATCCCCATGGCCCGGTCTTCAAGGTTAAGAATGTGAAGAACGCCCTCCATGGCGCCACCCAGCGTCTCGGACTGCCGCACTTCACCCAGCGCAACTTGCGCGCGATGCGCATCAAGCGCCTTTGGGAGCAGGGCGTCGATGTGAAGGTGATCGCGCAGTGGCAGGGACACAGTGACGGCGGAAAGCTGATTATGACGACCTACACGGAAGTCTTCGGCAGCAATGCGGAAAGCTACGAACGCGCGCAACTCGCCAAGGCTGCGGCGGCGGAAGAGGCGATGGCTAAGAGCGAGCCGCTCAAGAAAGTGGCTTGATCCTCGGTTCAGCTCGTCCTGGCGAGGAAGGTTTCCACGTCCTCGCCGGGGATGAGCGTCTTTGCCTGCGCTTTGCTTTTGCGCAGCAGTTTGCGGGCGATGAAATAACGGATTTGGCGCTCGCTGACTCTGAGGTAAGCGGCGGCTTCCTTGGTCGTATAGGTCGCCTGCTGCGGGATGAATCGTTCTGCTTTCACTTAGTGTAGCGGTCTGCTTCGTTACTGGGTTTCGCGGGTTCTCGACACGCGCGTCGCTCCATTCATCACGGCTCTCTTTTTCGGATGTGTCCGCGGGGTGCCGAGAAGCATCGCGACGACATCACTCAATGGCTCCTCGGATGGAATGTTTGGAAACAAATGCTGTACGCGGATGCCGAGCACACGCGCGAAGTACAGCAACTCGAAATCACCGACATATAACATCCCGCATTCGAGCTTCGCGATACTGCTCCGGTTGGTGTGGAACCCGGCAAGTTGCAAACGATGGGCCAATATCACTTGCGACCAACCAAGCTGACGCCGCCGCCGTCGAATTTCGACGCCGACAAGATTTTTGTGTGTTCTGTCCATGGAAGTCGATCTTGACGAATTCAGACGCAACCCTGGCTCTTGTTTGGGAGCAGGAATCAATTTTGCATGGAGATCGACTCTGATGGAAGAGCGCTTGCCCACAACAGGTGTCGCAATCATTTCTTGCTCCTCAGTTTTACAATGTTGTCGTGGAGGGCGACGGCAGGATCGATTGGCGGAAAAAGCTGCTTCACATCGACTCGTAACGCCTCGGAGAGATAGAACATTTCGAAGTCACCAACCCAAACGAGTTGCGACTCGATTTTCGATACGCTCACTCGGTCGATGTCCCATCCGAGAATCTGAAGTTTCGCCGCCAGATCCTTTTGCTTCCATCCGCGTTGGTATCGAAGCTTTCGCACCTGTGGTCCGACGAGATTCTTGTGCTTTGCACTCATGCGAGCACAATCAAAGACGAAAGTAATCGGTCAGAAGCTCCCGTTTGGGAGCCAAATACTGCCGATGAACCTGCGATCAAGATGCATCGCGGCATTGTAACCCTGCGACGTAAGCATTGCCCCTCTCTCCCAACGGTTCGTGTGCTGCGATGCCATTCATCTGCTTCGGTATTATTTGCTGACTAAGCAAGCGATAGAGAGCCCTGTCATTGGCATCCATGGTTTGGACAACGCGGTCGGTCTCGACCTCCGGTAGAATCCCGAGGCTTACCTGGCATTGCTGGCGAGGGCGTTTGGTTCGTGACATGAGTGCCCCGAACTGTAAAGCGCTGCTCCTCGATACGAGTGCGATTTGGGAGCAAAGCGCGCTCCTTCGTTACTCCTTTTTAAGAGTCAGATACCGGGCCATAGCCCGCCTTAATCGTTCGTCAAGCTCATCCTGAGTCACCCCGAGAACTGCGCAGAAATACATCAACTCGAAATCTCTGATACTTCTCTGCTGAGCCTCGATCTGCTTAAGTTGCAGCGCGGTGCAAGTCATGCCCGCTTCCCGCAGCCTCGCGGTAACATCCTCCAATGTCCATCCCCGCGATATGCGAAGTTCCTTAAGCGCCGGTCCTAATACATTTTTGGGTGCGGATTGTGGCATCGAAAGTCGTTGAATTCAGTGTTTTCGTCACGTCCCTCAGGACGATCTTGGCATTTATATCGAACAATGGTGCCGGATTTCAACGAAGTTCGCATGAGTCCTGCTAGGATTTGAACGGCATGGAGGACATAAAAATCTAGTTGGCCCACGAGTCAGGAAGATTCGCTGGGAGCGAAAATTGAGGCAAAAGGATCTCGCGGCAAAATTGGAGATTGCAGGCTGGCCGATCGACCGCGCTGGGGTATCGAAAGTTGAATCCCGATTCATCAAAATCAGCGATTATCAACTACTCTGCCTGATGCATGCCCTGAAAGTTGATGCGAGAGAACTCCTGCCCGCCATCGATCCCAAAAAACGGATTGATGAGCAAATCAAGAATCTCATGAAATCAAAGTCGTAGGGTTTATTGACAACGACTTTGATGCCATTCTCGGTTTTCGGAGGCGCAACACGCGAAGTGTGTCAGAAGGGGTTGGCGAATGGTTCCACAATCGCTGTCACCGCCAGGACAGAATGCACTGCTCGCCAAAGCCGTCGAACATGCCCGTGTGGATGAAAATCAGCATCTCGGCGAAGCTCGGGCCAACCCGCTCGTGAAAGTCACGCCGTGGCGCGAACGGCGCGCGTTCGAACGGGTTGCTCGTAAGGTCTTTGCTCATGGGGAACGTAAGCCCGTTTTGGCGTTTTCCACACAGCAGCTTTCTTTCGCGTGAATCCATAGCGACCTCTCCCCGGCGAGCGAGCACAGTCAACGGTGGAGATCGGCGGGCGAAGGCGGGACGATACTACCTTGACGGCGCACAGCGAGCCATACAATCGAGGCGCGATTCACGCAAAGCCGATGGCGATTTACAGAATTGGGAGGTTCCCGAACCGGCGATAATAGCGACCGCTCAGGGACTCATGCGAAGCGATTTGAGCCAACCGCAGTGATCGCGAGTTGTCGGAATGAAGCGCGCAGCGGAGCTTGCGGAGCGAAGGCGAAGGGAAGGCAACTCGCGATGACTGCATCAGGGCCGGGCGGCGGGAGCAAAGTCTCCGGTTTTGTGAGTGACTTCCGAGCGCTAGCGAGACGGAGCGAGCAAGGCAGGAGTCTTTGTGCGGTGCGGTAACGGGTTCCGTCCGCGTGGAGCGGAGAGTCTGAAGCCGGATAGGGACGCGTGCGGTGGAGCGGGAGTAGGCGCGCAGGGGAAGACCTTTCCCCACGAGAAACCTGATGACAACGGACGCGGACGACGGTGGCGTACCGTCTTCGATTGTACTGCGATGCCCGAGGGGCGTATGATCTCCACCATGGGAGGCAAATCACGAATCGACGAACTCGTTGAGGAAAACCTCGATTTGGCCCAGATCATCGCGTTCGACTACGCTCACATTCCCGGAATCACGCTCTCCGATGCGGTTTCCGAGGCCCAAAACGCCCTTCATCGCGCGGTGATTGGCTTCACACCCGCGAGAGGCCCGCTGGAACCGTATGCCGCCAAGGCCATCCGCAACGCGTTGAACTCCCTGTACCGAAAGCAGGTTCGCATCGCCAACATGTTCCCGAAATCGCTCGACGGCGCGAGCCGTTCCGACACCGCCGGCTATGGCAGCGGCGAACCGCCCGTCGCTCGGGTCGCGGACGCGAAGACGAACATCCTCCTGGAAATCCGCGGCAGGGAGTCAAACCAGGCCCTTGAGGCGGTCCTGCGGAGCCTCTCGCCGCGCGAAAGGCTCGTGATAGAGAGCATCAAGCACGGGAGCAGCCTTCAGCAGATCGCCGAGAAGATGAATATCACCAAGCAGGCGGTCCATAAGATTTCCAAACCCGCGATGGCGAAACTGCGCGACCACCTCTTGAGGCTGGGCTATGACGGCCTGGACTCGAAGGGTTTTCTTCTTGCGAGGGCCAAGCCTTCAAAGAAGGGGGAGGCTGGTTGACGATTTTCGAGTTCGTTCGTAGGAGGACTATGAATGCTCTCGCCAAGAAAAGAAAATTCGAGGGACGCGCTTTTCGGAAGGAAGGGGCCGGTGACGGGATTTGCTCGCCTGCCCGGCCGCAGCCTTTTAACTGAGCGCCCATGATCCCGCCCCGCAACCAGATGGATAAGCCTCCCCAGAAAACGGAAGAAAGGCGCTTTTATGTAACCGTCTCGAACGAGGTGCAAGGACCCTACGACCTGGATTTCATTGAGGCGATGGTGCTGAGCGGCATCTATCCCCCGGATGTGCCTGTCTGCCGGGAGGGATCGGAAGAGTGGAAGGCCCTTGGGGGCGTTCGCCCGGCTGATCTTCCGCCTGAGCCGGTGAAGGCCGCACCGGCACCGATCCATGTCAATCCAATGCCTTCCAAGGACAACAATGCCCGGAATGTTTTGATCGGCGCCGGCGTCGTTGCCTTCATCGTGATTCTTCTGGCCATGATCAATTCATCCTCCACGGGCGGGGGTACCCAATCCGCAACCCCGGCGTATTCGCCGCCCCCGGTGAGTCAGCAGGCGAGCCAGGCGAGCGGAGGCACAACGGCGGGGTCCGATGCTGCCGAGGCTTGGCTCAAAGCCAACGGATTTGCTCACGGTGGATCGAATAGCCCGAGCGTGGCGGATACTGGTGGCTATACTCCGACCCCGTCGCCATCCTACTTGGAATTTAATGGGAAAACATACCGTGTGTCCGATAGCGACAATCTCGCCCTGCAAGCGCGCCAGGATGAAATGGCACCCAAGGCCAGGGCATTGGAGACGGCGAAGGCGGAGGCTAAGGAGCTTGGCGACGAAATCAAGAGAGACCGAGCCTTGCTTGACAACACCGACCAAGGTGCCGTGGACCGCTTCAACGAGAAGGTGGATCGCTGCAACGCGCTTGGCGACCAGATCGAGCGCCAAGTGCAGGAATACAACGCGATGGTGGATTCCTACAATGCGGAGCTTGTGCGTGTGGGAACACCGGTTCAATGAGGATGAAAACGAATCCTGATAATACTGGAAAAAACGGGCCGATGCCCAGTATCGAGCTTCCTCCGCCAATTCCCGATAGAAGTAAGGAAAACGCGAAAGATCAAAAGAATGTTGGCCGAGCGCAAAAGCCAACAACGGAGAAAATAGGTCAGCAGCCGGAAGCGAAAAATCAGAATCCCGTTTCCCCTAAGACGACCGCGTCTGTAGGTACTGAGACACTTCCAAAATCAACCGAGGCTCATGACGACGGATGGCCATCCGACGTTGGAAAGAAAACCACAGCAGAAAAACGGGCAGTAGACCCATCGACGAAGCCCTCAAATGCTCTGCCATGGCTGATGGTTCCAATGGCGGTCGCGATTTTGGCTCTGGTCATCTGGGGTGCTACTTCGTATAAAACCCCTCAACCTAATCCCAACAACTATTCCGGTTTTCCAACAGCAGAAACTGATGTTGGAAAGCAGAATCCCTTGGGCGGTGGAGACATCCCGACGTTGACGCAAACACAGCCACTAGGTGTGGAAAAGCCAGTGGAGCCTCAGGCTAGTGCGCAGACGAATTCGGTTTCATCGGAAAATAGCAATCAACGGCCAGAACCGATACAGCAAGAGCAGACCCCGGTGCCAGTCGAAATACCGGGACCTTCGTTCGATTCGAGTCAACAACCAAATCCTGGAAATCGGGTAAGTGAAGATACCGGGAAGTCCGGCAAGGACTTTCGTTGGGGTGATAACACTTATAAGGTTTCACATCACGATTGGATAACATTAAACAACGAGAAGGAGGTATATAATGCTCAGGGCACTTATATATTAAGACTTGAGAAACGAATGTCTGACTTAGAAAAACAAATTGAAACGGCCAATTGGCTCAAAAAAAAGCAGCTCACCAAACTTTACGACTCCCTTTCGAACGAGGACCAAGAAAAGGAAGCTGAACACAACACAGAGTGGGAAAAGGCAAACGAAATGGTCTCGTCTGCTGCAATTCAGTAGATGCGTCGCCCGGGGTCAAATGATTCGTTCGTGGCATTCCGTTTTTGGGCGACTTCCGACAAAAACGGGTTGGGGCGACATTGCTTTTTAGCCACCTGGCGCTCAAAATCGCGGTCGGCGAACGTTTTTTGCCGACTTCCGTACACCACACCCACCTGAACATGGCGCTTTTAGAAGACGGCCAAACAATCAGAGACACGTATGAGGTCGAACGATTCCTCGGCGAGGGAGCGTTCGCGGAGGTGTTTCGCGTAAAGCACCGCTTTTTGGGTCGCCAAGCGATGAAGGTCTTCAAGCGGGTGGGGATGACTGTGTCTGAGATTGAGGACATTCTAGGCGAGGCGATCATGCTTTCCCGCATCGGGCACCCGAACATTGTTCGTGTCTTCGATGCCAATGTCCTGGATACGGAGAAGGGGTTATGTGGCTACTTCACCATGGAAAACGTGCCTGGGGGCAGCCTAGAGAAGTTTTGGCATTCTCACGGCACGAAGCTCGTTCCGGTTCAAACTACCGTTGATTTGATGCGGCAGGTATGTCGTGGTTTGTCCGTGGCGCATCGGGAAAAGCCCCCAGTCATTCATCGAGACATAAAGCCTCAGAATATTCTTGTCGGATACGAGGCTGACGGATTGCGCGCCCGCGTCAGCGATTTTGGACTGGCGAAGCGGGTGAATCCCTTGACCTTGCTAGCCACGGCGGCTGGGACGCTCCACTTCAAGCCACCAGAAGCGTTTTCCGAATCCAAGGGCGATTCCTGTGCGGCCGACGTTTGGGGGATTGGCACCACGCTGTACTTGCTGCTGACAGATCAATTTCCCTACAAGATGCCAAACGATCTCGGATGGGGATCACAAAACCTTTTTGACGGAGACTACGTCCCTCCCACCGACATCAATCCCGATGCGAACAGCGCCCTGGACAAAATTGTTGCCACCGCATTGGCCAGCAAGGCGAGCGACCGATACCCTACGGCGAGAGAGTTCCTCGACGCCTTGGACTCCTGGAAACCGGGGAGATCATCGATGGCTAGCAATAAATCTCTTCAGAGCGACGTGTCGAAGGTTGCCATCGGTGCCAAACAGGTCACTCAAAATCAAGCAGAAGCCGAGAACATGGTGAAAAAGGCCGTTTCGCTGAAAAAAGAAGGGCAACTTGGTGAGGCGGCCGATCTCATGGAGGAAGCCTTTAACAAATGGCCGGAGCTTCGCGATAAATTCGCGCATCAGGTGAAGCTTTGGCGTTGCGGAGTGAGCATGTGAGCACGTCTCCCTCCAAAGCCGAATCATCGGAATGCGGGCCGCTGCTGGAGGTGGCGCACGCCGATCTTTATAATAGTAATTCTTTCCGGATTACCGGGTTGAGGGTAGATGCGACCGCGAGGGAGATAACCAGGCAGGTGGATGCGCTTAAATACCTTGAGGAACTCGGGCAAGGAGCGAATACGCAAACTGCCGCTTTTGCGTTGAATCCATCCCCCACGGTTGAACGAATTCGGGAGGCCATCGGTCGGTTGAAGGACCCGGAACATCGGCTTATAGACGAATTTTTTTGGTTTTGGCCGGAAGAATTTGGCGAAGGCGCCAAAGACCCGGCGCTCCAGGCAATCGATCGAGGCGACCAGAACGCGGCGTACAAGGTTTGGTGCGAGCGCCAGATTGACCCGGAAAACGGATTTGTGGCATGCCATAATCTAGCTGTCCTCTATCATCTCGTGGCCCTGGATTGGACAAAATATCATTTTGCTGAGGATGTGGATGCAGAGCGGCAAAAGAAAATGCAATGGTACTGGACCGAATCGTCGAACTTTTGGGAAAAGGTGGGGGCGGATGATAGGACCTGGGACCGGGTGAAATCGCGAATTCGGGCAATGGACGACGCTCGTGTCAAAACGGGATTTGCAAGAAGGATGGAAGCGACATTGTCTCGCGCGCTTGGCGCTGTGAATGCGTCAGTGGCCTTGAAATTCGTCGAGGCCGGAAGGATCGAATGGGCCAAAAGACACGCCGAATTCCTCGGAAACGGCAACGCGGTCAATCTTGAGAAGACGGTGGAAGCAGTGCTCTCACCTGTCAAAGACAGGATACGGCATTTTCTTGAGAACGCGGAAAAGATCACCGCTAGAGATCCAAAGCAGGGAAATAATGCTGCCAAGCAGTTAATCGAGCAAACTCGCCCGCAGCTCTTTTTCTTCGATATATTTAGAGGCCAGGAAGGACAGAGGACTGATTTTTTAGATCAGGTTGCAACGGTCTGCATCAACTGCCTTGTTGCCTATGTCAAGGCAACCGATGATGATGACTCGTTCGTTGTATCGCTCCGCGCCATCGTGCCATTCGCCACGTCGGCTGATGTGAAAGAACGGCTACAGCGCAACATTGATGCGGGCGAGAGCGCCCTGGTAAGCAAGACCTTTGCACCGATAAGTAAACGATTAGAGGAGATCATAGCGCCTGCGTCGAAGCTCGCCTTTGTTCATCAGGAACTGATGCCGCGGCTCGCTGATCTGATCCGACAACAGGCCGATTCTGCAAGTGCGAAACAGTTCGCTGACGGAATTGCTGAAATTCTGAGAACTATCTCGCTTGAGGCGTACAATGAGCACGACGATCTGGAGACGGCTCAGGCTGCATCCCTGTTAGCATTGAAAGTGTGCAAAAACCCCGCTTTGAAGGCCCGACTTGTGGAGGACCAGGGCCAACTCCGAAAGTTTGACAAAGCGGACAAACAACACGACCTCCACCTTGAAATCCGGAAGGACGTAATTGAGGTCAAAAAAACGTTCGCCCGGTACAATGATCGTAAAATCGCAACAAACGCGGTCCGCGGCGTTCGCTTTGGCATTTTTCATCAATACAGAAACGGTGCTCAGTCAAGCTGTTCCTATTTGGTTGGAATTCTAGGTCCCCATGGACAATCCATTGAGATCGAGTGCAAAAGGATGTTTCGAAGCGAAGAGCAAGCGAAGTCGGATTATGAAGCGATTCTGAATTCGGTTTATTTTCACGTAATCGCGCAGCTTATCGGCAGGATTGTTAAATCCGTGCTCGGAGGCGGAACCTGGACTTTAGGGGATTGTACTTTCGACTCGAAGGGCATGGCGACGACGACTGGCGTGCTGGCGTGGAAGAAGCCCGTCTTTATTCCCTATTCAGAGATTACGTACCGTAAGGGGAACGGTGCTTTGATCATTTCCACTAAGGGCGGAATTAACCGAACATTCGAGTTCAGGCGAGAGTGGAACGCTGTCATCTTTGAGCAAGTGACCAAAGGTATAACCCAGGGAAAATAGTGAATCTATGAACGACGAGAACATCGGAGGAGCGCCGAAAGTGCCGGAGCATAAAATCAGTCTTGGAATTCCGGACCCGGAATATCCTGATATAGGACCGATTATCGGCGAATTTTTGCGGGAACAGGGCATGCTTCCCTCAGATTTGGAAAAAACGGCCAGAGGGGGCGAGGGTGTTAGGCATATCCATGTGCTTCCACCGCCGTTCGTCAAAATGATGATCGCCGTTGCGACAAACGCGTGGCAGTTGAAAAGAAAAATGACAGACGGCGATGGCGGCGAAGTTAAGGAGGAGTTCAAGCGTCTATATCGCCACGTCGATGCCATTTACGACAGTTTTGCGCCCCTTGGTCTGGAGGTGAAAGATCGCACGGGTGAGGCATTTGATTATGGCTTGCCTGAGAAAGTGATCACAAGCCATCCAACACCCGGTATCACAAAGGAGCGTGTGATCGAAACCAAAAAGCCGACGATCTATTTTAGAGGCAACATTCTCCAGGCCGGAGAGGTTGTCATCGCGACTCCCGAGTCACCAACCTCCTCAACCCAAACTTCACAATGAGCAGAAGCACAATCGATTACGGCATTGATCTCGGAACCACAAACAGCGCTATTGCTGTTCTGAATGGCCTCGCGCCCGAAATCGTGCCGAACAACGTCAGCGGCGACATAACCCCCTCGGCGGTGGGGATCACTCAAAAAGGGACAATTTATGTCGGAGAGCGCGGGAAAGGCATGGTAATCGACAAGGACGATGATGCATACATCGAGTTCAAGCGACAGATGGGCAGCGACACGGTGTATCAATTCAAGTCCAGCGGAAGGACGTTGAAGCCAGAAGAGTTATCGGCAGAAGTGTTGAAATCATTGAAGGCGGATGTTCAGCAGCGGTACTCCGAGGAAATCGCAGCGGCGGTGATTACGGTACCGGCGGCATTCGAGCTTCACCAGTGCGACGCGACGCGCAGGGCCGCTGAGTTGGCCGGGCTGCGCGGAAGTCCGTTGCTTCAAGAGCCCGTAGCGGCAGCTCTTGCATATGGGTTTCAGGCGGAATCCGAAAAGGCATACTGGTTGGTTTTTGACTTTGGAGGTGGTACCTTCGATGCCGCGCTCATCAAAGCGGACGATGGCACGATCACCGTCGTAAACCACGGTGGAGACAATTTTCTGGGAGGATCGGACATCGACCGGGCTTTGGTAGAAAGGGTCATTGCTCCTAGAATAGTCGCTGAGTACGGACTGAAGGAATTCACTCGCTCAAATGCTGGCAAGGGCCAGAAGTGGCGCACTTTTTTCTCAATTATGAAGGCGGCTGCCGAGAAGGCGAAAATCGACATTTCGCGCGGTGAGTCGGCCTCCCTGGAGGTGCAGAATCTAAACCGTTACTACCCCGACTTGCCGTTTGATTCATTCGAATGTGAAATAACCCGAAAGCAGCTTGTAGAGGTGGCGGAACCGATAATTGGCCGAGCAATCGCAATCTGCAAGAAGGTGCTCTTGGAGAAAAATCTGGCGGGGTCCGCGCTTGATCGCGTCATTCTCGTGGGTGGTCCAACGCTGGCTCCATATTTTCGAGATATTCTCAAAGCGGAACTGAATGCAAACCTCGATACCAGCGTCAACCCGCTGACGGTGGTGGCCAAGGGAGCCGCAGTATTTGCGGGGACCCAAAAATTGGACTCCAAGCAAAAAGCGTTGCCGGTGGCAGGACAATTCGCCATTGATCTAAAATACAAAGCCATTGGGCACGAGCCCGATCCCAAGGTGGCCGGTCGGGTTCTCTCCGCTGACGGTATGAGTTTAGCCGGCTTTACCTTGGAATTGGTGAACGAGCAGACGAAATGGAGAAGCGGTAAGATTACCCTCACATCGGAGGGCACATTCATTTTGGATTTGTTGGCCGAAAAGGGTTTGCGGAACTCGTTTGTTATTGAACTCCGAGATGGCGCGGGCAGTTTGCAAAAGACAGAGCCTGACCGACTCACATACACCATCGGGGCGGTGGTGGAGGAACAGCCTTTGATGAATTCAATCGGGCTTGTGCGAGCGAACAATAGCGTCGCCTGGTTTTTCAAGAAGGGTTCGGGACTGCCGCTGAAAAAGAAATGGCCGGAGACTTTCGTTACGGCGAGGGCATTCCAGCACGGCGATCCCTCGTCCGCACTAAGACTCCCGATTGTGGAAGGGGAGAACGACATCGGAGACCGGAATAGCTTTGTGGGATCACTTATAATCAGCGGCGCTCAAATCAAGAGGGAGATTCCTGCCGGCAGCGAGGTGGAGGTGACGCTCAAGGTGAATGAGTCGAGGATCGTGACCGTGAATGCATACGTTCAGGTTTTGGATGAGGAATTCCAATGCGAATGCGATATGATTAAAAAATCGGCGCTTGAGCCTGATTTGAAGAAAGATTGCGAGTTTCAGTTCAAGCGACTCGCAGAATTGATGGAAAAGGCGGAAGGCATGAGCGACGATCAAGCCGCGAGGCAACTCCGGGAACTGCAAGGGTCTGAGCTTTTGCGGGAAGTACGCGAGAACCTTCGTTCCGCTGCCGCCGACTCCCTTGCCGCGCAAATATGTGATAAGCGCCTTCTGGAGTTAAAATTGAAGCTGGATGAAATCGAGAATGCATTAAAATGGCCAACCACGCTGGCCGATGTGAAGGAATGGCGGGGTTATCTTGTGAAGCTTGCGGATGAGCATGGTTCCGCCCAGCAGAGGGCGCGGGTTAGCGAGCTTGGCGAGGAGATCGACGAGATCATCGAGCGGAAGCAGATGGACCGGATGCCGCGGAAGCTTGAACAGGTGCAACAGCTTTACTACCAGATTCTCTTCACGCTTCCCTCCTTTTGGGTGAATCAGTTCCAGCGCCTGGAAAAGGACAAAGGCAAGATGAATGACTGCGATAAAGCTGGACGGCTTTTCGAGATGGGGCGCAACTATCTTGCGAACAATAATGTGACAGGGCTACAGAATGTCGTTAGGCAACTTTGGGATCTTACTCCACCGGAGGTCGTCGAGGCTGCCCAACGTGCCTTTGGGGCGGGGCTCATCTGACGCATTATGTTCGAAATCACAGATCAGGCGGCGCAGGTTGATAGGCTGGTGGGCGATTACAACCGGAAGCTACGGCTTGCGCGGGCGACCGATCTGGCAAAATCTGGGCGTTTCTTGGAAGCGGAGTCCATCCTTCGCTCGTCCAGAGGAATTCCTGAGGGCGGCAAGGAACTTGATCTGCTTGCCCGCATCGCGGTTAGGCAGCGGCACTTCGGGAAGGCCCGCGTCCTGTGGGAGGCTGCGATGCGCTCTGAGCCGGATAATGGAAAATACCGGCAATGCGTTGAGCAACTCCGGGAAATGCAGATGAATCTAAGACGATGGGCCAGGTTCGGCTGCATCGTCTTTCTATCCCTGGTCGGCGCCGCAGTTGTTATTGTCGGAATCGACTCATTCATCCACCGACATCAGGCTCACACCGCGTTCCCGGCCCAGCACGATGGCGGGGTAAAAGCCCAAAAAAGTCCATGACCTCACGGCATTCTGATAGCTTGGTGCTCGTCTGGCAGGTAGCCGCGGTCGAAGCAAGACACATGATGCATGCGAAAATCGAGCCGGAGCACCTATTTCTGGGCCTCTGCAAGGCCGTTGATGTCGAAATTCCCGATCTTGTCAGTAAGACGTTGCCGAATCGAAACGATGTTCTGGAGGAGTGCCTTCGCGAAATACGGCGACTGCGGAATGTGTTTAAGGTATCGGGGGTTGATGCGAGGATTCTTCGGCGGCGACTGCGAGCGTCATATGGAAAGGATTCCCTTGAAGCAGTTGAAGCCGGACCATTGCATCGGAGCGAAAGGGCAAGAAAAGTGTTTTTTATTGCAGAGCGTTTTGCGGACCTGACTAATTTCGTCGTTTTTCCAGTTCATCTCCTTCATGCCGTATTGAGCGTCGAGGATAGAAAGCGTGACTCTACCATCGCCGGGCTGGGCATTGACAAAGAATCTCTCGTTCGCCACGCGAAGGCTGAAATGTTCAAAGGCGACGATGCTGATGCGGTGCGAAAAGCAGCGCAAAAGACAAAATTAAATTGACTGCGTCTGACGAAAAACGGTTCACCGGCTGGAACCGCTCGGAAAAAGGTTCGGACGGCGGAAGCAGATCGGCGGTGCAGCGTGCCGGCTGAATCCCAATGAGACCGCACAGGCCCGCCACTCCGTAGCGGAGTGCGGCGAAAGTCCTGTTGAAGAGTATTGCTTCAATCACAAGGTGACTGACGAACTCTGAAAAGCTCTTGAAACATTGCCAGATTAGGACTCGTGAAGCTCGTTCGATAAAACGATAAACTGAGAAGGTGTTCTTAACATGAATTCCTCACGTGAATCCATAGCGACCTCTCCCCGGCGAGCGAGCACAGTCAACGGTGGAGATCGGCGGGCGAAGGCGGGACGATACTACCTTGACGGCGCGCAGCGAGCCATACAATCGAGGCGCGATTCACGCGAAGCAGATGGCGACTTTACAGAATCGAAGGTTTTCGAGGACGGTCGATAAAGGTGTTCTGCACGTCGATTTATGCGAAGTGATCTGAGTCAACCGCGGTGATCGCGCGTTGTCGGAATGAAGCACGCAGTGGAGCTTGCGAAGCGAAGGCGAAGGGAAGACAACGCACGATGACCGCATCCGGTGTGGCGGGGGGCAAAGTCTCCGGTATTGCGAGCGACTTCCGAGCGCTAGCGAGACGGAGCGAACAAGGCCGGAGTCTTTGCGCGGGATGGTTGGGAAACCCGGGCGCCACCCCCAGCCGGTCGAACGCGGCGTTCGGATTTCAGTTGGTAGCGGCCACACATCCTCTGATTCTAGACAATGGGCATTGAGGGCGCAAACCATGGCGGTCCCACAACCGGGTTCAAAAATGGCAACTGATCGCGCAGAAAGGTCGGTTGGCATGCCACCGCTTTATTGTTGTACAAGCGCGCAAGCTTTTGTCTTTACTCTCTCAAACACAAACTACCTTATGTCCAATTCCTTCTGGGATCATCCCATTGCAACAATCGAGAAAGCCCTCAACATCCGTAAGAAGATCGAGGCACTCCAAGAATCACTCAGCGAGATTTATAGTGGCACCGTACCGCATGTCAGCCCAAAATCTGTCGATGGAAGGAAGGGTAAACGATCCGCTGCCGCTCGCGCGAAAATGGCTGCCGCGCAAAAGGCCAGATGGGCGAAGAAGAATGCTGCTTCAACTTCACCTGCTGAATCTGTGACAAAGGCTCGGAAGAAGAGGAAGACTATGAGCCCGGAAGCTCGTGCAAAGATTGCTGCTGCCCAACGTGCAAGATGGGCGAAGCAGAAGGCGGCTTAATCCGCTCAAGAGTTGATTACCTCCCCTGTAGTGGGGGGGAAAGAGATGGAGGGACTCAAGAATTCATCCCAAGGGCTTCCGGGTCGCCAGCAATATTGGTTTTGCCTTTTCAAGGGATTCTGCTCGTCGTGCGGTAAACGCCGATGTCACAATACCTCATTCTCCAGGGTTCTCAGGGTGCAGACCAGCCCGCGGCCCCTTCTCCCGCCAATCGCTCCATACACAAGCGACGATCTCTGGCGCTGGATTCCCGGCCTCAGAATATCTGGGGTCATCAACCTTGCTACCGTTGAGGATCGGGCATTCGTCTGTTGTTGTCGGCAGCAGATATGGTTTACCGTTCGATGCCCCGTGAATATGCCTGCGCCCAACGAAAACTGGCTGCCCGCAGCGATCGGCGATCTGTTGGACGTCGAGATCGACCTTCCGCTTGCCGGGGCAACCAAGCGTACGTGCCGCGAATTCGACCCGTTATTCGGCAGGGCGGCGATAGAAGCCGACGCACAATCCCAGCCGGGCAAGGCGCGGTTGTTCCGGTCGCTCGCTACCCTGTGCTCGTTTATGGAGAATTTCAGTGAGCGAGGGAGTCCATTTCGACCCTTCCACATTGAGGGTGACCGTCGCAGCGCGATCCCTGATGACCTTACCGACGAAGATTTAGCGCTTGTGGAGGCCCTGTATGGGAAGACCCAATCTCCCGCACTGTTGGCACGGCTGGGCGACGTGCTCTTCCTGCGCAAACGGCGTCGCGACTTATGGGGAGGCACGATCGATGCCTACGTCTCGGCTGCAATCGACTGCCTGAATGCGGAGCCCTACGACTCCGCGCCGCTCTTCTTCCGGGGTCTTCAACTTGCCGATGCGCTTGGCAGAAATAATCCCCCGTGGAAGACGGCAGAGGAAAACGTGACAGGCGCCATCAGGAACTACATGCCGAGAGCAGAGAATTTTGTCGCGGCACGCCTGATTGGCATCATTCTCAATGCGGGCGCCGGTGATCCGGAAGAATGGGCTCAAGTCGCGGAGACACGGGCAAGAAATGCAGCATCCAACGGCGAGCCGATGTGGGCTAGACGGTTCTGGCGTTGGGCAGCGCGTTATTGGCATGCGCTGAAAAACGACGCGAATGAAGCGGCGGCGCAGCTCAATGCGGCAGAGGCGTACGTGGACGAAGCTGATGAAGTGGTTCGCCGACAGCCCCCGAATTTTGCCGCCGAAGCACAGTTGCTGACCAAGGCTGTTGAGGCGTTACGACAGGCACGTGCTGACAGCGCGAGAGTTGAAGAAGTGAAGCGGAGATTGCGATCTTGCCAGGTGAAGATGATGGGGCAGCTTCAATTTCAGGCACCAGAGCAGTCACCACTGCGACACTATTGGGCAGCGCTCCAAGATCACCTGGCCATGGTCGGGGAAAAAGCGGGACAATTGGTAACGAATCAAGAGTTAACCGGAGCGATGCTTAGACTGGCATTTGGATGGCCGGTCATTGATCCCACTAAACTCCGAGAGGAGGTCATTGAGTCGGCGAAGAACCACCCGTTTAACCACCTGTTCGTTACCGAGTACACCGATGATCGCGGCAGGGTATTTCATCGCGAGCCGTCCCTACTGGATTTGGCCGGCAAGGAGTTCGAGGAAGCCCTTGAGGCAGAGATGTTCAAACATGCGAAGGAGGTGGATTGGACCAACAGAGCCGCCGGGTTCATCGAGCCTGCCCGGAGCGTTGTCTGGCAGGAACACAGGCCCCTACTGCAGGATATAGACTTCATCGTTTGCGACTGCCCTTTCGTGCCCGCTGGTCAGCAGTATGGATTGCTTCGGGGACTTTACGCGGGCTTGTCTGGCGACTGGCTCGTCGCCTCCCATCTGATCGTTCCCAGGATGGAAAGCTGCATCCGTCATTTGCTCGAACTCAATGATGTCGACACTTCGAATCTTTACTCCGACCTCACTCAGCCAGTCAAATTGCTGTCGGCGCTGTTCGGATTGCCTGATACGCGGCGACTCCTCAACGCGAAATTTCACTTCGAACTCCGCGGTCACCTCATCGAGAAGACTGGATTTGATTTCCGAAACAGGCTCGCTCATGGGATAGCATCTGACTCCGAATGCTATACCTCTCCTGCGGCAATAGGTATCTGGTGGCTATTCCTTCGGATTTGCATGAGCTTCCTACGCAAGGAGTGAGGTTGAGAGAAGTCGTTCTTTCGGGTCCGAACGCCATCGCCTCAAGTCGGCGGCAGCAGCCCATGCTTCTGCATCTGGGCGCGTGCTTCGGCCTTCAGGTATTCCAGCAGTATGGAGAACGTCCAAGAGATACCTGGTTTTAAGACCTTTTCCTTCGCCTTGTTCCAGACCGTTTCATTCCGGGCAGCGTCGAGGAAGTCATGCCCCTCCCAGGTCAGCCGCTCCATAATCGTGCCCGTCACCTGACCGACCGCAGCGTCGTACACGGTCCGCCCTTTGATAAGCCCCGCCTCGATCATTAAAGCGGAGTTGTAGACAATCTCCTCTTCCGGGTACGAACCGAGCGCCGCTGGCACCTCCCCTTGTTCGACCCGGAGGAGCAGGAGGCGAACAAGTTCCATGTCGCGCTTCATCGCTTCACCCATAACCGGTGGGGGAGCGGCGGCCAGCAAATTCAATCCCGTTGTCCGGGAGGTCCAGAAGGGAGCCTTGCGCAAAGGGGTCCAATGGGCCTGCGGTCGCGAAAGTGCTGAAGCGATCGGCTTGCTCGGCTGAAAAGACCGTTTTCGTGCTCGACCACACCGGGGGGCTCGGAGAAGGTCGTAAGCTCTTCGTTCTCAAAGAACTACCCCGGAATATGCGTCACAAAGCAGCGAGTTGAAGATGTCGAATCCGTTCTTCGACCATCCCATCCTGAACTCGCCCTACGAGTGCCCGCGGCGGCATTGGGAGCTGGATTCCCAAGGCCAGCCGACCCAGCGCATCCTTGAGACACGGCGCCGGGCGGAATTCATCACGCCGATCCCCAAGCCGAAGAAGCGGAAGAAGGCCGCGAAGCAGGAGGAGATGGTGTTTGATGAGGGGAAGGGCCTCTCCACCAAGGAGCAGCAATACGACCCCACCTCGATCATCAACGAGGTGCGTCAGAACGTCGATGCGTGGCGAGCCCTGCCCAGCCCCAGCCAATGGCAGGTCACCCCGGAAACTGCGCGCCTGATCGAGCACTGGCGGCATCACCAGTTCAGCGGGGTCCGCCCGTTCTTCTGTCAGGTGGAGGCGGTCGAGACCGCCATCTGGCTCACCGAGGTCGCCCCTCAGTCCAAGAGCGGCAAGCGATTGCTCGACCACATGGCCAGCGCCAACAAGGACGCCAATCCCGAACTCGTGCGCCTCGCGTTGAAGCTGGCCACCGGGGCGGGCAAGACGACTGTCATGGCCATGCTCATCGCCTGGCAGACGATAAACGCCGTTCGCCGGCCGGGGAGCAAGAATTTCACACGCGGTTTCCTCGTCTGTGCCCCCGGCCTGACGATCAAGGACCGGCTCCGTGTGCTCCAGCCCAACGATCCTGACAGCTACTACGCCAGCCGTGAGTTGGTGCCGGGCGACATGCTCGACGATGTGAACCGCGCAAAGATCGTCATCACCAACTACCACGCCTTCAAGTTGCGCGAGCGAATCGAACTTTCCGCCGGCGGTCGTTCACTGCTCCAGGGGCGCACCGGTAACGAGTTGAACACCGCCGAGACCGAAGGCCAGATGCTCCAGCGGGTCATGCCCGACCTCATGGGGATGAAAAACATCCTCGTGCTCAACGACGAGGCTCACCATTGCTACCGTGAAAAACCGCAGGAGGCCGACGACGAGGACCTGAAGGGCGATGAGAAAAAGGAGGCCGAGAAGAACAATGAAGCCGCCCGACTTTGGATTTCCGGCCTCGAAGCCGTAAACCGCAAGCTCGGCCTTGCTCGGGTCATCGACCTCTCCGCGACGCCTTTTTTCCTGCGCGGTTCGGGTTATGCCGAGGGCACGCTCTTCCCGTGGACGATGAGCGACTTCTCGCTCATGGATGCCATCGAATGCGGCATTGTGAAACTGCCTCGCGTCCCCGTGGCGGAGAACATTCCCGGCGACGAAATGCCGGTTTACCGCAACCTCTGGGAGAACATCCGCAAGGATATGCCCAAGAAAGGCCGCGGCCAGGGAGAGGAACTCGACCCCCTCAAACTCCCCACCCGCCTGCAAACCGCCCTCCAGGCTCTTTACGGCCACTACGAAAAGACTTTCAAGCTGTGGGTGGACAACGGCATTCGCGTTCCGCCATGCTTCATCATCGTTTGCCAGAACACGGCTATTTCGAAGCTCGTCTATGATTTCATCTCCGGCTTCCACCGGAAGAATGAAGACGGGACCACGACCCTTGAGAACGGTCGCCTCGCTTTCTTCCGCAACTTCGACGAGACGACCGGCAATCCGCTACCGCGCCCGAACACCCTCCTGATCGACAGCGAGCAACTCGAAGCCGGTGATGCCCTCGACGACAACTTCCGGGGTATGGCCGCCGACGAGATCGAACGCTTTCGCCGCGAGATCATCGAGCGCACCGGGGACGCTCGCTCAGCGGAGAACATCACCGACCAGGAATTGCTACGCGAGG
Source organism: Chthoniobacteraceae bacterium (assembly GCA_049521415.1). Lineage (GTDB taxonomy): Bacteria > Verrucomicrobiota > Verrucomicrobiia > Chthoniobacterales > Chthoniobacteraceae > DATAXI01. The sequence goes on from JBEKOV010000004.1 coordinate 57,071, forward strand.
TAATGAACACCGTCGGCAAACCCAACCAGCTCGGCGGCTCGATCCGCTGCGTCGTCTCCGTTTCCATGCTCACGGAAGGCTGGGATGCAAACACCGTCACTCACGTCCTCGGGATTCGTGCCTTTGGCACCCAGCTCCTGTGCGAGCAGGTCATCGGACGCGCGCTCCGCCGCCAGTCCTACGATCTAAATGAAGAAGGCCTCTTCAATGTTGAGTACGCCGATGTCTTCGGCATTCCCTTCGACTTCACTGCCAAGCCCGTCATCGCCCCGCCGCAGCCGCCGCGTGAGACGGTCCAGGTCAAGGCCATCCGCCCGGAGCGTGACGCGCTCGAAATTCGCTTCCCCCGCGTCGAGGGCTACCGCGTCGAACTGCCAGAGGAACGCCTTACGGCCAGCTTCAACGACGATTCCATCCTCGAACTCAGCCCGGACCTCGTCGGCCCCTCCATCACGCGGAACTCCGGCATTATCGGCGAAGGCGTGGACATGAACCTGGAGCACCTCGGGGATATGCGCCCATCGACACTGCTCTTCCACGTCACCCAGCGCCTCCTATACACCAAATGGCGCGATCCCGGCGAGGAGCCGAAGCTCCACCTCTTCGGCCAACTTAAGCGCATCACCAAGCAGTGGCTCGACACCTGTCTCGTCTGCAAAGGCAGCACCTATCCCGCCCAGCTCATGTATCAGGAACTGGCGGACATGGCCTGCAACCGCATCACAGCCGGTATTACCCGCGCCTTGGAGGGCAAGCGCCCTATCAAGGCGCTACTCGACCCCTATAACCCCACCGGCTCCTCTGCCCACGTTCGCTTCAACACTTCCCGCACCGACCGATGGGAAACCAGTTCCAAGAGCTGCCAGGTCAACTGGGTAGTGCTCGACAGCGACTGGGAGGCCGAGTTCTGCCGGGTAGCTGAGTCGCATCCCAAGGTCCGCGCCTACGTCAAGAACCACAACCTCGGCCTCGAAGTGCCATATCGGTACGGCTCGGAAATTAGAAAGTATCTGCCCGACTTCATCGTGCTGGCGGACGATGGCCACGGCCCCGACGACCTCCTTCACCTGATCGTCGAGATCAAAGGCTACCGGCGCGAGGACGCGAAGGAAAAGAAGTCGACCATGGAAAACTACTGGGTGCCCGGCGTGAACAATTTGAAAACCTACGGCCGCTGGGCCTTCGCCGAGTTCACTGAGGTTTACCAGATCGAGACCGACTTCGCGGCCAAGGTTGAAAGCGAGTTCAACAAGATGTTGGCTGGGATTACCGCTCCCGCGAGATAAAGAGTATGGCCACCACCCGCCTCAGAATCTTCATCAGCAGCGTCCAGAAGGAATTTGAGATGCTGCGGCGCGATCTGAAGGCTTTTCTACTGGGCGATGCAGCGCTCCGGCGATTCGTGGCCGAGGTTTTCCTCTTTGAGGAATTGCCGGCCAGTGACCAGCGCGCCGATGAGGTTTACCTCTCCGAAGTCCAGCGCTGCGACATCTACCTGGGCATCTTTGGGTACGAATATGGTAACGAGGACGCACAGGGCATTTCGCCGACTGAACATGAATACGCCTGCGCCACAGGCCACCGGAAGACCCGCCTGATTTACGTCTGGGGCACGGACGAATCGCGCCGTGCGCCGAAGATGAAGAAGCTCATCCGGCGCGCCAGCGCCGAGTTGGTTCGCCGCCGCGTGGATGACACGAACGCCCTCAACTCCGAAGTCTATGCCAGCTTGGTGGACTACCTGGAGCGGAACGGTGCGTTGCGAGTGCCGCCGTTCGACACCTCCGCCTGTGACGGCGCCACAATCACCGACCTGTCAATCAAACGAATGGAGTGGTTTCTCGAAACCGCCCGTCGCGAACGCGGCTTCCCCCTCAAGTCCAGGACCGCTCCGGAAGCCTTGCTGAAACACCTCAACCTCATGGCCGACGCCCGGCCCACGAACGCCGCCCTCCTGCTTTTCGGCTCCGCCCCGCAGCGATTCCATCGCGCCGCCGAAACCAAGTGCGTATCCTGCCATGGCACCGAATACCGCCGCCCCTTCGCCTCCCAACAGATTTACAGCGGCGACCTTTTCGAACAGGCCGACCAGGCACGGGACTTTGTCCTCGCGAAAATCAACCGTGCCGTGGGCACTCGCGCCACCAGCATCACCGCACCCGCTACCTACGAACTGCCGCCCGATGCGGTCGGTGAAGCAATCGTCAACGCGATTGCCCACCGCGATTACAATAGCCACGCCTCCGTGGAAATCCGCCTCTTCTCGGATCGGCTGGAAGTTTGGAACCCCGGGACGCTGCCCGGCACACTGACGCTCGAAGATCTCCGTCACGATCATCCGTCGGTGCCCAACAACCCGTTGATCGCCGAGTCGCTCTATCTCACCCGCTATATAGAGAAGGCTGGCTCCGGCACCCAGCGGATGATCTATCTCTGCCGCGAAGCGGGCCTGCCCACGCCAGACTTCGAGCTTCGCCAGGGCTCTTTCGTCCTCACCCTCTGGCGCGACTGGCTCACGGAAGCGGCGCTAGCCGGGTTTGGGCTGAATGAACGGCAAACGCTTGCGGTTGCCTGGGTCAAAACGAACGGACGCATCTCCAACGCGGAATATCAGCAGGTCGCAAAAACCACTCGAAAGACAGCGGCTCGCGACTTGGACGTTCTCGTCGTCAAAGGGGTGTTCCGCCGCGTTGGCGAAAAGCGCGGCAGCCATTATGTTTTGAGCGAGGAGAAATGAGCCAGTTATGGGACATATGCTCCTTCCCCACGATTCCGGCGCTGCCAGGGGGACACCGGACCGAATGGGACATTTATGGGACAATTGGGACATGAGATCGCTCTTCTCAGAATGGGGACATAATGGGGACAATGGGGACATCCTGCTCCCCTGCGGTCCAGGCCGTGAGTCCTTTCACCTCCTCGCGGGAAGCGCGCCATGATGCTCAACTCCGTCGCGGGGCCACTCTAATCAAACCAAATTCGGCAATGAGCACTTATACAGACAAAATCGGCTATATCGTTCGGTTCGGAGGACCAGAGGGCATTCAGTGGATCAAGACCGGGGATATTGATGGCAGACTCTCACGATTCAACTCCGTCGGCGCGGCCAACCCAGTTGGAGCCTTAATTGAAGCAACCAAGGCGGCGGGGCTAATGCTTCAGTGGTGGGAGATGCGAAAGCAGACGCTACTCCAGACGGCGCAACTCGAGGAGCGACGAATCCCATGGTTGGCTGACATGCTTTATCAGTGGTCCAACGAAGCACGGGACGGCAATATCCGACTCGATACAGTCATTTATCTGGAGAGAGAGATCTCGCGTTTAATGGATAAAATTACTGAGACCAAACAGTTGGACCTTCCATCGAGTCTGTTGCTTCAGGTGGAGCGTTCCGCGAGCGGTATGTCGGCCATAAACTCCCTACTTTGCTCCCGCCTCAAGGAACACCAACACTATTTCATGACACCAGGCAATGACCTGCCTCGACTTATTGAATACCAATCCTTCCGAACCCTGGAAGGCAGTGACAAGCAAATCGAAGGTTATCTTGAACGGATTGACCGCACCTTGGGCGTACTCAAAACCGCAATGCGAGGGGCGGCAGGTTTCATTACCAGCGCACCATGGCGAATTGCCTCCTGGCATTCAGCGCGAATTGCGGCGGAAAAAAAACATCGCCTGGAGGAGTTCTACAGCCTCACCGCAATGGCGATTGAACTTAGGAGCCTCCGCACGCAGTTGGCGTTTCTGACGCTCCTCCCACCCATCGACGAGTTCCTTGAAATGCCGCCTATCGCAGCTACGAATCTCCTCGCAGCCGGTAGCAATCTTGAGGAGTAGTCATCATGGCCAAGAAACCTACGGCGCCCAAGACGGTCGAAACCCTCACCCACGACGAGGCGAAGAGGAAGATCATCCCCACCGCCGAGCACCAATCCGTGCTCAACCAGGACGATGCCAACCCCCGCACGGTCAAGTACCCCCGCAACACGGACCTCGATCCCCAACTCGTCTGGCGCGGGAAGGATGAGCAGGATTGGAGCGCACTCGTCGTCCACGCCCCGGCGCTCTATATCCAGGAAAAAGTTCACCCCAAGGTACTGATCGACGATCTCCTCCGCCGGACGAAGGAGGCCAACTCACAGGCTCCTGGTTTTCAGATCGACCTCTTCGCCGACTTCAACGGCATCCCGAAGGGTGTGGACCGCACTGAGTTTTACCAACACGACCAGAACTGGTCCAATCGCATGATCCTGGGCGATTCCCTCCAGGTCATGGCCAGCTTGGCCGAGCGTGAGGGGTTGCGGGGGCGGGTGCAGTGCATTTACATCGACCCACCCTATGGCATTAAGTTCAACAGCAACTTCCAGTGGTCTACCACCAGCCGCGACGTAAAGGACGGCAAGGCCGACCAAATCACCCGGGAGCCGGAGCAGGTCAAGGCCTTCCGCGACACATGGCGCGATGGCATCCATAGCTATCTCACCTACCTCCGCGACCGGCTTACCGTCGCCCGCGACCTGCTCACTGATTCCGGCTCCATTTTCGTGCAGATCGGCTCTGAAAATGTCCATCGGGTCCGGGCGTTAATGGATGAGGTGTTTGGCGATTCCAATTGCGTAACTGAGATTCTTATCAAAAAGAAAGGGAGTCAAAAAGGTGGAACACTCGACCCAGTCAATGATTTCATCCTATGGTATGCGAAAGCTGAGAAAGCATCAGGACTGATAAAGATTCGGTCTGTGTTCGAGATTCGGGAGGATTCAGAACTCTTCGAAGATTTCCCCTACGTCGAGCTTACAACTGGTCAACGGATCAAAGTGACCGATTTGGAAGCAAGAGACGCTCAAAAATATATCGGCAATTTTGCTGGCTTCAAAGAGAGATACCCGGAGGCGAAGCTCTTCGGTGTCAATCCACTAAAGAGCGGCGGGGACCGGAGAAAGCAATCACTGGATTTTACATTTCGTGGAAAGCGCTTTCCAATCAAGCCTGGGCAATGTTGGAAGCACACCGTGATTGAAGACGATGATAGCACTCCGGGTATGGCACGCCTAGGAATGGCTGATCGGCTCTACCCGCTTCAAACAGATGTTCGCTTCGTTCGGCATTCTCCATCTCCATCGATCAGGGAAATCTCTAACTGGTGGGATGGGTTTGGAGGTGCACCGAACCAAGTTTATGTCGTGCAAACTAACGAGCGGGTGATTGAGCGACTCTTGCTTATGGCCACCGATCCTGGAGATCTGGTCCTTGATCCAACCTGCGGCTCCGGAACGACCGCCTATGTCGCCGAGCAATGGGGCCGCCGCTGGATCACCATCGACACCTCCCGGGTGGCATTAGCCCTAGCCCGTGCCCGCATCATGGGTGCCCGGTATCCGTTTTACCTTTTGGCCGATTCCCGGGAAGGTCAAATCAAGGAAGCCGAAGTGACACGCACTGCGCCTTCCTCGCAGTCTGCGCATGGAAATATTCGCCACGGATTTATCTATGAGAGGGCTATCAACGTCACATCCGGTTCAATAGCCAACAATGCGGAGGTCGATGTCATCTGGGAGGAATGGCAGGTGAAGCTAGAGCCATTGCGCGAGTCGCTTAACGCGTCGCTCAAGATGAACTGGCAGGAATGGGAAATTCCGCGTGAGGCCGATGCGAAGTGGCCGGACTCGGCGAAGAAGCTGCATGCTGATTGGTGGCGGTTTCGCATTGCCCGGCAGAAAGAAATGGACACGTCGATAATCTCCAAAGCAGAACCGGTGTACCTTTACGACAAGCCGTATGAGGACAAAAAGAAGGTTCGCGTGGCTGGTCCCTTTACGGTTGAGAGCCTGAGCCCCCACCGTGTATTGGGAGTGGATGATGACGATGAATTGATCGACACCGTAGCAGAAGACGGCGGGGAATACGGAGCCAGGCAGTCCTTTCCCCAGATGATTCTGGCGAACCTAAAGACTGCGGGCGTCCAGCAGGCTCACAAGGAGGACCGGATCACCTTCACAGCCCTTACCCCATGGCCCGGCGAACTGGTCTGCGCCGAAGGCCGCTACCTAGAAGGCGAAACCGAAAGGCGCGCTGCCATTTTTATCGGCCCCGAGTTTGGAACTGTCCAGCGCCCCGATCTCGTCGCCGCCGCCCGGGAAGCGGGCGATGCTGGTTTCGACGTGCTGATCGCCTGCGCCTTCAATTACGAAGCCCACGCTACAGAGTTCAACAAACTGGGTCGCATCCCTGTCCTCAAGGCCCGCATGAACGCCGACCTGCACATGTCAGAGGACCTGAAGAACACCGGCAAAGGTAACCTCTTCGTCATCTTCGGTGAGCCAGACATAACCCTCCTTCCCGAGCCCGACGGCAGATTACGCGTAAAGGTTAATGGTGTGGACGTTTTCCACCCCCAGACCGGCGAAGTCCGCAGCGACGGCCCCGACGGCATCGCCTGCTGGTTCATAGACACCGACTACAACGAAGAGAGTTTCTTCGTCCGCCACGCCTACTTCCTCGGCGCCAACGATCCCTACAGCGCCCTCAAGAACACCCTAAAGGCAGAAATCAACGAGGATGCGTGGGCGACCTTGAACAGCGATACGTCGCGGGCATTTGAGAAACCGAAGAGTGGTCGGATCGCGGTGAAGGTGATCAATCATTTAGGCGATGAGGTGATGAAGATTTTCAAAGTTAACAAGTTATGAAGCACAACGAGTTAATAATGGAACTCAAGGACGAGCAAGGACCCGGACGCGAGACACAAGTCCAGCCGCCAAAGTCCGTGTGGGAACAGTTCTTTGGAGTTCGATTGGATGCATCAATGCGCCCCACGTACCGGCTTGAGAACATGGATGCGCCAGGAAGTGTAGAACAACGCAAGGTTGTCAAACATCACCACAACCTCACTCTGGAAATTCAGGGGGCGCAGCCACCACGGCCAGCCATTATCCGCATGAGGCGCCTTGGACCAAACTCATTCGGATATTGGGTGTACCGCCGTCCAAGTAGAGAATATGGGCATTGTAAGTGGTTGATAGAAAACTTCGGTGAAGCAGGCAGTGACCGTGGTTGGGTCATCATCAATCCCCTTTTATAACTATGGCAAACGCGTCACTTGCTCCCGTCACATTTCATGAAATATTATCAAAGCATTTGGCTCCGATGTTTCCGGGCGCGACTATACCCGAATCTGCCTTTCCGACCGCATCCCCTAAAGGTGTGACACAAGAAGGGCCGACTGAAGTTTTGGTGAAACCCGATCCGAATTGGGGGTATGGCTTTCGTCTTCAAAAGGCACATCCCTTTGAGCCGGAAGATGTTCAAATTATTGAAAAATTCACACAGGCATTTCGCGAGAAGCTTGCTGCAGCAGGTCAACCGTTCTTTCAGTATCTGGTCGAGAAGTGTTCGCAGGAAGTTGTTGCAACGTCGATGCAACCAAGATTTGCTGACGACTTTCTTTTGCCCTCAGTCATAGACTTACTAAGAAAATGGGCTTCCGAGACATATGAGGGGCAGCGTATTTCAGTCGCAATAGGAGTCGATCCATACGCGGCGCCGAACCGCATATCGAATGTCCACTTGAGCCAGATTTCAGGCCGTGATTTTGCCAAAGTGCTATCTAATGGGGTGGACACGCTCCTTGTGTTTTCCTAATCGGGGCACATTGTCTAACATATCGCCATTGGGGGGGAGCTTGGTAGTGAAATTGGTCATCGTCCATCAACGGCAGGTTATTTTCCTCGCAGGCATGAATCTCTAGCTGTGTGGTCAGAGAAGAGTCGGGTAGCGCTTGCTCTAAATCGACAAGGCGAGATCCTTTTGTTTAAAGGCCAACAACTTCGTTTTGCATTCCGCCGGGGTGCTTGGTCTCATTTCGCCCATAGTGCGATGATTGCAAGGATGGGCTGTTCGGGAGCCCTAGCACGCGCCGTCTATGCTACATGTCTTGACGTTTCTTTCGGTCGCACAGGCGGGTGTATTGCAGTTGTTGATTCTGATCGCAAAGCGCGGGTTCGTAGATATGTATCCAATGAGGATATCCTGGCCAGCGCAACTGCTGACAAAGCAAAGCTGATAAGGCATCTGGTTGGCAGGCCATTCACACAGATACCCCGTTCAATTCGGGAGGAACTAGCGGCGCTGGATGGAGCCATTGTGCTGGGGAACGAGGGCGAAGTGCTCTCGGCAGGGGCGATTGTGTCTGTCCCGGGCGGAAGCGATGGCGGTGGACGCAAGGCAGCGGCGAAAGCTCTGTCTCGATTGGGACTGGCAATCAAAATTTCGGCCGATGGCGGAATAACCGCCTACACGAAGCTTGGCCCTGATGCCCAGCCAGAAATAGCATTCGAGATTTGTGTTTGATACAAATGATCCAGACAGCGCATGTTTGACTTCCGCATCGCCGATACGTTCACGAACAGCCTCGCTCGTTTGACCGGCGACGAGCAGAAGGCCGTCAAGACCACGGCGTTCGACTTGCAGATTAACCCGGCGAGCCCTGGCCTCAGCTTCCACAAGCTTGACAAGGCCAAGGATAAAAACTTCTGGTCGGTGCGGGTCAACGCGGACATCCGCATTATTGTCCACAAGACGCAGGGGAGCCTGCTGCTCTGTTACGTGGCTCACCATGACGACGCTTACGCCTGGGGCGAGCGACGGAAGCTGGAGACGCACCCGAAGACTGGGGCGGCGCAACTGGTGGAAATCCGGGAGACGGTGAAGGAGGTAGTCGTGGCGGTCTATGCGCAGGCGGAACTGCCGGTGCCGGTAAACCCCACGACGGAAAGGAATCCGCTCTTCAGCCAACGCTCCGATGATGAACTCCTCGGCTATGGCGTGCCCGCGGAGTGGCTGAACGATGTCCGAGATGCCACGGAGGATACTCTCCTTGCGCTGGCCGATCATCTCCCGTCAGAGGCTGCCGAAGCGCTGTTGGAATTGGCAACGGGGGGTCGCCCGCGGGTGCCTCAACCGGCCGTGCCGGCCACGAGTCCCTTCGACCATCCCGATGCACAGCGCCGCTTCCGGGTGATGACCAACATCGAGGAACTGCAACGGGCTCTGGATTTCCCTTGGGAGAAGTGGACGACCTTCCTGCATCCCGAACAGCGACAGTGGGTGGAACGCGATTACACCGGCCCGGCGCGCATCTCCGGCTCCGCCGGCACCGGCAAGACCATCGTGGCGCTGCACCGGGCCGTCCATCTGGCCCGCGCCCATCCTGATGCCCGGGTATTGCTCGCCACCTTTTCCGACACACTGGCCCACGCGCTCCGTACCAAGTTGAAGCGACTTGTCGGCAGCGAGCCGCGTCTTGCGGAACGCATTGACGTGTACTCCCTGGATGTCCTCGGTCTCCGCCTCTTTAAATCCCACTGTGGGCTTGTGAACCTCGCCAGCCGGGAAGTGGTGCGGGAACTTCTCAGTGCGGCATTGGAAGCAATTGGCGGTCACAAGTTCAGCCTGCATTTTCTCCTCACCGAATGGGAACAGGTGGTGGATGCCTGGCAGTTGGAGACATGGGAATCTTATCGCGACGTCGCCCGCCTCGGTCGCAAGACGAGGCTGCCAGAGTCGCAGCGAGCAATGCTGTGGTCCATCTTTGAGCGGGTGCGCCATGGATTGCAGGAGCGGAAGCTCATCACGAACGCTGGGCTGTTCACCGCCTTGGCCTCCGCGCTGGCCAATGGCAAACAGCTGCCCTTCGACTTCGCCGTGGTAGACGAAGCACAGGACATCAGCATCTCCCAACTGCGCTTCTTCGCCGCCCTGGGCGGGGACCGCCCTAGCGCCCTCTTCTTCGCCGGCGACCTCGGCCAGCGCATCTTCCAGCAGCCCTTCTCCTGGAAATCCCTCGGCGTGGACATCCGGGGGCGCTCCCGCACCCTGCGCGTCAACTACCGCACGTCCCACCAAATCCGCGTCCAGGCCGACCGCTTGCTCGGCCCGGAAGTGACCGACGTGGATGGCAATAATGAAGACCGGAGCGATACCGTCTCGGTCTTCAACGGCCCGGCGCCAATTATCCGCGTGCTGCCCACTGAGAATGAAGAAATCAAAGCCGTCGGGAAATGGCTGGCCGAGCAGTCGAAGGCCGGCGTCCTGCCGCACGAGTTTGGCGTCTTCGTGCGCTCGGTGGGGCAACTGGATCGTGCCCAGGCCGCAGTGAAAGAGGCAGAATTGCCCTTCAAGATTCTTGATGAACACGCTGAGACGACCAGCGGCCGTGTCTCCATCAGCACCATGCACTTGGCCAAGGGACTTGAGTTCCGGGCCGTGGTGGTGATGGCCTGTGACGACGAGATTATCCCCTTGCAAGAACGCATCGAGACGGTAGGAG